>JALWOJ010000191.1:16770-42123 GCA_026995555.1 Acidilobaceae archaeon | reverse complement strand
TTTCTATCTTTACTATGAATTTGTTAACTTTTTACCCACCTAGATCCTCGTGTGCTATAGCACATAATTAAGGGGTTCTAGTTAATGAAACTTTATAAATGCTAGACTTACCTTATACTGTTAGGGTAGCCTAACAGGTGAAGGTAATGACTAACGACTTAAAAAAGCCACTACAACTCTCTGATGCAAAAATAGGGAAAGTATACAAGATAATAAAGGTGACTTGCAAGGGTTTCGTCAAAAAGAGGCTTAGTGACTTCGGCATAATTCCTGGAATGACCGTGAAGGTCATGAACAGAGCCCCGCTGGGAGACCCTCTGGAGCTTCAAGTTAGAGGGTATCCCATAAGTCTTAGGGCCAACGAAGCGAGCTGTGTTCTTGTCGAGGAGGTGCCAGAGAAATGATGCCTCTAGCCTTCGCAAGGCCAGGATCATTGGTAAGGGTGATAGCGATAAGAGGGGGTCAGGGTGTCCACGCAAAACTTAGAAGTCTTGGAATTATGGAGGGAAGATTACTTAGAGTTGTAAATCTAATGTATGGAGGTCCAGTAATAGTTGAGATAGTTAACGATGTCGGACCTTCTCCTAAAGTGGCTTTGGGGTTTGGTATAAGTACGAAAATTTTTGTCGAGGAGGTCTGAGGCCCTATGAGCATAGAAAAGACACGCAAGGGATTTGTAGTAGCGCTGGCGGGGGTACCTAATTCTGGCAAATCTTCAATATTTAACAAACTTACTGGCGGGAAGGCGTGGGTTGGAAACTGGCCAGGAGTTACTATAGAGAAAAAGGTTGGGACGTTAAGGCTTGATTCTGTTGAGGTGGAAGTTGTTGACCTGCCTGGAATTTATGGCCTTACAGCCTATAGCCTTGATGAGATAATAGCCAGAAACTTCATCGTTGAGGAAAACCCCGATCTAGTGATAATCGTTGTCAATGCTACTAACCTCGAGAGAAGTCTCTACCTAGCACTTTCAATACTGGAGCTCGGAGCAAACGCAATTGTGGCACTTAATATGATCGACCTGGCCAGAGAACAGGGTATCGAGATAGATTATCAAAAGCTTAGTGAACTTTTAGGAGTTCCTGTGGTTCCAACGGTTGCCGTGACTGGCAGCGGTCTTCAGAACCTAAAGAAACTAATACTTGAACGTGCAAAGGGAGGCAAAGCAAGATTGAATATTGTTAATTATGGGGATGATGTGGAGAATGCGATAAAAAAGGTTGAAGAACTCCTTAAAAGTAATGTTCCTGAGCTCCTCAAGAAGTATCCCTCAAGATGGATTTCGATAAAGCTTCTCGAGTGGGACGAGGACGTTATAAGAAAGGTAAAATCTTATGCCGGAGGAGATGAAGTCATAAGGGAAGTTGAGAGGATCAGGGCTGAGCTTCAGAACAAGATAGAGGATTTAGAACTCTATATGACCGAAAGAAGGTACCAAAAGATTCTTGAAATAGTGAGGAGCATTGTGAGGCAAATAAAGCCGAAGGGGATAACCTGGACAGACCTTTTAGATTCTGTGCTAACTCATAGGGTCTTAGGGGTTTTCTCGGCCATTGCAGTTTTATACATGCTCTTCAGGTTTGCCTTTGAGATCTCAACACCTTTTGTGGATCTCTTTAGCCTTCTAATAAATGGTTACCTTCACGACTGGATCCTTGGCTTAAAGCTCCTGCCACCCTGGCTAGCCTCTCTCCTAGCAGATGGTATTGTTAATGGTGTTGGCACGGTCCTGAGCTTCTTACCTCTAATAACAATGTTCTTTCTAGGTCTAGCGTTTCTAGAGGACGTAGGATATATGACTAGGATAGCATATCTTGTTGACAAGGTCTTCAGCAAGTTCGGGCTCTCTGGAAAAACAGTCATACCGTTAGTTATAGGTTTTGGATGTAACGTTCCTGCAGTTATGGCTACTAGGGCTATAGAGGACGAAAACGAGAGAAAGACTGCGGCGCTGATAGCTCCTCTAGCTACATGCAGTGCTAGACTTCCGGTCTACATGGTAATAGCATACGCCATATTTAAGAGGGCTGCTGGAGGGGTCGTACTTAGCATGTACGTATGGAGCATCACCTTAGCCCTCCTTGTAGCTTTAGCCCTCAGAAAGTTCGTGTTTAAGGGTTCCAGTACAGGCTTTGTTATGGAGATGCCACCCTACATAATGCCTAGGCCCGATATAATAAGCATGAAGATGTGGGAGAGGACTAAAAAGTTCTTGCGCAAAGCTGGAACGGTCATATTAATTGGAGTTGTATTTATATGGTTATTGTCCGTGACGGGCCCCTCGGGCTTCTTAGGGGTCAATGCCCTTAGCTCTCCTGAACTTCTTGAACACAGCTGGGCGGGACTTCTAGGAAGGGTCTTTTCTGAAACGGTGTTTAAACCCCTCGGTTGGGACTGGAGAACTTCCGTGGCACTAATATTTGGTTTTATAGCAAAGGAGATAGTAGTTGGCACGATGGCCATTCTTTATGGGGTTGGTGAAAAGGGTCTTCCTGCTACGTTAGCAAAACTTCATGTATTTACGCCAGTGACGGGATATGCCTTTATGCTATTCGTTCTTATATACGTGCCCTGTGTTGCGACAATGGCAACCATAAGAAGTGAGCTAGGGTCCAGATACATGTTGTTTGCACTGACCTATGAACTGATCCTAGCGTATCTCTTAGCTTTGACGGTAGTCGGCTTCGGTCATCTTATTGGGGTGAGTTAACTTGAGCAATGAGATCCTTGCACCTAAAAGGTTGAAGTTCGTAACAGTTGTCTCAAGCGCGTTTGGAGTAGTTTATTTAATATTAGGGACCTGTGGCCTACTGGCTAAGACTTCTCACCTATGTTTGACTGAGGTCACTCCAGCTAACGTTGGAATGTCAGTATTGCTAATAAGCATAGGAGCAATATTGTTTTCATCAATTTTAACACTGAGGAGGGATATAACTTTGTCGTTAGCAAGCAGTTTCGTAGGATCTCTTCTAGCAGTTTCAGCTATGGTGATTCAGGTTTTGGCTGTGGGAGCTACCTGGCTTGATTATATAATAAACGGTCAAAGCTTTGGTAAAAAGGAGTTGGTTGCTGGACTTTTAAGAGCTGATGCCCTTCTTGGCTACTTCATGCTTATGCTGTTCCCCGTAGTTTTTAAAACGGTTAAAAAGTATGTGATCAAAAGTAGCTAGGATTTCCATCTGTGCGATAACAACGTTTGGAACCTAGCAAAATCACCAACAAGTTCTATTATTGCAACCTCTAAGAAAGGCTTAACGACAGCGTCTATTAGATGGCCAGCATAAACTTCCCCGGGTGCCTTAGCTAAAGTCGCATGAAGATGTGTATAATATTTTCCTTCAGGACCTCTGACACTATTTCCAGTCAAGTTTGCAACTTCCAAGACCTTATTTTCCTGGGGCCTTATTTCCATTTCATAATACTTTTTCTCCTGAGGGCTGTAGACGCCCAGCCTTGCCTGGGAAAAGCCTCCGATACCTATTATCACTGCAGATTTTAGGTCATTCTCCTCAAGGACCTTCTCTATCTCTCTGTGTGGATGAGAACCTTCAGGAACTTTAAAGAAGAGGATCCTTCCCACAACGTGAGATGAATAACCGTAGAGTTGCTCCTCCACCCTCTTCACCGGGCTTAACATTATAAGGATTGCTTGTTGAAAAACTTTAGTTATTGGTGAAAGTTTGAAGAGTGAAGACATTAAAAAGATAGTGGACGACATAATAAGCAGGAAGGATCCTCAAGGCTACTATGTCATACCAGCTAAAAAGGACGCCTTAAAGTTTTTGAAAATAGGAAGTGGGGTTCTAATAGAGGATGTTGGAGATTTCATAATAATAAGGGTCAAATCTAGAAGGATCGCCGAGAGGATGGCGAGAAGCCTTGCACTGAAAGGTCTTGTAGAGGCCTGACCCTTCTTTATATTCTCTTGTTTTCAAATGTTTCCTCTGGAGAAGAGTGTTGAGTATAGATGAAGTTTTTAGGAGGATCCTGAGATCAAAAATATTTAAGAACAGAAAGGTGCTAATGCCCGATTACATACCCAACGAGCTGCCACACAGAGAAAAGGAGATAGAAAGGATAGCAATAACCTTAGCTCCTGCACTGAGAGGTGATAGGCCAAATAACCTTTTTATTTATGGCCTAACAGGAACTGGTAAGACAGCGGTTGTTAAATATGTTCTTTCAAGGTTAGAGGCCAAAGCCTTAGAATTAGGGTCTAAGGTTAAGGGTATTTATGTAAACGTGAGACATAGAGATACCCCTTATAGAATTTTAGCCGACATAGCCCTAGAGATAGGCGCTAAGGTTCCGTTCACTGGACTATCTACAGGAGAAGTTTTTGGGAGACTAGTCTCTAAGTTGCGAGGTCTTGATGGCATTTACATAATTGTTCTTGACGAGATAGATTTCCTTATAAGGAAACATGGAGATGACGTTCTATATAAACTAACGAGGATAAATGAGCTCCTTGATAAGGCCAAGGTCTCAATAATAGGGATAACAAATAGCGTGAAGTTCGTTGAAAACTTAGATCCCAGGGTTAGGAGCAGCCTAGGCGAGGAAGAGATGGTTTTCCCTCCTTATAACGCTGAACAGCTAAGAGATATACTGGCTCAAAGGGCTAGGATGGCCTTCAGGGAGAACGTTCTTGAAAGGGACGTAATACCTCTCTGTGCCGCACTTGCTGCGAGAGAACATGGCGATGCGAGAAGGGCTCTTGATCTCCTAAGGGTTGCAGGAGAGATAGCCGAGAGGTTGGGAGATGACAAGGTTAGGAAAGAGCATGTTATGTTAGCTAGGGAGGAAATTGAAAGAGATAGGGTTGCAGACGTTGTCAGAAGCCTTCCCCTTCACTCAAAGCTAGTCCTAGCTGCAATCCTGGCTGCTAGCGGTGGAGGAAGGGTAGCGGTAACCACGGGTGAGATATATGAGTGGTATAAAAAGATTGTCAAACTGCTTGACATTGAAGAGGTTACGTTTAGGAGGGTCTCTGGGATCATTGGCGAACTTGACATGCTTGGAATCATACAGGCGAGAGTAATTAGCAGGGGGAGATATGGAAAAACTAGGATAATATCTACAGCCGCTGATCCAAAGACTATGCTTGCCTCCCTAGAAGAAGATCCGATGCTAGACCCAGTCCTGGAAATTGTTGAGAGGGAGGCGCTCTCAAAGGATGAGAGAAATAATCGATAGACTAATAGTTGCTTGTGATGATGGAAGGGTTGAAAAGTTAGGTCAGGGATTTACCATATATGCTTGTATATCCTTTGATTTGAACCTTAACCCAATTAATATGGATGTTGGACTCCTTAAAATTGATGGTCTAGAGGCATCGTCAATTATAGCTTACTCTGCCTCTTTGGCATCTCTAGGAAAGGCCTTCGTACTTCTTTTGGACTCTTTAACAATAGCAGGATTCAATGTAATAAGCCCAGCAACAATTATGAAGCTCTCAAATGCACCTACAATTGTTGTTTATAACTATAAGCCCAGCTTTGAAAGGTTATATTCAGCATTCTCTAAGCTATCATTTTCTGACCTAAGAAAGAAGGTTCTAAGAATAGTCGATTCGGCAAAACACATCGAAACTCCAAGGGGGGAACTTTGGATTTTGAGTTGGGGAATGGAAGAGAGCTATGCCAAACGCCTTATTGAAAAGCTTCAAGTCCATTCTAGGGTTCCCGAACCCTTGAGGATAGCTCACAGCATCGCCTCAGAGGCATCTTTACTCCTACTCCCTGGAAAATAAAAGTTCAGAAATTCTAGGGTTCACCTTTTTGTTATATTTTTACAAAATGTCTGCGTGTATAAGTTTCTGTAATAGATTAAGCTATCAACCTCCCCATGTACACTTTCTATTGAGTAACACGAGGGGTGAAGAGTTTGATAACAATAGTTGGAGCTGGAAAGGTAGGAACTAGTGCCGCAGCATTTATGATGATGAAGGAACTTGACGATATACTATTAATAGACATAATCAAAAACAAACCTCAAGGTGAGGCCCTAGACCTAAGTCATGCAGCAAGCATCTTGGGAGTTAGCATTGATATAAGAGGCTCTAATGACTTTAAAGACATGGAAGGAAGCGATGTGGTAGTGGTAACGGCAGGCTTTCCTAGAAAGCCTGGCATGACCAGAGAGGAACTTGTTGGTAAGAATGCCGGAGTTATAGCAGATATTGCTGACAAAATACTCGAATACGCACCTAAGTCAGTGGTCTTGCTAACCACGAACCCGTTAGATGCTATGGCCTATGTTATGTACAAGAGGTTAGGCTGGGAGAGGGAGAGAGTAATAGGATTTAGTGGAGTTCTCGATGCAGGGAGGTTAGCATATTATGCGTCAAGAAAGTTAGGAGTAAGCCCAGCCAATATAGTTCCTGTGGTCATTGGAATGCACGGCCAGGCAATGTTCCCTATACCAAGGCTTTCAACAGTCTTGGGTATTCCATTAACTCAGCTCCTGAGCAAGGAGGAGCTTGAGGAGATAGAAAAAGAGACCGTGGATGCTGGGGCCACAATAACTAACTTGAGAGGCTACAGCAGTAACTTCGGTCCTGGAGCTGGCTTAGCTGTCATGGTTGAGGCCGTGAAGAAGGGTTTAAACAAGGCCTTCATAGCAAGCGTATATTTAGACGGTGAATATGGAGAAAAGGATGTCGTGGCTGAGGTTCCGGTCATTATAGGTGCTGGAGGCGTTAAGAAGATATTGGAGCTTCCACTAACTGATGAAGAGAAACAGAAGTTCCATGAAAGCTGTGAGGCGGTGAGAAAGCTAATAAAAGCAATACCACCTGAGTACCTCAAAAGGCCCTGATCTTCCATCTTAATTCTTTTTTAACCGAAACCGATCTTACTCCTCCTCAGTTAAAGGCTCTGCTTCTAAATATCTTCTGGCCAGATAGTCTATCTCGTCATCTAACGCTTCTCTATACCTTTTAAGGCGAGGATCTGATTCTATAAGCTTGCATGCCTTAATTATCTTCGAGATCTCTATAGGCATTATATAGTCATAATCCTCAATAAAAACTTTAAAGATTTTTCTTCTGTCATCGACAACTATGTGCACACAGGGAGGTTTTTCACATTTATATTTGGGAGATTTAGAACGAGAAGCTTCTTCCCTCGGCATTTTAGAACTACCACCTCTCTCTGGCGATCTTGGCAGCTTCAACCATGTTTTTCAGCTTAGCTCTAGCAATTTCTCTCGGTAACCTTTTAAGCCCACAGTCAGGATCTACATAAACCTTCTCCGGGCCTATGATGTCTAGCTTCATTAACTTCTCTATGTCCTTTATTATTTCATTAACACTTTCAACTTGAAGGCTATGAACATCGATAACTCCATATCCCAGCTCCTTGTCAAAACCGTACTCTTTGAGAAATGGCAAGAGCCTGAAGTTGCTGTTTTTGAACTCAAGATCAAATTGATCAACAGGGTAATCTAATATGTATGGGAGTATCCTCTCAAGTCTCCCAAAGCATATATGCACAATTCTTTTAGCACTAACGCCTTTAAATATGATCTCTAGAGCTTCTTTTACAAGCTCAGCATCCTCACGCCAAGGTCTCGTAGAGAGGGCCGGTTCATCTATTTGGACATACTTCACTCCTCTCTTAAGGTACTCCTCAACCTCTCTCCTCATCACCTTGGCCATATCTAAAACGGCTTCCCTTTTATCCTTATAATGAAGGTCGAAGCTCCACTCAACCATAGTGTAGGGGCCCGTAAGTATCGCCTTCACAGGCCTTCCCTGACTTATGCTTCTCGCATACTCCCAATCTTCAATAGTCATAGGAGTCTTCCACTCAACCTTGTCGTAAATTACTGGCCTTCTAAAGTATGTATTATCAAATATTCTAACCCAGTCACCTACTGTATATCCTTTCATTCTCTCAGCAAAATAAACAACCATATCTTCTCTGCTTTGTTCTCCATCACTAACTATATCAACGCCTGCCCAAAGATAATCGTTGATAACCTCTTTTATCGCAGGTTTTATGAGCTCATGAAGCTCCTTATCATCTATTTCCCTTTTTCTGTATCTCCTTAAGACTTCAGGTGCAGGATCAAGTTTAGGATAACTTCCTACTACAGTTGTGGGAAACTTCTTAGGGACCTCGAAGCCACTCACTTTCTACCACCTCAAATAATCTTTAAAGGATTAATATAATCAAAACCTAACTCTTTGGATAAGATCTCAGAATACTTCCCAAGTATTGTAGTTTTTCTTAAGCTGTATCTGTAAGGTATTAGATCCAGCCAGGAGCTTGTAGTGAATCCTACCTCCTCCGTCTTTAAAGTATTGAGAGACTCTTTAACGAGATCTTTAACATGTTGGTAATCATCATCATATATATTCCTTGCATTGACAATCCCTAGAACAGGTATCTTATCGCCACATCCATGTTCCTTAACAAGGTTTAGGAAACCTTTTGGGTTCTCGGCAAGAGGAAGAACTAAGGCATCGACATTTAGATTTAAGATCCTCTCATATATGTCCTTCTTGGGAACTCCAAAGTAAAAGGCCAAGATTTTGAACGCATCTACCCCCTCAAAAAGGACTTTAAAGAGATCATCTATTATGTTGATGTCGTCAAGACTTAAATAAGGGTCTATTAGTATGGGCTCGTCCACCTGGACGGCCTTTGCTCCAGCCTCAACAGCCTCTTTAAGTTCCATGTTCAAGGCCTTAGCTATAGACTTTGCTAACTCCTCTTTCGGGAGCTCGCTTTCGTTTTTTGAGAGGAGCGTGAAGGTTAAAGGTCCCGGAATTACAACCTTCATTTCAGCAGGCTCAATCAGTTCTTTGAAGGCCCTAACTCTAGGGGCTAAGATGGGTTTAGAGGGCTCAGGTTCACCTCTGAAGATAGGTATTCTATAGAAGAAGTTATTATCAAAGTATCTCAAGAGCCCATCAGGATAAACATTTCTCCAGGCCTCAACAAAGGGTCTGAAAATATCATGCCAATCCAACATGCCGTCAGTAACATATCTCATACCTGAAGCAAGTTGAGCTCCAATAACTTCAGCCGTTGCCACCTTCAGGAGTTCCTCTTCAAGACCAAGAGGTAACGTTCCTTTTTCGACATCTCTCAAAGCATGTCTAAGAAATCTTGGCCTATGAAATCCCCCAAGCACACTTGACCAAGCTTTTATGGCCATAAGCTTACTCCCCCACCTCATTAACTTAATACCTTACTTTCTTAACTTCATTATAAATGTTTAGAACCTAAAAATCCACATGACTCCAACAGGTTTGAGGTTGATATTTCATAATGTCCTCCGTCAAGATCTTTCTCAGCTTGACTAGACTCTCTCTGATGTTTGTAGTTTCAACATCAACTTTCCACCTGAAGTCCTCATTTAACCTTTTTGCTATTAACGATCCTACCGTGGCCTCAGAGGCTATGCTCCAGGCCAATATATCCAACAGCTTGAAGACCCTTAGTACGGAGTTTGGTGTCATTGGATTGGCGTCCTCCTGCGATAGACTTGTTGGAAGCCACTCCAAGGTCCGTGGCGCTGATGAAGATCTTGCCTCTGCAGTTAGAGCAGCGACAAGGTACTCAAGTATCATAATTCCCACAGTGCTTTTCTCTCCTATCAGAAAGTCATTCACCTTGTTGATCTTGGAACTCATCAGATTGTGAATTCTTTGATATATTGAATTGATTACAAAAGTTAATGACCAAGTGACGTTCTCAGAGGCTAAGGCCACATAAGATGTGTGGAAGTTGCATCCGTGATAAACAGCGTTCTTGTCAATAACGGGATTCTCGCTTGATGAACTGATCTCCCTCTCAACTAATGCTCTCGAGAACCTTAGAGCCTCAAGAGCAGCCCCGTAGATCTGGGGTATACACCTAAAACTATAAGGATCTTGAAGCCTACCACTTTCTCTTCTAGGGCTGAACTTGCTTACAATACTTGAAATTTCCCTCTGCGTCTCATGTCTTTTAGTTTCCGAAAGCTCCTTACTGAAGTGTTCAGGATTAAATCCTATTAACTCCATTACAGAGCCTGCAACCTCTAACGACCTTTTTAGAAGCCTCTCAGACTCAAGTATTGCTAGGCCTAGAGTTCCTGCGGTCCATGCAGTATTGTTTATAAGCATTAATGACTCTCCCACGTCAAGTTTTGGAGGCTTAAGGTTCAAGCTTTCAAGTGCCTCTTTGCAACTAACTATTTTAGAGTCTAAGAGGGCTGAGCCTTCTCCTAAAAATGCGCATCTAAAAACAAATGATGAGGGAGCCAAGTCTCCACTCGCTCCGACACTCCCATGCAAAGGAACAAGTGGCCTTAGGTCCTTATTGATAACCTCAACGATATATTCAACAACCTCAGGTCTTATAGGAGCATGGCCTTGAGCAAACTGTACTAGTCTTGAAGCTAAAAAGGCCCTAACCCATGACTGAGGAGCATAAGTTCCAGCGCCGACCGCGTGCTCTCTTATAGTTACCTCCTCAACCTCTGTCCCACAGGAAACTTTAGTTCCTTGAAGAGCACCCAAGCCAGTGCAGTATCCATATATCTCCCTTCTCCTTGCCTCGGTCTCATACACCTTCCTACTATTTTCAAGGGAATTAACGACGTCGTTGGAAAGTTCAACCTTCTCTCCATTTACTATTCTTTCAATATCCTCAAGAGTAACCTTAGCACCTAAAGTAAGCTTGACCAAAATACACACCTCTTATAGTCTACTAGAACGGAATATATGAAGTTAAATTAATTTTTACCTTAAAGTCAATTATTGTTATTTTGATTTTACAGGAAGGCTTGAGGCCTTTACTAGAAGAGCTATTCCTAAAATTATGAAAACTATGCCAGCGATGATGCCTCCGAAACCTACTGGAAGCAGCACTGCCCCTAAAATGGTTCCATACCTTCCTAGAGGGGCTATCCATCTACCACCTTTAAGCCTTCCAAGCGCAAAGAGCGGGCTGTAGATTCTTCCGCCAGCCAGAAACAAGAGAACTAATGCCAGTATAGAGTCCACCATTGAATAAAATATTATGCTCTTGGAGACCATTCCTGTGAAGGTAGCTATTGATTTAAACCCTAAGCCTATTGTGAAGAAGCCCCCAGCTATTATTACGTAGGCCGTCCATCCAGACATCCCGTCACCAAGTACATGCCAGCCTGACTCCTTTGCCATAGAACTCATGCTAAAGTGAACTAGCAAAGCTCCAACAAGAATCAATGAAAAGGAACTGAATATTGTCAGTTTGGATCTTGTCGTAATCAGCGTCTTTGCTAGCGAAGATTTTAAGAAGGGGGCTGAGGCCGCATACCCAGATATTAAGAACCCTATTCCGAGCAACAGAAATCCAACGAATCCCAGAAGAGCTAGTCCTCTTAATAAGACTTTCTGTTCAGAGCTGATGATGCTGTTCACGGACCTCACACCTCTGAAAGCTAAAAGTGCCACACGTTTTCAGGTCTCTCGCTCTTTGAAATATTTTTACTTCGATTAATTGAATCAAAAAAGCTAACATTTACCGCTTTTCATCAAGAGCTCCAAAGCCCTCTTAAGCTCTGAAAGTGTATTGATCGAACACAGCGCATTTTTTTGAAGATCTGAATGTGCAGGTTTAAAGGCTATAGGATATGCCACCACCTTAAAGGCCTCTATATCCCAAATGTCATCACCAACATAGGCCGTTTTTTCTAACGATACACCCAGCTCCCAGGCAACCCTTTTCACTGCCCAACCTTTGCTTCTTTGGCCTCTGGGTGCTGGAATAGGTATTCCTCCTGGAATCAGATACCCTCTTTTATCAAACCTCAAGCGCGGTGCTATCCACATGTCAGCTCCCAGTTCCCTAGCCATTCTCTCTACGAGAGGTTCTACGCCACAACTCACGAGAGCAATTTTGATATTATTTTTATGAAGCCAAATGAAAAGTTCTTTCATACCACTTCTAGGCCTTATCTCTGAGAGGATCTCGATAAGCTGGGATCTGTGAAGTTTCCCTCCAAAGGCACGAACCCACAGCTCTGTGTCAAGTTTCATCCACTCCTCGTAGGTTATTTTGCCCTTGCTGAAAGCTTCTTTATACTTATCAGCTTCCTTGATAACGCCCAGTTTTTCATGAACATACCTCCAGCTGCTTTTGACATCGGTTATCACGCCATCGACATCAAAAAAGACCGCCTCAAGAAACTTGTTCAAATCGCGTTCCCCACTAGCTAACCTCTGTTTTTTAGTTCAGGATTTCCAACCCTCACTGCTATCTTGAACTTATGATTATGTATTCTTAGGTCAAAAAGGGCCTCAGCAGCCAAGAGTAATGCTTTTCTAAAATTAGGAGCCACTCCAACACCTATCTTTAACTTGAGTTCATTTATCTCTTTAATACTTTCTTCCAAGGTCTGATGGTAGTTGCTTGGAGGCAAGATCGCTAGTATGTTGTCACCACCTAAGTACTCGGCCATGCCTCCCCACTTTACCAACTTTGATCTTAGATAGGAGAGTACCTCCAGTACTTTGATATAGGCCTTATATGCACCTATAGTTCTCGTGAGCCCCGTTATGTCATCTGCATCTATATGGGCAACTACAGCGACCTCTCTGTTTTTACACCTTTCAAATCGAATATCACCAGCTTTAGTTTCTAGAAGAAGGTTTGAAGCGGCCTCTTCAGCTGCCAATGGCGTCTCAGAGCATGTGCTCGCCATTCTGGGTTCTACAGGAGAATGCTTCTTCACAACTTTCAAGATCTTCCTATGATCGGCCTCGCTCAGATTGCTTGCTAAAAGAATCATGTAATCGTACCTAATAGGTATTACAAAACCTCCGAGCTCACTAACTTTGATCTGGAGCGCCTTATATAGATCGGCTTGGGTTCTCTGAATCAGCCACTCCCTATCAGGACCTAGCGTTTCAGTCCACTCTCTATATCCCATTAATTCTAGCACTGTTATTCTTACTGATTGATTGTCTATACCCACTTCTCACACCCTTCTTTATCTGCTAGACACCTTTATCTCGTTCCATCCATGCTTCAGCTGATATATTTGACATTAAAATATCTCTCTGATCAATGTTTAAGAAATTCTATTTGTATGGAAAACTTAATCCTAGATCTTCAGCCAAGTCTTAAAAACCATTTTTAAACGTTTAAATCCATTTGTTTATCCAACGTAGCATGGGCGAACATCTTGAGCAATAACGAAAGAATAAGGCTGGCTATCGTGGTTTCCGAATTCAACTTTGATGTAACTAGAATCATGCTCGAAAAGGCGATAAGTCATGCTAAGTTCCTGGGAGCGGAGGTAACGGTAATATTTAGGGTTCCGGGCTCTTTCGATGCGCCCTTAGCCGTGTCTCAAGTAATTAAAAAGGATTATGTAGATGCAGTTGCAGTTATTGGAGCGGTGATACAGGGCGAAACCAAGCATGATGAAGTTGTCGGACATCAAGCTGCCCGAAAGATTCTCGATCTTTCCATAGAGTACGGTAAACCTGTAGCCCTTGGAATAATAGGCCCTGGAGCTACGAGAATGCAGGCTTTAGAAAGGGCAGAAGAATATGCTAGGAGGGCCGTTGAAGCTGCTGTAAAGATGGCTAGAAGACTTAAAAAATTTGAGATGATGGAATATAGAGGAGAAGTGTTGGACATAGGTGATTTAATAAAAGAGGGTTAGATGTCACAGGTAGGACATCCCCCTGCATACTCTTCAGCTACAACAAGGAGTTCCTTTATTTTTCCGTTACCAAGCCTAACTTTACTCCTTCCAGGAGCTAGTCTAGTTTCATGATCGGCCCTTTCAGCACTTCTCTGAACTGCTTCAACGAGTTCCTCACGAGCTTCTCTCTTCTCTTCCCTCTTTTCCTCCTTGTCTATTATGAGAATGGGCCTTATTTCCTCCTTCTCTGTCCTTATTACTGATTCCTCCCTCTCCCTCTTTTCCTCCTTCTCCTTCTTTACACCAAAGTATATCACTTGTTGTGACTTGCTTCTATCCCTATAGACGGTCACTCCCTTTGCTCCTAATTTCCATGCCAACACATAAACCTTCCAGACAGTTTCAGGTGGTTCCTCATGCCTCAAATTCACAGTCTTACTTACTGCAGCATCTATCCATACCTGCCATATCGCTTGATGAAGGAGATGCCACTCAGGATCTATATCATGGGCCGTTCTGTAAAGCCTTCTAAGTCTTCGTGGTATCCACTTAATATTGGCCACGCTACCCGTCTCTGCTATCGTTTCAAGGACTTCAGGTTCATCTATTTCTAACTTTCTCAGCTCCTCTATGAAGAGAGGGTCTACCTCCAAGAACGTTCCCACAGATACATTTCTTACAAAGGCTAAGGCGAAGAGAGGCTCTATACTTGAACTCGTCCCGGCTATTATACTTATGCTGCCTGTGGGCGCTATACTCAGGTAAGCAGCGTTTCTAAGTCCATATATCTTAGCTTTCTTCTTTATTCCCTCCCAGTTGGTTGGAGGTCTTGAATTAATTATCTTCTTGACCTTTTTACTGGGTTCTCCTTTGATTTCAGCAACTTCCAAAGCCTCCTTAGGAGATTTGAAAGGAATGGTTTCAAACAACCATCTATATAACTTGAAGTTCCAAGCAGGGAAGGGACCCTTCTCCCTAGCAAGTTCTACTCCTTCAGAGTATGCATTCCATGCTATCCACTCCGCCAGATACCATGCAAGGTAAATAGCGTCCACACTATCGTAAGGTATTCCCAGCTTTATTAACATCCTTGCCCAACCCATTACCCCAAGGCCCACCTTTCTGGTCCTTAGATTGGCCTTAGTTATCTGTGGTAGGGGGTGTCTATTTGCATCTATTACGTTGTCTAAAAGCCTAACAGCTACCCTGACATCCTTAGCAAGGCCCTCCCAGTCTATTGTTGGACCCTCTGGACCTTCAATCACATATTTCTCGAGATTTATGCTCCCAAGGTTGCAGTTCTCCCAATCAAGAAGCGGTTCCTCTCCACAGGGATTTGTGGCATGTATCTTTCCTAAATACCATACAGGGTGCCTTCTATTTATGGTATCCATGAAGAGCATTCCTGGATCTCCAGAATCCCACGCGCCCTTCGTTATCTCATCGAAAAGCTCCCTTGCATCTATCCACTCCGTTATAGCATTGTTAACCTTAGCTATTTCTAGGGCCTCATCCCAAGTTATAATGACACTCTTATCTAATCCAATGCTTCCCCCACTTTTCTCTAACTCATCAATAATTACCTCTTGAACCCACTCCTCGCTTAAGCTGTGTCTTGCTCTAACTACCGCATAATAGCGAGAATCCCTTACCCCGCTCAGATCCGTTTTCCTAGGATTTATGAGAGGTATCTTCTCTCCGCTTTCTACCGCTTTCATAAACCAGTCATATACGCCAACACTTATGTTAAAGTTCTGAAGATTCACGTCCTTCAAGGTTCCAGTCTTAGCCTTTATGAATTTCCTTATGTCGGGATGCCATACATGCATGACACCCATGTTAGCTCCTCTTCTCTTTCCTCCCTGTTTTATAACCTCAGTATTAAGATCAAAGAGCTTCATGAAACTTAAAGGACCACTAGATCTGCCTCCGCTGGAGGTAACTACATCACCCTCTGGCCTAAGCTCACTGAAATCAAAGCCTGTCCCTCCGCCGTGTTGGAATATTAATGCTTGAGCTCTCACAGCATCCATAATGCCCTCTCCTTCAGGGGTAGTCATTGAATCCCGAACAGGTATAACAAAACATGCAGAGAGTATACCTAGGCGTGTTTCGGAATTCATCAATGTAGGGCTATTAGGTATAAACTTTAATTCACTCATGATTCTAAAGAACTCTTCCTCCCAATATTTGACCTCCTGCTCGCTCGCTCCATACTTTCTCTCAACAGACGCCAAAAACCTGGCTACTCTCCTAAACATCATTTTTGGAGTCTCTCTAAATCTTCCAGATTCTGGCTCCTTAAGCAGATATCTCGCCTCTAGAACCTTTATTGCATTAAATGTCAATCTCAAATCTACGGGATCAAATTTCTCCCACTTGCCCTTCCCATAAACATCATTATAAATTCTTGCCAACTCATATCTTTTAGCCGCCTCAAACCACTTGGGATTATAAACACCTTTTTCCATCATGAGCCTAACTACTCTATCAGCTATTAAGGAACTTGATATTTCCTTTTTCTCCTCTTCAAGTATTTCGAGTCTGACAGATTTGAATAACTCATCTATTTCTGACTCGTCTAATCCAACGCTGCTAGCCGCTAGCCTTATACTTTCATATAGCTTTCCTGGAATGAAAGGTTCTCTATTTCCGTTCCTTTTTCGTACCATTATTTTCAATGCCATCTTACCATCACCTAAATCATGTGTAAGGTAATACTATAAATCACCGAGCCTCTAGCCGTAAACTTTTATCCTCCTAGTAATCACTGGGCTCTCGAAGTTCTCTGAGATGTACCTTTTTATCGCTCTTCTAATGACCTCACTTTTACTCATGTTCTTGAGAATTGCATACCTTTCCAACAACTCCAGCAACTCTTCCTCTATCTTGAAGCTAACAACCCTCATTGTCCTACACCTAGGGATTCTAGCCGGCATCTGTCTCTTTACAGTAATACTAAGACTGGACATAGAGATTTCGCATAGCAAATTTACATTACTTCTCTTGTAGCGAAAAGACTGAAAGAGTATGATTTAAATATTCCTATTGCAATATTTCTCTTTACTGGGGCAGACAGATGCCGACCGTACACCTTTCACTGCCAGACAGCGTGTACAGAAAGTTAAGGGAAAGGGCTAACGAGCTCGGCATACAGGTTACCGATTTGATCAAAATATACATAAAGAATGGTTTAGATGGTACCTATGTCAGTAATAGGGAACCTGAGACTGTAGGAATACTTGCAAGAAAGGTTGAAAAACTCGAAAAAGAGCTTAGAGCAAAAACCATACTTCTAGAAGGGAGATATAGAGAGGTCACGGAGATATTGAACTATGTTATGGAGAGAATGGAGCAACTTGAAGACCTCTTGGCTATGACTAAAAGAAGCAATATTCAAACTGAGACTAAAGGCATTAATATTAAGTAATACAGAAAAATTAAGAAGTTAACAACTTATAGGATTACATCCTCTTCGCTTAAGAGAGAGTCTTCCTTGCTCTCTGATTTTAAGCACATCAGGAGACTTACCCGTTGCTCTAGCATCGGATAAGTCGTTTTCCAGATCTAGTTCTGTGTAAACACACCTAGCATTTAGCCTTCTCTTAGCCTCTCCCACGCCTCTAGTTCCGACAACTTCCTTTGCTATCTCTGAAAACTCAAAAACTTCTTTGGCGTCCAAAAGAAATGTTACAGTTTGTATTGGTGATACCTCTATCACCCTAGTTTTGGATCTAATCCTTCTCTCGCCATAGTAGCCTAAAAAGGCCTCTACAGGAACTGCGCTAGCCTCTGTAACAGCATCCTTCAGTATTTCTTTAAGTAACTTGATGTCACTCCTCTGTAGGCCGGTGACTCCTAAAAGCCCTCCTCTAGATGCTATTATTGATATATATTTCAAAACCTTATTGACAGGTAGCTCTCCGTCAGCTCCTGGGGCGTGGACAGCTACTAAGGCTGGCAGATTTGAGGTTGCGAGGCCAGCTAAGGATACAGCATCAGCTAGAGGACTCCAAATTTCCTCCTCACATCCTCTAGCAAGTATGTCTCCCCCAACATCAACGGCTATGACAGCTTTAATATCTAGAACCTCTCTTGCAGATATAAGAGCATCTTTAACCCCCTCAGCACCCTTTGAGGCGTCGATAGCCAGAACTTTCTCCCCTATCTTTGAAGCGACTCTGAAAAGCTGAGGCTTCACTTCCCCAAAAGGCCTTATGGCATAACTTTTTCCTGAGGCTAAGGCGGCCGACCAGCCGATAGGATCGACATCTACCATTGCCTCTAGAGGTATAGGCCCAGGTACAGGATCCACAACGCTTCTCTCCCAGATAACTGCTCCTAGGAGGGGCTCTCCTCCAAGCTCCTTAATTCTCAAATACATGTGGAGGGAGCCTATGGAGTCCCCTCCACCTCCAGCCCCAAAAATCAATATCTTCTTATATTCCTTAACAAAATCTAAGAAATTATCAACAATGATCAATCTTTTTTCACCTAGGAAAATACATATCAGTGTTAATTGAAAATGTCTATGGCCATTGAGAGCCAGCTATGAACGTTCTTAGAGCGTCTCTTATACTTATAACACCCAAGACGTTACCTTTATCGTCAACAACGGGAAGATGCCTTATACCCCTCTCAATCATTATTGTAGCAGCTTTCCATGCTGATTCGTTTTCTCTAAGGCTTATCACATCTCTAGTCATAACGTTAGCCACCCTTTCGTCAAGACTACCTCCTCTTGCTAAATGATGTACAAGGTCTCTTTCGGTGAATATTCCTACCAATTTGTTACCTTCGAAGACAAGAACGCTCCCAACGTTCTCCTCGCTCATAGCCTTGACCGCTTCTCTAATAGTGTCTGAAGGACTAACCTTAACTATCTTATCTTTTCTCATAATATCCTTTACCAGAACCATCGAAACCACCTCACCATATTATTAAGTCTCAGCGCTAAGTTTTATTTACTTAATTAGAGTATAGAGAAATTTTAGGAGAAATCTTCCCTATATTATCTTTGATGGGTGTGGAGAAGATGGTTGAAATGAAAATACTCAGAATTGATGCCGAAAGCGGGGACTTCAATATAGAAACCCTGGATGATGAAAATGTTCTAGGGCCTGTAGATCTTGGATTAAAACTACACTTAGAGAGATATAACACTTATTCGGAGGATCCCTTTTCTCCGAGGAACGTCTTATTTCTAGGTTTTGGACCCTTTGCTTTATCGAAGATATTTGGCAGTAATCGTGTGGTTGCTGTATTTAAAAGTCCAGTTACAATGGGCCTTCATGTAAGCACTATGGGAGGGGCAGCCTGGAACCTTGCAAGAGCTGGGATAGACGCTTTAGTAATTGAAGGAAGGAGTGAGGAGCCGGCCATAATATTTGTTGAGGGTAACGGAAAGGAAGTTAACGTAAGGAAGAAGACTATAAAATTAGATTACCTAAGGTATTTGTTCACACCAAAGCTTGGAGGACATTACGGGACGCTTGCTCTTTTTGAATTAATAGAAAGGGAATACTCAGACTTTATTTCAAAAAACAAAGCAAGAATCGTTGCCGTAGGACCAGCTTCTTTGGTCAGTAGAAGCGGCGGACTTTTTTCTAAAGTGCCGGGATCATCTAGCAAGGTTATAGACTCTGCGGCTAGAGGAGGAGCTGGCAGTGTTCTTTTAAGGGCACACGGAATTGCAGCAATAGTTATGGGAGGAAAGGTTGATAGTCCTCGTAGAGATCAGCTCGTGAACTTTAAAAGAATTAAATCAAGGTTGCAGGATAGGCTAGGGGGTTCGCTCCTTAGTATAATAATGAGTAGCACAAAGAAGTATAGATTCGAACCCTCGTTAGGTACTGGAGGAACGTTTGGCGTTAACTACATCCATTATAGAGAACTTATACCTATGTACAATTTCAATAGCATTTATTATGGTCTCGAGGTTAGAATAAGGCTACATTCCATGATATTAAGAGAGTTCTGGAGTTCCTTCCAAAAAGAGGTGTTTAAAGGAGGACCAGAAGGTAAGTGGGCGACGTGTGGAGAACCATGTCCTGTCGCCTGTAAGAAGATTTGGAGAGGAATTAAGGTTGATTACGAACCATTTCATGCCATGGGTCCCATGATAGGCATCTTTAGGCTTGAAGATTCTGCTGAGCTTGTGGAGGAGGTTGATTCTCTTGGTGCAGATGCAATAGAAGCTGGACATACAGTAGCATGGATTTTTGATATGATCGAGAGAGGGCTTATTGAGCCAGAGAAGCTAGGACTACCCTTCAGACCCAGGTTCAACCCCCTCTCGGTAAACGCTTCTTTAGACAGCCATCATAACGC
Organism: Acidilobaceae archaeon; assembly: GCA_026995555.1. GTDB lineage: Archaea > Thermoproteota > Thermoprotei_A > Sulfolobales > Acidilobaceae > JALWTO01. The sequence continues at coordinate 22,158 of JALWOJ010000191.1, read as the reverse complement.
AACTCTCGCGAAGAAGGTTTTATTGAACGTTTACTTCAAGCCAGAAAACGATATTATGGAAAGTATAGCTAAGAATGGCCTGAGAAGAACAGCTCTAGAATTAGATGAAGAGATTCCTGGCATTAAGGATCTCCTCCTCTACGCTCCTTTCGGAGACAAAAACGTTGGAGGATATATGACGCCTAACTATTACTGGACACCAGGAATGATAGCCCCTCTTTATCTTCTTGGAAGGTACTGGACCAATTATACCCCCACATTTCAAGATCCCGAAGACTATGCAGAGATAAGCCTAAGAAGGGCGTTTTTAGAATACTCTATAGATAATGCTGGCTTCTGTAGGTTCCATAGAGGGTGGATGGAAAAGGTGCTAGAAGAACTATACTCAATTATAGGTGTTGATGTGGACATAAGTGAGCACTCGAAGGAGGGCTATAGAAAATTAGCAACGTATCAAAAGCTAGCGAGAGCGGAACCCATGCCTTGGGAGAGTTCTAAGGCCATAGATCTCTTAGCGACAATAGCGGCTGAGGTAGGAGTGAAGGAGTGGGCGGAAAGAATTTCGAAAAATGCAGAGGAAGGTTTCGATTGGTGGAAGAGATTCAAGAAGAAGGTTGATGAAATCCTATCTTTATAAGGTGGCAAAACGTGGTGGGTAAAGTTATTATAAATCTTAAGCAAAGACCTATTAAGAGAAAGACGATCTTAGGGCCGATATTTAAAATTAATGAAAAAATACATTTAATGATGTCGATAGTTGTTCCTAGTCCTCAGAACTGGAGAGTAGAACCACATATTGTATATGACCCCAAGAGCGAGATTAAGTATAATGAAAACGGATCCATTCTTGAACTCTCCGGGAATGTAATTCTTGCAAAACATGAAGGTATAGAAGAGCTCCTTTATAAAGGACTTGAAAAGAAGATATATCCCAGCTATCATTTGGCGCCTTGGGGGCTTCCTGTGATTACTCCTCCTTTGGAGTTTAGAACTCCAGATAAGCAGCTAGAAGTTGCCCTTTATAGTCTTGACGTTTGGAAGGTTTCTGAATGGACTCTTAGCTACTTTCTCAAAAATGTTACAATAGAATTTACTTCTTAACGAAAGTTATACGTTTTAACTTCTTTTATAAAAATGTTAATTCCTTACCTTATCTCTATCTATATGCGGTGAAATTCTTGAACGAGAGAGGTTGTTCTGGAGTTTATAAGTTTAAGGAAGGGATGCCCATACTCCCAACTGAGGACATAAGAGCCTTTGAGGTTAACGCTGTCTGGTTTGGCCAACCCCTCCTTCTCCTAATGGAAAATGCTGGAAGGAGTGTAGCTGATGTAATAGAATGCAAACTTGGTGACCTCGAAGGAAAAAGAGTTGTTATCTTGGCTGGAAGGGGAGGAAATGGCGGTGATGGAATAACTGCTGGAAGACACTTAGCCCTGAGAGGATCTAATGTAGAAGTGTATCTTCTCTATAATAGAAAGATTATAGAACATGAGGACACTAAGCTTAATTTGAATATAGTTAGTCTGGGGGAGACTCTAAAAATTAAGCAAGTTCGATCTCCTACAGATCTAAAACCTTTCGATGCTGATGTGGTGATAGATGCTGTCCTCGGCATAGGAGTCAGGGGAGAGCTTAGGGAACCTGTCAGATCGGCGATGAAGGCATTTAATGAATCTTCGGGACTTAAGGTGTCTATAGACGTCCCTACAGGAGTTGATCCAGACACAGGAAACGCTGCAATGGGTTCTGCCGAGGCCGAGGTCACAGTCACCATGCATGCTGCAAAACCTGGACTACTAAAGGATGAAGCAAAAAGGTACGTTGGTGAACTATGGGTTGCTGAGATAGGAATGATTAAGGAGGCAATGATATATGCTGGTCCGGGAGACGTTAGGTTCAGAATACCAGAGAGACCTAAGGACTCAAGAAAAGGAGTTGGAGGAAGGGTTCTGATAGTTGGCGGTTCAAAATATTATTTTGGAGCACCAGCACTCGCTTCTTTAGCTGCCTATAGAGCTGGGGCCGACCTTTCTTTCCTGGCAGCACCTAAAAATGTTGCAATTTCGGCCGCCTCTTGGAACCCTAACATAATACCCAGGGCGTTAGAGGGCGAGATCATCACGGAAAAGAGTGTGGACAGTATTATTAAGGAGGCCGAAAGGGTTCATGCGGTAGCTTTAGGTCCCGGTCTAGGACTTGAAGAGGAGACTGTAAGAGCTGTGGAGAAGATAATAGAAGAACTTCAAGGTAAACCTCTTGTTATAGATGCAGATGGTCTCAAGGCTATTGCAAAGCTAGGTACAGCTCTTTGGCCTAACGTAATTTTGACCCCTCACAGAGGGGAGGCAGCTATGCTCGCTGGCGAGGATGGAGAACCCGAAGAGCTGGCAAAGAAGATAGCTAAGGAGTACAGTGCCACAGTGGTTGTTAAGGGTCCGATTGATTACATTTGTGAACCTTCCGGAAGATGCAGAAGAAACTTAACAGGGGTTCCATCTATGTCTACAGGAGGAACAGGCGACGTGCTCACTGGAGTAACGGTTGCGTTTCTAGCCAGAAGAGTCAGCCTTAAGAAAGATCCTAAACCCCTAGGGGTGGCGTCGGCTTCAACGTTCGTTGTCGGAGAGGCTGGCAAGAGAGCCTTTGAAGTGAAAGGAGAGGGTCTAACAGCTGTTGATGTGCTAGAGGAAGTGCCTAGAGTTATCTGTAATGCTAGAGGGACTTGCTAGGTGAGCTTCCTTGGTCAAGGCATTAGGAGTCGATCCTGGAACCAAATCATTTGATATAGCAGTTGTTGAAAAAGATAGGGTTATTGCTGAGAAAAGTATTCCCACAGAGGACATAGCCAAAGATCCCAGCGTCTTAACTAAGGCAATAAAAGAGCTTGGAGACGTTGATATAATTGCTGGTCCTTCTGGCTATGGCTCACCAGTAATATGTAATGAAGATATAAAGGATCCTAGGAAATTTGCGCTAGAAGTACTCCTCTTAACTCCCAGGGAACAGCTAGAAAGAGGCCTTAAATTAGGGCACATAGGAATATCCGTCTACAAGGCTCTTGCCGACGTTGTCGAAGAGCTTTGGAAGGAAAGGTTGAATGTTTGCTATATACCTTCTGTCATACTTTTACCGACGGTTCCGATACACAGAAAATTAAACAAAATAGATATGGGGACTGCTGACAAGCTCGCTGTTGCAGCCTTAGCTTTACACGATCATAGCTCCTACTATGAGACTGATTACAATAATGCCTCATTAATTGTCGTAGAGATGGGATATGGATATAACGCCGTTATAGGAATAGATAGAGGAAAGATAGTTGATGGACTCGGGGGGACCCTAGTTTCACCAGGCTTTCTGACGGCTGGTTCTCTTGACTTAGAGGTTGCGGCTGCAGGGGGCACCTGGGAAAGGACAGATGTCTTTACAGGAGGGGTCTCTGCCGCCTGCAATACCTTATCTATCGAAGAGGCGTTGAAGAAAAGAGCTCATAATGATCTTTGTAACGAGGCTTTTAAGGCGATGATCGAAGGAATAACGAAGGCTGTGGCTTCAATAAAGCTTTCCGTTCCTAACGTCAGGGAGATTTTGTTATCAGGAAGATTAACTAGATATCCAGAAATATATGACGAGATCTCAAGCGTGCTTCAAAGGTTTGGAAGGGTTAGAAGGTTGAGAGGACTTAGAAATGCTAAAATATCGAAGGAAGCAGGACAGGGATATGCATTGATAGGTGAAGGTCTTATGCATGGATACTTCGAAAAACTTGTTGAACATCTAGAAATAAGAAAGGCAAAAGGAACTACGCTTGACTGGTTAATTCATCCAAGGACGGAACCCTTCAAGAAAAGGATAAGGAAAGCTTACATGGAATCTCTTAAGGATCCTCAAAGATTCCTTTGATGAGAACTCTAAATTTACAAATACAGGGTAAATTATAAATTATATTTTATTCTCAATTAAGCTAAGACAGATAACAATTAAGAATAGTAAAAGTTTCAAAAAAATCACAAGGTTAAATGGTATAAGGAATTTATCAGCCTTCATAACTCTCTATGTACTCAAGTAATACATTTGTGTACTCGCTTGTCTTTAGAGGAGTTACTCCGGGCATGTGTCTTGCCAAGTCCTGGGTTACCTTCTTATTTTCAATAGCCTTTCTTATAGCATATTCAACTATCTTAACAACCTCCTTCCAGCCCATATGCTCTCCTATTAGGAGCGTCGCACTCAAAATCTCGGCTGTTGGGTTTGCTACATCCTTTCCAGCATACTTAGGGGCTGTTCCATGAACCGGCTCAGCTACGGCCATGTAGTCTCCAGCGTTCATACCAGCAGCCATACCTATACCTCCGACTAGCGCATTTGCCTCATCACTTATGTAGTCCCCATTTATATTGGGAGCCACTATTATCTCATAATCTTGAGGTCTTGTTATTATTTGTTGTAACATATTGTCAGCTATTCTGTCATTCACAAGTATCTTGCCCTGAGGCATCTGTCCTCCATACTTCTCATAGAGTTCCTTTTCCGTAACGATGTAATCTCTAAACTCGGTGGTAGCGACTTCATATGCCCACTGCATAAAGGCTCCTTCAGTATACTTCATTATGTTACCTTTGTGCATTATCGTCACGACCCTGTTATTGTGCTCTATGGCCCATCTTAGGGCTTTTCTCATAAGCCTTTTGGTGGCAAACTCACTTATTGGCTTAATTCCTATCCCAGTCATCTCTCTAAGCTCAACTCCAAACTCCTTCTTGAGAAACTCCTTTATTTTCTTCGCTTCGGGACTATCAGCTGGCCACTCTATTCCAGCGTAGAGGTCCTCCGTGTTCTCCCTGAATATCACAAAGTTCACCCTATTAGCATAACAATGAGGTGCTGGCTGACCATAGTACCTGACCGGACGTATATTTGCGTAAAGGTCAAGGGCCTTCCTTATAGCGACATTTAAGCTTCTATAACCTCCTCCCACAGGGGTCGTGAGGGGACCTTTAAGAGCAACTTTTGTGGTCTTTATCGCCTCAAGCGTTGCCTTTGGAAGAAGCTCTCCGCAAAGCTCTTGAGCCTTACTTCCTGCTGCTATTTCCCACCAAACAATCCTTCTCTTTCCTCCATATGCCTTCTTGACAGCCGCATCTATAACCTTTAACGCACTCCTTACAATCTCGGGTCCTATTCCATCCCCCTCGATATAAGCCACTATGGGATCGTCTGGAACTACAAGCTTTCCATCCCTAATCTCGATTAAATGACCCTCGCTAGGAGGTTTTACCTCATCTGGACTGCAGGGTATCTTGGCCATGCTTTAGCACCTTTTTTAGAAAGAGGGATCAAAGGTATATATTCGTAAAATCTTGAGAAATCATAGATTTAATATCC
>JALWOJ010000191.1:0-16760 GCA_026995555.1 Acidilobaceae archaeon | reverse complement strand
AGGTAAGGAGGAGTCACGATGCCCTTCTCAGTAATTATTGAGGTTATGAGGTCTGGGGGAGTTATATCAAAAGCTGGATTGTAGACGTTGGCGTCTGGTACCGTTATTAGCAATTTTCCCAAGACTTTCCTAACCTCATCCGGATCTCTTTCCTCAATAACTATTGAACTTGGATCCTTAGAAGGCTGTATTGTACTTGTTGGTGCTGCAACGTAGAAGGGTTTTCCGTTATGATTTGCAGCAAGAGCTATCATATAAGTCCCTATTTTGTTTGCCGTATGACCAGTAAGGATTATCCTGTCTGCACCAACAATTGCCTTATAGGCCATACCTCTTCTAAGAACTATTCCAGCCATGCTGTCCGTTATCAAGGTGAACGGTATACCCTCCTTTTTTAACTCCCAAGCCGTAAGTCTAGCTCCTTGAAGAAGAGGTCTGGTTTCTGTTGCTATAACTTCCACTTTCTTCCCTTCATAAAACGCATACCTTATTACCCCAAGAGCAGTTCCAAAACCTGCAGTAGCTAGAGCTCCTGTATTACAATGTGTCAGTATTTTATCGCCATTTTCAATTAACTTCGAACCTATCCTCCCCATTTCGATATTATTCTTAATATCCTCAACCATTATAGAAATAGCTTCATTCTCAATATATTCTTTAATAGCATCAACATCATCTTCCTTTTCTAAGGCTTCTCTGGCCCTTCTCATTACTCTATCTAGGGCCCAAAATAGGTTGAAAGCTGTAGGCCTTGTAGAAGCAAGGGTCTCCTTTGCCTTACTTAAATCGTTAATAAGACCTTCAGGATCTCTAGCTTTACTTTCATAGGCAGCCAAAGCCATGCCAAAAGCTGCAGCAACCCCTATGGCAGGCGCTCCTCTTATTTCCATCACTTTTATTGCTTGAGCTACTCTTCTATAATCCTTGGTGCTTATATAAACCTCCTTGAAAGGTATGGATCTTGTATCTAGCCATGATAGAACCTTCTTCTCAGGATCCCAAATAATAGGCTTTATCTTAAGGAAATTCTCGTACTTTTCAAGCTCTGAGAGCTTAGACTTCAACCGATACCACCATCTTAATTACTTTTCAAGTGTTGGGTGAATAAATAGTTATTAAGCTTATTTTGAAAGAAAACTAAGAACTAAATAAGGTTTACAGCGGAGAAATTCTAGGTGCTTTGAATGGAAGCCGAGAAAAAACTCCAAGCAGATTCAATTATAATTAATAACAAGGTCGTTGTAACTAAATGTTATGTGCCGTCTTTCTGTAAGAGACTTATCGATAGGTCATACATGGATCCCAAGGAAAAGTCTTTAGATCCTTTAGAGGCGGCCCTCTGGCTCTCAAGGGGGCAATTAGGAATCGAGAGGAAAACTGGATGGACAATAGCTCTTAACTTAATATCAATATTCAAAATTCCGTTAAAAATATTCATAACATATTTGATCCATCGAAGAAGGTATCCTAAAGTTTATCAGTGGACGAGAAGAGACACTTTAGTTGCCTATGGCCTTGAAAAACAAAACAAAAAGATCGAAGTTCTGGTGCTTGAGGAGGGAGAAGAGGTTTTAATTGAAGATATAGTGAATTGGAGTATAGCCGCTTCTAAGGATGATCATGAGCCTTTGATAGCTATAGTAGATAGAAATGGGTCGGTCACCTTCTATGAAGCTAGAGCGGTATCAAGGCTAACTTAGCTATCACTAAAAGCGATACTAGCATTGCTATTAAGGATGGAACCAGCGATGGCATTCTAGGTCTATGGAGGACTGAGGCTGGCATTACACTTAGGGGGGTTGATAATAGTATCCACTTCGTTGCCTCCAGTGACATTCCTTCCATTCCTATAGCCATAGGAGACCCGTTTCCAATAGAAAGAATTGCCTTAACTATGTACAAGGCCATCGCTGGAGCCATTATAGAGACTGCCATTAGTATATACGATGAAGATCTTGCTTCGGAGGCACTCCTTATAGCTTCTCTGAGTGCCCCGTAAACCTTATCCATTATTCTCCACACACCAACGGTTCCAGCAACCTTTACGGCTTCTACCATGGCACTTATTACATCTCCTAGAAGAGGTCTAGACTTTTCAAGCTCCTCAACTATAGGAAGCCCTAATCTAGCTTTATCAACCGCCCTTCTGAAGTTGCCGAGAGCTCTCTTGAAGTTTAATGATCTTCTTCTCCATAAGACCTCTATCGCTATTGAAAATAATGCCAAGAGCGCAATAGAGTACAGAATGTTTTCATTGAGAAGAGCAGTGGTTACTAGGACAAGAACTAAAGGAACGAACCTGATCCAAGAGCTGGAATAGTTGAGCCCTAGCGTCGGTTGATAGACTAAAAGAAGCACTGTGAAAACGATTGAGATCAGCAGAGGTAGTTGAAGTAACCAAAGAGCGCTTCCTGCCATAGAGGCTATGGGAACTATCACGGCTATAGATAACATTAACGCTATTGATGATTCTGCGGCTATCTGGGCGAGCTCGGTATAGTTCTTCCAGGAAGACCTTATCTCCTCTACGGTCGTTGATGCTAAACTCTCTATAGTTCTTTCCTTAGATATCCCTGCTCTGCTTGTATCTACTATTATTTCAAGAACCTCCTTGAGCTTCTTACTAGGCGTAGTTTCAGCCAGTCTTCCTAGTGCTGAAAGAGGATCCTTTCCCATGTTGAGAAGTGTTGTGAGCCTTAAGGCTTCTTTACTTGACCACTTAAAGGGTGCTTTTTTCCATGAAGCGAGGCTTGCAAAGACATCAGCTACGCTCCTGGGAGACCACGAGAATGGAAGTATATAGAGGAGTAAAGCCACTATTTCTCTATCTAGCTCGCTTGCCATGATACTTCTATAGAGGCTTGGGCTAGTGAAATAGGCCGTGATGGTCAGAGCCAAGGCTATTAAAGCTGAAGGTAATCCCAAAAGCTTGTAGGTGATTGTAAATATAGGCAAGACCATACCTAAAATTACCGTCCTAATTTTTATTATTGATCTATATACCTCTGGACCAACTATAAGTGGGTCTAAGTCCCTTTTCAATACCGCACTTGAAAGGGGTCTTTCCACATTCTCACCCCTTAGGGACCTGGGAGTCCATACCTTCTTGCATAGAATTCAGCTAGCTTCTTGTAGAAGATATCGGGATCGTCGCCAAGAGATTTCTTTATAAAATTGACCCTTTCCTCAAGCTCTGCCTCCAGGTCTGAGTGAGGGTAGCCTAAAACTTCCCAGGCTTCATGGATCCTTCCGCTAACCTTCAGGAGTTCCTGAGGACTCTTTGGAATGTGCTCATCTATTCTTATATCTAGCTTAAAGACATCAACGAGCTCCTCATCAACAACCTCTGTTATCCCGGCTATTCTCCTTCTCACACCCCCCGCATAATTAGGATATCTCTTTATGTGAACAAAAGCTGCTATAGTCTTGAGGAATGCCTTTGGTAAGTTAATGGGCTCCGTAGATAGCCTGACAATAGCCGCTTCTGGACTATCAGCGTGGAACGTTGTGAGCGTTCCATGACCGCTTGCAGCAGCTTGTGCCAGAAGCTTTGCCTCCCTTCCTCTAACTTCACCAACTATTATGTACTCTGCCCTCTTCCTTAAAGCAAACTTAAGGAGGGTTTCCAGATCAATTTCACTTACCTCGCTTCCTGGCAAAGAGGGTCTTGTTATTAACGAATCCCAATGTCTGACAGGCAATTTTATTTCAGGGGTGTCTTCTATCGTAACCACTCTTCTATATGGGGGTATTAAGCTTGCTAAAGCTTGAAGTAAAGTGGTCTTACCTGCCCCCATGCTTCCTATTATAATTATAAATCTCTGAGCCTCTATGAGAAGCCATAAGTACGCTGCCATTAGTGGTGAAAGTATTCTTTCAGCAACCATATCAATTATCGTAATTTCTTTCGATGGAAACTTTCTTATGACTACGCTACTCCCAAACCTACTTATTTCCCTAAGATATGTAACTGCTATTCTATGACCTTCCCTCGTGAGTCCTTCTGCAAAGGGCGAGGCCAAGCTTATAGTTTTGCCAGCCAACCTGGCCAGCTGTAACGCTAAGGAGTCAAGCTCTTCCTCGCTAAGTTTCATATCAACCTCTATCCACCGATCACTCACAAGCTTATGAATCACAACAACGTAAGTATTTGGCTTTTCTACAACGATCTCCTCAATGTGAGGATCAATTATTAAAGGGTAGAGAACGCCATAGCCGCTTCTTAACCTGTCCATAAAGTATTTCTCTTCAATATTTCTTGGTGGTCTCAGGCCTGCTATCACTTCTTTTAATTCCTCGCTATCAACCTTGGGCTCCTCAATTCTTAATCGTGTGAGCCCTCCCCTGTTGTATAAAATGTACGTTACGGGACCTATCTTATATCCTGCAACTACCACACCCTCAACCTTCCTCTCTAAGTCCTCCTCTCTAAGCGGAAGGGAACGCCTTTCTTCAACAACTCCCGGTTCCTCAGGAACTTCTAAACTGCTCAAATTGCTTCTTCTAATTAATGGATTAAGAACTAAAGCTTCCCGCTCCTTTCTCTTAATTCCTTCCCTTTTCAGCATCCTTCTAAAGAAGCTCATCCTGATCACACCTCTCATAAAAAAGAAAAAGGTGATGCGAAGGGAGTTATTCCCGAAAGCTACTACATATAGGTCTTATCTTACGAAATACTGACCGGATTTGATTGAAGAACGGTGTTACTGCCTGAGATCGTATACTCGACATAAACCGCTGCCGTATTGCTCGGCGCAATGAGAATTATTGAATATTTCCCGCCAGCAGGAATCACAATCTTTCCAACTTCAGCGCTGACAACTTCGAGATGTACAGGAGAGCCTGATGTGCTCAATCCTTCAACGTTAGTTATGTTAACTGCCGAGTTGTAAGTGTTATATATTATTAAATGAACTAGTTTGTAGCTCTCGTTTAGGTAGTTAACTGAAGCCGTTATTTCAAGTGCTCCACTTCTTGCTGTTACACTGTTAAAGCTCTTCTGGAAGTAATTGTACACTAACATTCCTCCAACTATTGTTGCGCTTATTAGTACAACAGTAGCTATTAGGGGCGATAAACCCCTCTTAGATCTCTTGAGAGACATCACGGCTCTGCACCGCTATTGAATTAGGAGTTTTATGATAACCTTCCTTTCATAATGTAAAAATATAAATATCACTCCGAAGCCTTAAGTCCTTTCCATAAGAGACTCTCTTTCTCGCTTAGACGGTAACAAGAACATTATTTAATTATTAAAAGCCAAGGAAGCGTGACACCATCAACTTTTAACTCAATTATGAAAAAGTTAATATCTCAGAACTGTTTTTGACTATGGAGTCTCATAGCCGTTTATCTATCCGTCTTATACTCTTCTCAAGCAACGATAAGCCTACTCTATGTTCTCATCCTCTAGCTCTCAGGCTCATTCTAAAAATTGCTATGAAAGATAAGTAGGAGGCCCTATCTTCTTTAAATCTTTCCTTAGGTCCTAAAGGAAATCACGGGGAAATGCTGAAATGGTAAAAAACATTAAGGTTAAAGTCATATCGTATACGGCTAAAGCTCCTTTAATTGTTGCTGGTGCTGGAAAGGTCAGTCGTTCGAGAAAACCTTTAAATCTGAATAAGATAACGGAGAATGAAATAAGGATTTGGATAAAAGAACTCATTAAAAGAGGTCATGGTTCTCCCCTGGAACACTCAAGCTATACCTTTTTTATTGAGGGCTGCAGCAGAGTTTGTAGCCACCAACTTGTAAGACATAGACTTGCCAGTTACACTCAACAAAGCATGAGATACAGTGAGGGATACCTAAGGGAGCAGGCACTTAAGGCGGCCGAGTTGCTAAATGAGGAGTGCCCTAAAAGTCCCAAGAGTGCTGGAGTTAAAGCCTATGAATGTTATAGTAGAGTTTTGGAAAAGTCTCTAAGCTTACTAACTGATAACGAGCTCCTTAAAATAGCCCAAATAGCTTATGTTATACCAGACGAAATAAAGGTAAATAAACTAAGACCTTACATTGAGGAACTTATACGTGCGACCTCCTTGTACTATAAGTTGCTTTCCAGGAACGTAAGAAGAGAAGACGCTAGGTATATTATTCCTCAAGCGGTTAGAACAAACTTAGTTGTCACTATGAATGCCAGAGAACTCCTAGAGAGTTTCTTACCTTTAAGAATGTGTACAAGGGCGCAGTTTGAGATAAGAAAGGTTGCTTGGTTAATGTGGTTAGAGCTTATGAAAATTCACCCCCAACTTTTCAAGTGGGCAGGCCCTAGATGTGTATATTTTGAAAATAGGGTCAGAGCAGAGCCCTGTACCCTAGAGGAGTTTTTCAAAGGATCTTGTAATTTCACGATAGAGAGATGTCCTGAGCTTGTTCCTCGAGAGGGTATAAGGGAGTGTCTTAATTTCGCCCTTAAGGCTTTGAACGATTATAAAAAATGAGTTCGACAACGTCCTCAAAAAGGAATAACAGCCTTTAATAATACTTACGGTTTAAGTGTAGGATTACACACTATTAATAATCTCCTTTTGAGCATACATAAACTAGGGGGACGCGATGTCTACTTTAGAATCGCAGATAAGCGAGCCAGTGGCCAGAATGAAATATCCCGACGCAAAGGTCTTCAGGGAGTTTATAGAGGCACTTAGCAAAATAGTTGAAGAGGCTAAGTTTAAAATAAGTGAGGACGGTGTAAAGGTTGTCGGCATGGACCCTGCTAAGGTTGCACTTATAGAAATTGACATGCCCTCCGAAGCTTTCTTGGAATATGAGGTTCAAAGGGATATAGAGATGGGTGTTAATTTAGAAAGCCTTGCTAACTCAATAAAGAGGGGTAAGAAAGGAGATACTGTTAGCTTCGCTATAACAGATGACAAAGTACTGGTAAAACTCGAAGCTCAAACAGGTGCAATAAAGAGATATTTAACTCCAAACTTTGAAGTGACCATTGACGTTCCAGAAAATCCTAAGTTAGAACACGATGTAGAAGCGAGCGTGATCTCAGATACCCTAAAGAGGGCAGTTAAGGATGCTGAGGCCATAAGCGACCTTATAGTCATAGAGGCCGAGGAGGGAGAGCTCAGGTTCAAAGGATATACGGAAGGTAAGAGTAAAATGGAAATGCGATTGAAGGAAGGAAGCCCAGCACTGATATACCTAGAGGTAAGAAACCCTGCAACGAGCGCTTATGATATAACTCATCTAAAGAATGTTCTTAATTTAACTAAGGTCGCGGCAGCAGTAGATCTTAAGTTTTCAAGCGATAAGCCTTTAGAGCTTGTCTTCAAGTCGGCAGAAGGTAGCAAGGTCAGATATCTGCTCGCTCCAACAAGCATAGAGGAGGCTTAGAAGCGAAGATGTTTATTTAATCATAGCTCATATTTCTCTAAGCCTAGATATAACCCACTCCTTAGAGAGGAGGCTTAGAAGGGGTGCTGCCCTAGGTCCCTCCTTTTTGCCTATGATGGCCAGATAAAAGTCTTGGTAGAACTCTCTCCTCTCCTTTCTATCCATATCTTTCCCGAACTCTATTAAAGCGTTCTTTATTGACTCCTCTTTCCACTCTTTAAGACTCTCAAGCATATCGGCGAGCGCCCTAAGCTTTTCAGGTCGTTTAATCATCCTTTTTACCGACTCTGAGATTTTTTCGGGTATTTCAAATTTAAGATATTCTGGACCATAAGTTTTTACCCAGTACCTAGCTTTCGCTAGAAGCTCTTTAGTCCATCTTAAACTATAGTCATCCGGAGCTTCAGGCAAATGACCTGTTTTCTTCAATCTCCTCAACGCCTCTTCTTCCATCCCCTCAGGCACTATTTGTGAAAGAATGGCTACATGAGCATAGGGAGGTTGAGAGGGAAGTTTCTTAGGAGGTTCCTGTGGATGACTCAGTTCATATGTTCTTGACAGGTATGCATCTCTTTTCTTATCTCCAGTACTTTCAGCCTTGAAATACACCCTCTCAGCCTCATAGTACTGCTCATAATACTGAGGTATCTGCATAAGATCTATTACAACTTTTTTCTGTGGATGCTGGAGGAGAAAGAGAAACCTAAGTATTTGTGGGTGGGCGACCCTTAGCCACTCCTTAGGGGTTATTCCTTTAAAACCACTGCTTGTCATATCGGCCTCAGTTTTGCCTACCCTTAAAGAGACCCATTCATACCATATTCCAGCCGGGGGTTCAAATCCGAAGACGTTAAGTGCCAGGTCAACACAACTATCTCGACTACCCCCAGGAGTTGCATGATCCTTTCCATAAGGTTCGAAATCTACATTTAAAACCTTCCAAACACCAACCCACTCAAGCCTCCAGTTTAATTTACTATCTTCAAAGTTAGCCCAGCCCTCATTGCCGCAATTTCTACATCTATATCTTATCTTATCATCGTTTATTTCGAGTGCCTCCGTCGAGTCTATCCTTCCACATCTGCTGCATCTGGGCTCCACGGGAATCCATTGTTGGGGATATGGTTTTCTACCTCTATACTTGTTTATGACTTCTCTAACTTTATCCTTTAGCTTAATTACCTCCTTCGAGAACTCCTTTAACTTGTTTTTATATAACTCATGCGTATAAACAACCTCTATTTTACCGTCAGTAAACTCCTTTATATAAGGACCGAAATCGGACCAGTAATGCTCTACCCAACTTGAATGACAACCTTTCGGATCAGGGACCCTTATTAAAGGCCATCCTATGTACTTTTTGGCCTCTTCCACATTACTGAACTGTTCCAACTGTTCCTTCTTGCCTTTCCAAGGATCTTGAGTGTAAAGCGTCAGAAGCTGCTTTATTTTAAAGCCTTTCTTCTCCAATATTCTCCTTAACACTTCAGGTAGGATTACTTCACCTCTTAATCGACCCACATGTTGTAGACCCGAAACACTAAGCCCTCCATTAAACACATAATACTCTTTAGGCCCTCTCTTCTCCAGCTCATGTCTAAGCCACTCAGCTATTTTATCAATCCAGTGAACATTATCAAGATCGCTCAAAGCACTTTACACCGTAACTCCAATGCTCTGTACATTAAGATATTAAAGTTTATTTTATAAGCTTTTGAGACGAGCGGGAAGGGACCTTGATTAGGAAGGCAAAGGCCTGCATAGAAATACTGAGGCCTATAAACTCACTAATGGTAGGCTTCGCGGTACTTGTCGGTATAGCGCTTTCCAATGGTGGTAAGTTAAGCTCCCCTGAAGTTGACCTCTTGGGATATCTAACTGGATTTTTTATATCAGCTTCAGCAATGGTTCTTAATGATATAGTCGATATAAATATAGATAAGCTAAACTCTCCCCAAAGACCTCTTCCTAGTGGGAGACTTAGTGTTAAGGAAGCCTCTCTCTGTTACGCTGTTTTAAGCGTTATAGGCATTTACCTCTCTTATCTTATAAATTACCTGACCTTTATAATAGCTCTAACCTCATGGTTTATAGCAACCATTTACGATATAAAAGGTAAGAGAAGCGGTGTTCCAGGTAATATTATGGTTGCCTATTCTGTGACTGTCCCACTAATATTCGGAGCGGCTTCTGTGAACAAGTTTCCTTCTATTATATGGATCTATTATTACATGATATTTGCTACTGTTCTTGCAAGAGAGATAGCAAAGGACATAGCGGATATTAAGGGAGATAAAGAGGCTGGGGTGCGAAGTCTTCCAATAATGAAAGGTCCAAAATTTGCAGCAATGATTTCAGCCATACTTTACTTATCAGCAGTCGCCCTCAGTCCCCTGCCAGTAATTAAGAGACTTGTTAATCTAATTGCTTATAGTCTGCCTGTTGCAGTGGTTGATATAGGCCTCTTATATGATTCATTTTATATACTAAATCATCTAGATAAAGAAGATATATTGAAGCACAAGAAAAGGGTTCTTTTCTATATGCTACTCGGTCTTGTTGGATTTTATCTTGGAGTTGCCATTTAAGCCTAGTATGAGGGATTAAACGCTCTTAAGTCAAAACTTTTAAGAATCAAGTCTAGACCTAGAATATCAGATATTAAGCATTGAATATAGATACAATGAAACCGGATCTTAAACTCCTTAACCTAGCACCCTTTCGATGGTTCCTAAAATCTTCGCCTTACCGCCCGTCGGCTTAACAAGTATTTCCCCGCATGACAGACATCTTACTGGAAATGTTGCATGACTAAAAACTACTTGTCTATTTCCACAGTTAGGACAAACTACTACCAAGAACTTGCTCCTAGGTTCAGGTATTAATATCTTCCTTCTAGGAATTCCGGCAATGACCAAAGTCCTTCACCTCACAACATCAACAAGCTCTATCTTCTTTAGTCTACCCAACAATATGTGTCTAGTATATCCACACCTTGTACATGTAATCTTTAAAACGACCTTCTTTGTGACCTTAGCAAATCTCTTTTGCTCAGGCTTTCTCTTGCTTCCATAACCTTCTTGCTTTCTTGCATATCTCCTCTGACCCTCGGCCATCGCCCTCCTTTTCCCATGTTTATAAACAACGACGGTATGTACAGTATGTGTGTTACACCTAGGGCAATAAGTCCTTATCTTTTTTGGAAACTTCATTTTTCACTGGCCCCCTTGTCTTTCTCCTCCTTTTTGAAAACTCCTCTGCAGTTTTATAAGATTACTCTCTATAGGAACCGCCAGATCGGCAAGCGACAGCGCAAAAGCCTCCTGCACCGGTAAAAATATTACTTCACCCTCCTCTAAGCTTATCTTTTCCAATGATACATTCCTTAGAATCTTAACTGCCACTCTATCCTCGGATGTAAGGTAAAAACCGGCAATGTACTTAGAATACATATAGACGAGTCTCCTTATCATCTCAAAGATTCCTGAATCAATGCCGCTATAGTCCTCTTTCCAGGCTAGGTCATCTACCCGAGTCCTTGCAGTAAGCATAGCCATTTCCTCTATGAGCTTAATGTACTTATGACAGAAATCATTGAATGTTGAACAATAATTTGATAGTATTTTCTTTGCCTCAATCAGATGCTCCAAGTTCAATGACTCGTGGAGGCCAACGGACGTCTTGAATGGTCCTCCAGCTGGAACTCTCTCTGACAACTATCTCCCCTCGTATTGGTTCTGCAAACTCTTTGGTGATAAGAACTATAGCTGCACCTGCAGGTAACTCTACTTCCTCCCCCTCTTTTAAGACTAACTTCTCCCCTAGAAGCTTTCCCTCATAATCTTTTAAGACTCTCACTTCTAGCTCACCGCTAAAGGGAGAAAGCTCTTTAGATGGAACAAAGCTTAGGGGATCTTCTACATAAGTAACTAACATGGAAGCCTTCCCATTAAGAGTTCCAGGTATTCTTGTAAGCCTACTTATGTCTTGAGTAACCTGCAAATCTATCTTTATTGCCTCCGACTCAATAATTTCTAGCAGCTCATCTTTCCAACCCCTACCAAGGAGACGAGGAAGGGATTTTGCTTCTCCCCCTTTGCCACTAAGAGACGGTAAGTTTCCTAGATTCTTCCTTTCAAGTATGCCCCCTATCCAACCTCTCCAACCAGGATCATCAGCTGAGGGTATAGCTGGCTGTAATCTTTTCTTAGACTTCGGAAAAAGTAATTCAACATCTATATTCGTAGCACTAACGTAATTGGCTATCATCCTTCTCTCGTCTCTTCCTAACTTAAGACAGTCTTCACACCAGGCTCTCACATGGAAGCCTCTATTACCTGTAAAATAGGGGAACACCTCAGCGTTCAAGTCTCTTTTAATGATCTTTATAAGCCTTCCTGCCTCCTCTGCCGCCTTCATAAGACAGTGATCATCAAACCTATCCTCGCATCCAGGAAGGTGATCAGCGTCTATATCAAAAAGGAGCTCTGCACCAAGGAAACCTTTCTCCTCCATTTTCGGGGCTTCTGGAAGCTCGTATAAGGCTATCGAATGATATGCATGTAAAGGAATCTTTTCCTTTAGATAATTTCTGAGCTCCTCAACGTTGTTAAACGATAAATGTCTAACATAAGACTTTGAGCCCCAAGGTTGGAATGCAAACTCCCTAAACTGAATATCTGTTGGTAATATTAAATGTGGATCTATGCTATAGTAACTTAAGTATAGCTTCTTTAAGAGAGTCTCAGGCTCCTCCTTTCCGACCTTTAGGTAAACCTCCTCCCTTCTGCCTCTACTCCTCCTCCTTTGGCGATACATAGAATGTCAACCTTCCACCACCAGTATACTCCATGTCAACCTTTATAGGGGCATACTCTGCGTAACTTAATGAGACAGTATCAGCAGCTTGCGCAGCAGCCCTCATCTGAGAGAAATAGTCTATACTATAAGCTGACTTATCGGGTGAGTCAACCTGAAGCTCTATAAGACTACTTCCTAAAGGAAGCTCTATTTCAACTTGTTCAACATCACCTTTAGCCTCCATTATAAGCTTATCTGCCTCTTCGGGTGCCCTAATGACTAGCGTCTCACCCACGGCCTCAAGGTCTCTTATTACGTCCCTGAAGGTTGTGCTGAAAATCTTTGCTCTGACGGTAAACTCTATCTTTGGCTCTGGAAGCTTCTCATACGTCAGAGAGATCTGAGGCATTCTAAATACCCTCTCTCCTAGTGAAGGCTCAGAGAAAATTACATCTAAAAACGTATCCTTAACCTCTATAACAAGCTCGTCGTTTTTCTGGGCTCTTCTTAGGATCTTCGAGAACTCCTTAAAGGAAACGCCGAACGTAGCCTCCTCGGCAACCTCCCATTCGTCGAAGGAATCTTTGGGGTAGAAAAGATCTATCATAACGACGTGGCTTGTATCAAGAGCCCTTAGGCTTAAACCTTCATCATTTACAACGAACACTCCATCCTCTATTATTTTCTCTATTGATGAAACCATATACCTCCATACTCTGGCGTCTCTGAACCTGAATCTAAATGAGGTCACTTCCCAGCACCCGCTCCAAAAGATAGAAAGTTACCCTTAGAAGTTTATAATTGGTGCTCCTTAACGTTGGAACAGGGAATTTTTGATGAAAGTTCCAGAGATACGTTCACCAAGGATTCGGAGAGCTTCAACGAGCTTTCTATAAGAGGTCTTGAAGATACTAGGTAAGGGGTTTTTTCTAATGCCTCCGTTAGATCTTTAAGAATCTTTAATGAAATTCTTTTTAAAGTCTCTACTAAAATGCAAACATCATCGTCTAAATTCAAGCATATTCCCTCCAAGTGTACCCGCAACGCGCACACTTGTAAAATCTCGTTGGAGGTTCGTCTGCAGCTCTTGTTTGGACCATCCAGACATAAACCTCATCAGATCCACACTTTGGACATCGTACAACACCTTTAAGGAGACTGGCGGTTCTAGGAACCTCAGACTCATCTATTACCACTGTCTTCTCCCTTGGACTATGCTTTATCTTAACTGATCTGGAATATACCGTAACTACACCAGCATCCTTAACCTCCTCTTTGTATCCACACCTTGTGCAAACCATGTACAATTTTCCATTTATTCTCATAGGCCTCATAATCCCTCCGCACTTTGGACAGAACTTGATACCTCCTGTAGCCATTTTTAACACCTTACTAGCCTATACCTAGTCAAGCCCTATTATAGAGTTGAGATAAGGTTATTATTTTTGATCTTTATGCTTAAAACCAATTCCGCTTTAAAAATTAATTGAGGGAAGAAAAGTGGTATCCTCTCTCAGAGATATTTTCGATCAAATCTATAAAGAAGTTAGCGGGCTTGAAGCTTACAACTTCGTTAAGATGATTTCATCATTCCATAGGATACAAATAAGCGATGGTCTCTGGAATGCATCCAAAGCCGTTGCGGAGAAAATAGAGAAGGAGAGCGACGGAACTCTCGATGTAGAGGTAAAATCCATACCCTCCTCCGATGCACCAGAATGGTTACCGACTCCACCTGGCTGGAATGTCAGGGAAGCTTGGATTGAGATCAATGATGAGAGATTAAGCTTTAGGGAACACCCAACCATTGTAGTGGCACACAGCCCGCCTACAGATGGGATTGTAGAAGCGGAGGCAGTTATCATTAATAGATGGTGGGAGCCTCAGGAATATGAAAAAGCCAAGGGAAAGGTGGTCGTGACCGATGGAGATAGAACAATAGCTTATAAATTTGCAAGTGAAGCGGGGGCCGCGGCTATAGCCTTTTATAGAAAGGGAATTCCGGAGACCGCCGTCCCTTATGTAGGACTGTTTTTAAAATACAGGAACCTGTCTAAATTTCAACTCCCTGCGATCTCTCTGCCTTATAGAATTGTTAGGGAAGTTGAGGGCAAGAAGATCAAGATTTACATAGATTCAGAACTTAAGCCAGATCCTGAAATTCCTATTGTCTGTGCTAGGTTTGGTGAGAGGAGAAGTTCGGGTCCACTTATATCATCGCACATATGCCATCCAGCTCCTGGAGCTAATGACAATGCCAGTGGTTCTGCAGCAAATCTAGAGTGTGCCCTAGCCCTCTCTAGAATTATTAAGAAGAACCTGCTGAAAATACCAGAGAAAACAATTAGATTTCTTTGGATTCCAGAATATACAGGAACTGTTGTTGCAGTAGAGAACTTCCTTAAAGGAAAGGTGGACGAGGTAGTAAATCTAGATATGGTTGGAGTTGAGCCTGGAGGCAATGAGGGTCCCTTACATCTATATCTTAGCAGCCTTTCGGAGCCTGGTGATGTGGAGGAAGTGTCGTTCTTAGCTCTTTTGAGAATTGCCGAATTATCGGGCCTCTCAAGCTATGCCATCGAACCATACAGCGGTGGAAGTGATCATGACATATTTATAGCTTATGGATCGCCAGGTGTAACTCTAATTCAATGGCCTGACACCAGATATCATACCGATGAAGATGACATAAACAGAATATCCAAGAGAATGCTGAAGATGACAACTTCAATAGCCCTTTCAACAGCTTATCTCCTGGCTTCAGAGGTTAGTATTCCCCTTGCACCTAACGATTTCAGAGAGTGGTTCCTCAAGAAGATATACATAAAGAGACTTTCAGAGGGTGATACTACAGGCGCTAAACTTGTCGGAAGTTTTGTAGCAAAGCATTATGGATTAAAGGCTTTCTCCGATGAGCCAAGGCTCTCTGAGTTACCAAAGGACGTAAGACCTAAGAGAAAGGTTCCAGTTATCTTTGGAGGTAGACAGGTCGCTCAAAGAAGCTTTGAGAAGGCGTTAGAATTATCAAAAATACTTAAGGAGATCAAAGGGCTCGACGTCTTCACTATATACCTAATGGAACCTTCATTTCTGGCTGATGGAGAGAGAAGTCTTATTGATATCTACAAGCTTTTGAGAGGTATGTATGGAGCTAGGACGTCCGCTAAACTTTTAACTTCAATAATAGACATATTCTGTGACGTTAACCTAATGACCTGCTAATTTATTGATGAAGCCCATCCCCTTTTTATTTGTATTCGTCGAAAACTCTAGCCCTCTGGGGTAAGGCGTTGAACGTCATTACTTACTATTCTCAAAAAGAGGTTATGAATGAAATTCACCAATTCCTCAGAGGAAGATGGGTTGCAGTAGAGGGGGAGGAGAAGCGCTGGGTTAGATGGAAAGGATCTAAGCCACTAACTATTGAGGAGCCTTCAGATATACCCACTATCCTAAGAGAATACTCTTATCTCAAACCTAGAAGCATCTATGGTACCATAGAAGTTTTCAAAAAGTTAGACGATAGAAGTGACGTTGAGAGCAAGTATGATTTCAATGTAATTAAGGTAACCCCATTTATTGATATAGATGTTGTGGATGACCTGTTAATAGAAAGAGCTTGGATCTATGTAATAGAGGTAGCAAAGGTCATAACTAGTTTTTTATGTGAAGAAGAGGGGGTGTGCAGGAGTGTTTATGTGTTGTGGACGGGCGCTGGTGCACATGTTAGGATAAACGAGAACTCCTTTTCTGAGAATGTTTTATCAGAAGACCATCCAATAAACATGGCCTTTGCCGTAACAGAGTATATTCTGAGGAACACTAAAGAGAGGATAGTGAAGGTCATTAAAGATAGTGGAGGACTTATAAAGGTTGAAAACGTAGTTGGACAAAAGAGGGTATTCACTGCACCTCTTAGTCTTCATAGAAAACTTGACAGAGTAGCTATTGCCATGAACCCTGAAAATTTAGACCTCTTTACGCTCTCTTGGACGGAGCCCGACTTTTATAAACACGATCCTGAGGCTTGGAGAACGTATGAGGTGGGAGAATCTGATGATCTAGCCCGTAAGGCTCTAAGGCTAGTCAAGGGAAAGCTGGCGAGAACGTCAATAGCCTTAACTTCCGCTCCTGCAGTTTCTATTCCTAAAGCTGAGATCAAAGTTGGCAGGTTCCCAGTTATGGGGCTTCTTCAGGCCGCAAGATATTATTTGCTTACTGGAGATCTTGAGAGAGCAAAGAGCTTTGGATTAAATAGGGCAATATTTTATGCTTGGGCAAAATACTATGGTCCTGCAAGAAGTGCTTCCCGAAAAATTAAAGTTATAGGAAAGAAGTTAGAGGGGGAACAGCCTTCAAAAGTAGAGTGGGTAGAAGTTGCTGGGGAGCGCGTGAAGGTCTCTAAGAATGGTTGGTTCATAATGGGTGATGTTGAGCAGAGGCCGGAGGACTTTGACAGAAACATAGCTAGAAAGTTTGAAGCGGCTGGGATAAGGTTTGAAGATGCATGGAGAGCCGCACTTGAATACGTATCTAGATTTCCTCCAAGCGTTCTTGAAAATCCTCAAAAATTTTTCAAGGAAGTTTATGAGCCTGTGAGAGATAGC
>JALWOJ010000190.1 GCA_026995555.1 Acidilobaceae archaeon | reverse complement strand
GTAATATTCTGTTCGACTCAATAATTTTATTATTGAGTCTGATATCTTACTCTCAAATTAAGGTATTACCTGGCTAGACTCTTACTCTTCTTTTTATGTATTTAATGTATCTCTTGGGCGAGCAGGGTGATCCTTTCAGACAGGGACATAAACGCTTTAATAAAGCTCGGAGACCTTGCAGTAAAGCCTCTTAGAGAGGATACCATAAGGGAGAACGGCCTCGATCTTAGGCTCGGTAAAGGTTATTGCAGGTTCAAGGACACGGACAAAATTTTAGACATAAGAAGCCCTGAAAGTTCGGACAACTTCTATGAGTGCGGGGAGTCGGATGAAATAATAGTAAGGCCTTATGAGCATATTCTGCTTCACACAGAAGAATACATAAGGTTGCCAAGCTACGTTGCCGGCCTTGTCAATTTGAGAAGCACGTTTGCAAGGTTGGGCCTCTACATACCGGCTACAGTTGTCGATGCCGGGTTTGAGGGCCAGCTGACTATAGAGGTCATAGGTTCAAGCTTCCCAGTAAAGATATACGCTGGGGAGAGGTTCCTCCATCTAATTTTGGTGAAGCTCTCAAGCCCGGCAAGGAACCCATATAAGGGTGAATATAAGGGACAAAAGGGCGTGAGGCTTCCGAAAATATTTAGGAGCTAGAAAGGATGAGGAAGCTTAGTAGGACTGAGCGATTGCTGTGAGGACACCGCGCGGGACCGAGGAGATGTAAGGGAGTGGAAGACGTAGATAAGATTGACATAGAGATACTTGAGGCCGTCGAGAGGTTCTCGCCAGTAACTCTCTCAGAGCTTGTCAGAGCCTTGGGCCTCTCAAAGAGCTCTGTCTGGAAAAGGATTCGTAAGCTCAGCATTCAAGGCTTCGTTGAAATAAGGAAGCAGGGGGGAACTCTGCTAATACTTAAGGGTGCTAAGGACCTTCCGGTCAGAATCTTAAGGCTAGGGATCTTGAGGGCGAGCGAATATCCTTATATCCTCCACTTTCGAAGGGCACTCAAGGACATATATGATGACGTGAAAATAATAGTTTATGATGAGGCCTTCAAGTTAGCTCTTGACCTTGCCTCAGGGAGGATTCATTTAGGCATGGCTCCTGTCCCATCGCTTCTCCTAGCTCATAGAGCGAGTTTGGGTAGGGTTAAGATTGTTGGTGGGGGTAGTGGGGGCGGGTCAGGAATAGCTGTTGGAAATAGTGGCCAAGGTCATGCAACAACAATGGCTTCAACAATGGAATTGTGTGCCGAGCATGAGGGCCTTGAAGGACCAAGAATTTACATGAGAAGGGGAGACAAGCTTCTGGAGGCGTTGAGGAAGGGTGTCGTAAAGAAGGCTGTTCTCTGGGAACCTTACTTAACCCTGGCAAGGGAAGAGGGATTTGATGTTATTGAATGCGATCTGCCCTTCTGTTGCGTTCTGGGGGGACATGTGAGCATTAGCGATAGGTTTGAAAAGATAAAGGAGCTGTTTGCACTGTCAATTTCTCGTCTTAGGGCTTTAGGGTTTGACAGCTCTAGCTATTCAAACCTGGTATCCCTTCCAAGACCTTTAATTGAAAAAACCGCCAGATCCTATACTTTTCTAGAGGAAACTCCCATAAATGAGATAAAGAGGTTGTGGAACGAGCTGTCTAAGGTTATTTTGCCTAAAGAGCTTACGTTAAAAGAGGCATTTATCTAAGTCATTTCCTTATCTTAGGCACTAGGAACTTCTCGCCCTCGTACTCAATAAGCTTGACCTCACCACTCTTAACAAGATCACTTATTACCTTATTTGGATCTATACCCTTCTTCTCAGCAAGCTCAACAACATAGGAGAGCCTCAGTGGGTGGACGTGAATAGTCTTAACTATTTCCTTCTCAAGATCGCCCTTAAACTTAAATGTTGAAGGCTCGGGGGCGACGAGAAGCTCAACCCTATTTGTGCCAAGCTCCTCGACAAAGATAGAGTATGCTTTAAGCACTGCATCCTCATTTGGAGGTTTTACCCAGCTTTCCGCAGGTGGCCTTACAGGAACCATGATATATGCTTTGTTTAAGTTCCTTAATTTTTTGAGAAACTTTGCGATCCCTCCATACTCGTCCTCCTTATCATTGATCCCTGAGACCAGCATTGTCTCAGTTATAAGCGTCCCCTTGAACTCCTTTGAAAAGGTGATTAAAGAGTCAAGTATTTCGTTAAGGTCAAGTTTAGGATGGGGTCTGTTTATCTTTTTCCAGGTTTCATAATTCGTGGTGTCAACCTTTAGAGAAACTATGTCAAAATGAGATACGTCATTTCTAACATCCTCCATGAAGAAAAGGGATGAGTTTGTGAGTATAGCTAATCTAAGGTCCTCCATCTCCTTGATGAGTTTGGCCTCAACTCCCAGATTTATGTCCAGAGTGGGCTCACCGTTTGGAACGAAAGTGACAACATCAGGGTTTCTCTCCCTGTAGGCTTTAACTGCCTCCTCGGCTATCTTACGAGGATCATAAAACCTTCTCCTTTCTATTTCAAGGTGATCGGTCCTTCCGACCTGGCAGTAGACACAGGAATAAGTGCAATATTTTGAGAAGACATTATTGACGCCAAGGCTCATTCCAAGCCTTCTTGAAGGTACGGGACCAAAAACTATCTCCTCGCTCAATGGTTCAACCCCTAGGGCTTGTAGTCAACGACCTCTATCCTGCCATCAGGATAAACAAATATTGTCGACCCTGTTTTTACCGTGCAGAACTTCTCGGGATACTTTTTGCTAACATACTCCTTTGCCTCACCCCCACTACAGTGAGCAGGACACACCTTCTCCGCCATTGAAGCTAACCTGTCCAACTGTTTATGGCTGGGACCGTGATAGCCTCCTAAGACCGCAAGTACCTTAAGGCCCGTTCTTTCAGCAAGGGTTTCCGTTAATCTGTCCGGTCCCGGGTGACTACAGCCCACCACAACAAAAAGTCTTCCATCCACCTCTATCCCTAAGGCCTGCTCCTCAATGCCCCATATCCCAGATCTTAAAGGTCCGCTTAGCCATAAGCCTTCCCTTATCTTCGTAAAGTCTTTAATCGTTATTAGCTTCAGGTCAAGCCCTCGGGCCCAGCTGGCAGAGCCTGGGGGGATGTAAACTTCCACCCCAGGCTTCTTCTCAGCTAAGGCTGCGAAGCCTCCATAGTGATCGTAATGATGATGACTTAGGATCGCAAAGTCTATTGATGAAAGGTCTACATGAAGCTTCTCAGAGTTATACCTTATGACGTCCGGTCTGGTGTCTGCATCAAACAGTATTTTAAGGCCCTTATATTCGATGTAAATGCTCCAACCCCAGTCGTTGGCAAGGCCTTGAGTAGGCTCGTTATCGTTAAGAACTACTGCCCTAATGACATAGGACAAGGTTGTACACCATATTTTAAATAACAGAATTGCCTTAATATTGTTGAGCCTATGTTTTTCAGTAATACATATAAACTCTGAAATACATGTAATACATAGGTGAATATGTATGAGTGAGGAGAAGAGGGAGAAAACTTACACAATAAGGGGAATAGATCCTGAGGTTTATGAGGCCTTTAGCAGGGTAGCGAAGAACATGAATGTCAGCATAGGAAAGTTGCTAAACGAGGCCATGAAGATGATGATCTCCCTGATAAGCGTTGGCAGCGATATAGGAATAAAGCTAGGGAAGTTGGGAGCTACCGTGTTAAAGGAGTCTACCAACATAATCAAGTCCACACTCCCAACTCCTGATGTTGACGTGATCACTGGAATAAAGGAGCTTGAGGTCTCAAGGACTGATCTTGAGAGCACAGAGAAGCCTGTCATGTTCCTTAACATAGACAAACTCATCTTTAAGGACGACGTCGATTGGGACCTTATCGAAAGGAAGGTAAGGGGAATAAGGCTTGTTGATGAGCTGGTCGTTCCAGAACATATACCGAAACTTCTCCTAGCCAAGAAATGTTCTATGGTAGGAAAGATAGTCACGAGGAGCAAAACTTCAGAGGGGACTAAGGCCTAATTTTTAAAATATTATTAATAATGAACTGAGAACGATTGACAACTTGTGAGGCAGGAAGCAGTGGCAGAAGTCTACGTTGGGACCTCGGGCTGGCTATATGATTGGAACAGGGCTGGAAATCTGGATTGGTACGTTAAGTTTAGTGGCCTTAATGCTGTAGAGCTTAATGCGTCCTTTTACAGGTTCCCCTTCAGGAATCAAGTTATAGGATGGGCCAGGAAAGGAAGGAGGCTTAGGTGGTCGATAAAGGTTCACAGGTCAATAACACACTACAGGAAGCTATCGCCGGAGGCGATAAACATTTGGAAGAAGTTCAGGACCCTCTTTGAGCCTCTTGAGAGGGCTGAGATCCTCGACTTCTACCTCTTTCAGATGCCCCCAAACTATACAAAATCAAAACAGAACATTGACAAGCTAAAGAATTTTGTGGAGCTTTCCGAGATCGAGCCTAGGAAGATCGCGGTTGAGTTTCGTCACAGGAGCTGGTTTGTTGAGGACACAGTTAGGATCGCTGAGGAGCTTGGAATAGCTCTAGTTTCGATAGACTCTCCCATAGGGGTCTGGATAAGATCTGTTAATGGCATCATATACCTTAGAATGCATGGAAGATCGGAGTGGTATGCTCATGAATATTCAGAGGAGGAGCTCTCAGAGGTTGTAGAGAAGATTTTAGAGTTTGATCCGAAAAAGGTCTATGTGTTCTTTAATAACGACCACTGGATGTTAGAAAACGCTAGAGCTTTGTTAAGGATGCTTAAAGAAAAGTTGGGGTGAGATCTTTGGGCTGCAAGGTTCTCCTCATGGGATATACGAACTTTGGCAGATACCTGTGGAACCCTGCGGAGCTAATCGTCGAGAGGCTTAACGGCTCTGAGATAGGAAGTTGTAAGGTCGTTGGTAAAAAGCTTCCTGTAAGCTTTAGTGATGCTAAGAGGCTTGCAGAGGATTATCTCAATGAGGTAGATCCTGAGATAGCTGTTGGTGTAGGCCTTAATCCCTCCTTAAGGAAGGTAGCTTTAGAGCTTGCATCCTCGAACGTAATAAGCTTTGAAGTTCCTGACGAGAAAGGTTTTAAGACCCAGTTTGATCTCATAGAGGGGAATGAGATCAAAGTTGTCAAGACGTCCCTTCCAGTCTCTAGAATAGTTAGGTCATGTTCGATCGAGAGAAACCTCCCACTAAGGCCTACGGTGGGCATAGGATCCTACCTTTGTAACGTTTTAGGATACCTTGTCATGTCCTGGGCTAGGGAGAACAACAGATATGGAGGTTTTATTCATGTACCCCCACATACAGATCTTGCTATAAAGGTGGGGTTGAACAACTTTCTTAGCCTAAACGAAATTGTTGAGGTAATAAAATGTGTGCTTGAGGAAACAATAAGGGAAATCTGACCTATTCAGAGTATAAGAGATTGAAGAAGTCTTTATTAAAGCCTCTTTTTTCCTCTATTAGGGGCGGCCGTCGTCTAGCCTGGACTAGGACGCCGGCCCCCCAAGCCGGCGATCCCGGGTTCAAATCCCGGCGGCCGCACCAGCACCAAGTTCTCCGATACCTCCTCTCAATCGGATAAGGCACCTTGCGAAGAACCTAACCCCCTACCGCTTCCCCTATCTGTCATACGCCTGTCATACGCCCTCCGGGACAAGGAGGCGTATCCCAAAAATTTCACAGATGGAGAAGGCCCTTCCGACCGAGACCCACCCCCAGCCTTAGATAGTGAGGGACCGGAATTGCTGCCGGATCCTAAGGAGGTTCCGCAAGAAGCCAGAAGGAAGCTGCTTCTCGTTTTAGGAGATAAGGTTAAGCCTTCAGAGCTAGGGGTCTCGCGCTCTTATTTGTACAAGATGAGGTCAGGGCTAAGACCGATACCTGACAGCGTATTAGAAAAGTTATTGAGCATTGCCTCTGACGACGATCTTGCAAAGGTTCCCTACTTCGTTCCGTACATAAGCCTCGAAAGGATCAGGGGGCTTGACGTGGAGAGGATCGTTAAGCTTGCGGTCGAGTGGGCCAAGGCCCATCCCGCTAGCGCCAAGGTCCTTCTGAACACCCTGGAGCGCGAGCTGGAGAAGCTCGGCCTGACCGGGAGAGCCTTCAAGATAACGGAGGCCCACTATAGGGAGTTCGAGTTCTACCTCAAGGCCAGGACCGCGAGCGGGGACTTAAGCCCTGAAACTGCTCGGGACTATCTGGCCTATCTCCGTGAGGCTCTGAACTCCCTGGGCTGGGTGCTCACGAAGCACAACGTGCGCCAGCTCATCAGAAGCGTTCAGGCCGAGGCGCCGGGGAAGGCCAACCACATGTACAAGGCCCTAAAGCTCTTCGTGAAGGAAGTTATCCAGGATCAGGAGCTTCTCGCGGCGATCCCCAGGCCCAGGGTGGTCTGGAGGGCGCCCGAAGCCCCTTCCTGGGACAGGATATGTCGCGTGCTGAATTCCCTCCCCTGGGGATCGCCGCCGCACGCCTTCCTTCTCCTGCTGGCCTCCACGGGTCTGAGGGTCGAGACCGTCTATGGCCTCCCCCTCACCGCCCTGAGGCTGGAGGATCGTCTGGTGTGGGTCTGGAGGCTCCGGAGGACCAAGAGGGACTACTACTCCTTCATACCCGCGGCGGCCGTAGAGCCCTTTAGGCGCTATCTGAACTATCGGGAGGAGGCGCTCAGGCTCAGGGGACGGGACTCAAATAAGCTCTTCCCCTTCAAGCCTAGGAGGCTAAGAGAGGCCATATACCGGGCCATGGACGAAGTGCTGGGCTACAGGTTCCAGCTCAAGCTCATAAGGAAGAGGGTTGCGGAGCACCTAAGTCACTATCTGAGCACCTTAGAGCTGAACGTAATCATGGGCCACGCCCCCAGGGAGGTAGTTGAGAAGCACTACCTCCTGAGAGATCAGATGGAGGAGCTCAGGGCCAAGTACGATAGGGCCATGGAAAAGGTTCCGTGCCTGAGGGAGTGAGATCTTGGCACTGAGCCCCGCCCTGAAGGTAAGGATGAAGGGCGGGGCAGAGGAAAGAGTTAGAGAACCCTTCCCAAGGGTTCTGGCCAGAGCTTCTCTAACATACGGCTTCTCTGAGAGGGAGCTGTACCTCCTCAGGATAATTTTGGAGTACAGGGCTAGAGGCTATGGAGCCATGAGGATAGGGAGGATCCTTTGGCCCTCCCTAAAGCCCAGAACCGCCCAGAAGAGGGTTCAGAGGATCCTGGCCAAGGCAGAGAGCGCAGGTATACCTGTGGAGGATCCGGAGGAGGCCCTCATGGCCTTGTCTCATCGCCTCGGGGCCGTTGAGACACCTGTCTCAATAAGTGATGAGACGAGCCGAAGACGCGTCTCAAGGAATGAAGACAAAAGCGCTGAGGGAGTCCTAGCCTTAGAGCCCTGGGAGTCTCCGCTGTGGGGCCCTACGCCATCCAACCTGGGGAGGACCCAGCGCTTGGTCCTAGCGGCCCTGTACAGCCTGGGAGGGAGGGCCAGGTTCTCGGCAATAGTTAATGAAGTCCTAGCCCTTATGGGGATAGAGGGCCACCTCATTCCAAGGTCTAGGCTCAGGAACAGGGTGTGGCAGGCGTTGAGGAGGCTCGCGGGGAGGGGAATAGTGGATTTCGACAAGGGAGTTTACTGGCTCGCAGCAAGGTTCGGAGGCCCAGACCTCTTCGTCGAGAACTTCAGGGTCGAGACCTTTGCGAAGAAAAACGTTCAGGTGTGGGCCAAGGGAGGTAAGAACGGAGGTGGAAGGGCGCTGAGGCTGGTAGAAGCATTAATACAGTCCACCCTGCTCGGCTCGCTTAAGACTTTACAGGTTGAGGTTGCCGGGATCCTTAAGGATGAAAGATTTAAGGATCTTATGGACACTTTGGGCATAAGCATAATCAAGGTCTACAGGGATCCCAGCTATCCTTACCTCATGTGGCCAAAGCTGGAGATTGCCTTCGAAAGGCCTCCCTTAAGGCCCAATATTGCAGAGACCGAGAGGTGGGTTAGTGCTTATCATAATGTGGTTAAAGAGCTCAGGAGGGCCATGACCAATCTTGTCGGAGTAGAGAGGAGATGATGGAAATGACTCCTTTGGGCATAGTCGTATTTGCCACATGTTTAACCTTAGTCGGAATTACATGGTCATTTTATCTCGACTGGCTGGAAGAGCTCAGGAAGGAGAAAGACAAAAAGAATGTCTGTTGAGACACGGGGGTCACATGAGCCCGTCTCAGTCCACCATCCTAGGTTTAAACATGCATTGTTGTTCGCTTACTAGGTAGACCTGCTCTATTTCCTGCCGTAGTAGCTGTAGTTTCTCATCCAGGCTCTTAGTAGATTCATATAATCTATCTATTAGTCGGATTAGGTCAACATCTTTACCTTTGTTCGAATTAGTTAGCGTCTGTACGGTTTGAAAGGTTTGTTTTTCGGTTAATTTCAATAGGTCCCTTACGAGTTTTTGTGATAGATCAGGCAACATAGATATTTCCCTTAATGTACCTGAAATCAATGTCAATTGGCGATTTTTCAACTTATTAATCAGCTCGTTCAGGCTAAGATTATTTCTTCTAAAATCATCTATATGTTTTATGATCTTTCTGGGTTCACTTTGAACTGTTAGAAATCTGCAGTACAATTCCTGGACGCGAGGTTTGTAATATTGCCTTATAAATAATGACGTCTGTTCGCGTGATGTCACAGCTTCTGTAGCCATAACTATTAATGTTGCGGAGGTAAGTGAAATGTTAATGTAGTACAATAGCTCTTGAGGCACCCCTGTCGTCACTAGGATAGCTAATATAAGTGGTATGCCTATCAGTGCTATCATAAGTGCTATGGTCAAATCTCTATTTTTATACCTCAAGGTTCTTCACCTCCTAGAGGTACGTCTGTTAAATAATAAATAGTGTGGATAATTATGTTGTCAAAAGAACTTTGAGCTTAAGGAGAAACTATACCTCTAATTAGAACTATTGTTGCGCTTCACCCCTTGGTTGTAACCATCTTCTTTAGGACACCAATACTGACAGGCCGAGGGCAGGCTGATTATTGCGGCTATGTAAACCGTTATTGCTGGTAATATCCTTGCTATCAAAACATACTGATTACTGGGTACTATAATTGATATCACAAGAATTAATGCTGCTGTTAGAATCACCATCAGATAACCTTGTGGTTCTTTACAGATTAAACACAAAACCTCTTCAGAAAATTTCTTATTTCCAAAAAGAAGCCAGAATATAATCAGAAGGAAAACTATTGAAACAAGTAATATTAAAATATCTCGGAGAATAGTAATCATCTTTTTTACACCTTTTTGTTTTTCATGGGAACTTTACTTAGTTTAATCTAAAAAATAAATAAAGTATTATTCAGTCTTGATAGTGCATTACCATAAATGTCGATATTTTTATTAAAGAAACTTCTCTAACTTTCATGTTTCCTAGACTCAGAACGAGAAATCCTCCAGTATAGGCTCGCTTATTGGTACGTAAAATTTCTCCTCAGCTTTTTTAGAGATTCTGTCAATAACCTTCTTAAGCTCTCTTATCTGAGATTCAAGATCTTTCTTCAAGTCAATATTTGAAATTAAGCTGTTTGTTAGCTGAGAGGCCTTCCTTAAATCTCTTACAAGGTCCTCGGACTCATGATCTGTTATGCTCACAGCCTTCATCAATATCTCCAGAGATCTCTTGAGCTTAGGAGTTCTTGCTTTGTAAATCATAGCACCTCTAGCGGATCCTGTGGAAGCGGGCTCAGGTCTGATATAGCGCTCTATAATTAGTGGTGCATGATCTGTATGAGGCTCTCCCTCTAAGATCAATTTTAACCTTTGAGTGTCGATATTTCCTGACTTCAGGATATTATCAAGCTCTCTGGACACGAGCCTGAGGGTTATTAGAGATGCAGCTATGTGGCTGTAAAAGGGTCCACTGAGTATCTGCAGGTCTAAAGACATTTTGGTTTGGATAGCAAGAAACCCAGTAAAGTAGGATTGAGCTATTATGGCTAGGGCAACCATAGCGTTAATTGCTGCAGTAGCATATTGGATGCCAGGATATCGGCTGAAGAGGCTTAAAGAGATCCCTATAAGTAAAGCCGCAATTACAATCAATGTAATGGTTTTGATTTTCATATCTATATCATTTTGAGATTTCATATTATGTAACCACCATTACTATGTTAGAGAAGAAACATTTTTAAGAAGAAACTCTTCTCTAACATCTCTTCTTTATCCTTTCAGCTCGTTGCATTAGGACATATAGGTAGCCACCTTATGAGATATGCCTTAATCTGTTTCATTTCTAAGAACATTTGGTATAACTCGTCTGGAACATCCTTATAGCTGGATGGTAGCGGTCTTTCTTTGAATGACTCAACATAAGAGTCTTTTCTACTATAATGAACCTTAATATCCTGTATTATACTATTATATACCTGAAAGAGCGGAGATATTACCACATCTATGTTTTCATAGAACGCTATGGATATAGCTACCCTTTCGGGATCTGAGCTATATTCATTCAAAAGCTTCTCTGCCCATTCACTCAGAAGATTAATAGTTTTACCAAGAAAGTACAGGAAATCATTAATTCTTTGCATTAGTGAGACTGTTATAGGAAGCATTCTTTCACGTTCAATACACTCAATAGCTTCGCCAGCTTCTTTTGAAAGAGCTACTCCTATTCTTCTTGAAGTCTCGATTAGCTCCTTAAGAGTCTCTTCTTCCTTTTTACTAAGCCCTTTAGTCAAGTAATCCTCCACCCCAGGTCTTTATTATAACTTATTATATGGCGGTGATGTATTACTATATAAAAATTAAAATCAGGTTAGAGAAGCTTATCGCCTCCTTCTCAGGAACCTTCTCTAACTCCTCCCGCTCCTCAGGCTTTTATAGGAATTAAGAACTACTTGTATAACTATGTTATTGTATAAAGTGCTTTTCCTGGCTTTCCCAGCACCTAATAGTCGTCGAACAAAAAGTACTCGTTAATTTAGGTTAGAGAAGGGGCCTTCTCCTAAACGCAGAGCTTCTCTAACACATCATTTAATAGGTTCAACACCTGTGTAAATGGAAGGGACCCGGCGATGCTCTGGGCGTTCCTCTCGGGCCTCTCTCCTGAGACGTGCAGGGAGGTGGTCAGGATCTGCTCCTCCTGCATAGGAACCTCGAGGCTCTCCAGGGAAGTAGGAATATCGAGGACCGCAGTGTACATGTATGCGAAGGGCCTGAGGAGGCCCTCGCCCGAGGTCCTCTACAGGGTCCTTCAGGCCTGCTCCTCGTGCCCGTATCAGGTGAGGCTGAGGGTTGCAACGTTGCTGGAGGCGGAGGCGGGAAGGATGAGGAGGGAGGCAGAGGAGGTCGTTGGGATACTGAGACCTTAAGCCCGAAGCGTTAGGTTCTCTCTCAGGTAGACGTTCCTGCCCTGAGGTTTTGTCGCCGAAGTTCCCACCCTCTCTAGAGTATCCTAGGTCTCAGCTCCAAGTTTCCGACGCGGATTGCATGGTCGCGCAGTGCAAGGTTCTCGGAGGCCGAATGGGCGGATGCAATGAGCTTCAGAATGCCCAGTATAGCCGCTCCCACGGCTGATGCCAGCAACATCCTTCTTAGGGTGGGTTTTTCATCGAAAAACAACTCTAGCACGGCGCTTAAGAAGCCGCCCTCTATGACTCCCTCGATGAATGGGGTGTCCAACAAGAGGTGGCCTATCGGATCCTCATCGGGATCTCTAAGGTCCCAGTGAATGCAGTACCTGTCCTCGTATTCGAGGATATGGATGCTCCTCCCATCGCTCAGCCTGAGCCTGTAGTGGCGGGCGTTGGGATCCGCTCCTATGGATCTTCTAAACCCGTGCTTATCAGGAGGGGGTAAGTAGCGACGGGGCACGCAGAGGTTCTTGTGGGGGTTCCATGCTCAAGACTTTAAATATCAACGACCCCCATGTTATTGGAGCAATTAGCCCTCCCATTCTTAACACCCTTTTTATATGAATTATCATCCAAAGTATATATTCATTTTGCTATGAATATATTTAAACAAAAGATCTATTTTGACATATTCAGATTCTTCGGTGCTCTAAATTTTTAAATTCGAAAACAGAGCTTATATTCTGGCGCTGGTTCTGGGGTGATTTTCTTTGCCCTCCCACGAAATCCACCTGAAGTATGCGTATAGGTTTCTTAAAGAGCTCGGAGTGGAGCCCGATGTCGCAAAGATAAGGAGCGTGGACCTCCTGATAGACGAGCCGGGCGTCCACGCTCAGAAGTTCCTCGACAAGGTGAACTCCGACAGGAAGGTGCTCGAGTGCGTAAAGAATAGGTTCGACGATCTTACGATAGTGTCCATGCTCCCCACATTCAGCCACGATATGAGGACTCAGAGGTTCAGCCCTAAGAGGACCGAGTGGAGCAGGGAGATGATATCGGTGCTCAGGAGGCTTGTGGGTTGCGTCTACGGAGATCCCTACGGTCTTCTGGCTGACCTTCACGTAATCTTGGACATGGCCCAGAAGTGGTGTTGCGACAATAAGCTTCTGGGGGACTGGGCGAGGGACGTCGGGATCAGCCCCGAGGTGCTGGAGTTCTACAGGAGGAACGTTGCCATGATAGATAAAGACCTCAAGTGCTCGGAGAGGCTAAGGAAGGGCGAGTGCGGTCGAAGAAACGTGGCCGAGTTCGTAAGGGAGGAGAAGTCGTGATCCGTTTGTCCCTACCGCCTCATTTTGTTTAAAACCATAGCGTTCTGTATCAGCGGTAGGGACTTCCACCTCGCCCATAACCCTTTCTTAAGGGTTATAGGCTCATGGGTGGCGTTCGAGGCTAACGGAACGAGCCTCACATCTAAGAGATTATGCCCTGCGGGGCTTGGAGCGTGGCTCCCATCGCCCCGCAGGACCCTGAAGAGGAGGTTCCAAACCGCCACTACGTCCCTGTGCCATAGCTCTCCGCCCTTACTGCACCTGCCTATCCTAGAGCCATTATAGTAGACTATCGGA
>JALWOJ010000189.1 GCA_026995555.1 Acidilobaceae archaeon | reverse complement strand
CCTCTCTTTACCTACATTATCGCGGAGCTCCTTCAGACCCTGGGCGAGAAGTACCCTAGGATCTCCTCCCCCAGCTAGAAGGTTAACTCCTGCGAGGCTTTCAATCGCCGCAATTACCACAGCAAGCATGACGACGTAGCCAGCGCTCTCTTTATCACTAAGCTCCCCTCCTAACTTCTTAGCAACATCCTCAGGCTTCTTTGAGCCCCTAAGGAGCTCAAGGGTCTCGTTCAATAGATCCCCTTGATCTACCTTTGAGAGATAGAATGTGAGGGCTGGTACCAGCCCCGTGCTCAGAACTAGGCTGGGAAAGTCGCGGGCCCTATGCCTAAAACCTCGCCCACCAGCTTTAAGGTTCTCAGCAACCTCCTTAATCCTAAGAGCATGCTCAAGCGCTAGGGCTACAGGGTCACCTGACATCATTTAGCACCCCCTGCATATTAGTGAATTGACAACTTGACTAGGCCTCCTCCAACGCTCTCCTTGCCTCCTATGACTAGGTATATTGCTTCTCCGTCATAGACTCCTGCTTCTTTGAGTAACTCTATAAGAACCCCGATAGGATCCTTGTTCTTAAAGATATTACAAGTGCTACAATGGCTAGAGTGGAAGCCCGTTTCTGCTATGCCACCCACTAGCAGGGTGCCCCAAGGTAGGTACTCCTCGGTCCACAAGAATCCCTCGCCCACCGTCTTAGTTAGTCTGTCTAGCCTCACCCTTGTCACACGGTAGAGGAGGGATTCGATAATGCTCACGGCCTCCTCCTCGGGTACTATCAGAATCCTACCCAGGGGATCCATGGTCTCGTAGAGTGGGTGAAGATCTTTGTAGTACCTAGCTAGCTTCTTGAATGTACTCTTTAAGTCGCTTTCCTTAGCCTCGGCTTCAACCTTCTCGAGACCAAGATACATG
Organism: Acidilobaceae archaeon; assembly: GCA_026995555.1. Lineage (GTDB taxonomy): Archaea > Thermoproteota > Thermoprotei_A > Sulfolobales > Acidilobaceae > JALWTO01. Next base: position 2,440 of record JALWOJ010000189.1, on the reverse strand, counting down.
ATACCATTGGATGGCTTGAAGGATGCCACAGCCTTGCCCTGCCCAGCCAGCTGGGCAGCGCTTCTAAGAGCTGCAGCCTCATCCTTCAGGCTAGTGGCCTCGAGGATAGATACTGCATAGGAGAGTAGCGTGGGGCTGGTAACGTAGACAACTCCCACCTCGGCACTAGGCGCAGGTATTAGAAGCTGATAGAGATCGGTCACCTGCAGGGCACTCACATCATCTCCACCAACCTCAGCTCCTAGAAGGCAGTACAAACATGAGCACGCGTCGTCATAGTTGACTTTACCGTCATCTTTCAGGCACCCTAGCTTCCTGACCAGCAAGCTTTTTAAGGTGCCCTTAACTTGGGTACCAAGAACATAAGGGTAGCCGAGAGAATCCCTAATAATTGGTAGGTCGACCACGCCAGGACTCCTACCAGCACCGGGGTGAAGCTTTGTGAGAGAAGAAGCTACGAGAACCCGGAAGTCACCTGCTCCTGAAGTATGTGACATACAAGTTCCACCAAGATAAGTATTGGCTGGAAAACATTAAAAACATTATGCCCACTTTTACTACGTAAGTTTGAATTTGCTAGTTATAAGTTAGATAGTGTACGTATTAAATATGAAAAGAACATCTAGGAAGAACTGTAGTAGCTTTATTATCCTCCGAGCCAATTAATGAGGAATATATTTATTGAGCAACAAAAACAACCTAGGATGGTTTAGGAAAGTGAAAATACAACTATATCATGTACGGGTTTGGAACACTACTATCCCCCATCAATTATCAGAAGTCATAGAAACATTTGAACCTAAACACATAATACCTGTACATGTGAACTATCTTAATTATATCCTTAAAATAAGTGGTAGAGATTGAATATAATGGGATTCATTAACGCCAGCTATTGCATAAGTTCATTAAAAAGACGATTCATCTATATAGCATCTCCGATTATTGCACGAACATGTTCAACATATCTTAGGTAGGCTCTATTGGCTTATTCAAGTAGATCCATATAATGGCGGGTTGATACTGTTAGTTCCCCAAATTTGGACGCTATAATTCCATACGTCAGTTTCTCCAAATACTCGTCTCATTTCTCTTAAGGCGTAGATCCTGATATATTTTGGGAGGTTAACCCATTTAACTTGGTAACTATCCTTTCAATGCGTCTTTTGTCAGGTATTTTATCTATATTTTCTTATTCTATATTTTTTAATAAAAAGTAACTGTTTCGGAAAGTAGGCAAAACTTATTGGTTTGCGGTCGTTCTCACCACCAGTATAATATCTACAAAAGAAGTCACTTAGACATTCCAATCTTTTAATGTTATGATTAAGATAAGGGACATGGATGACCTCGACCGGATTCCAATTCATTACAATTCCTGAGTAATCTTAATGTGTTCAAAACTAGTAATACCAAATATTATAAACAGGTAGAGCGTGTAGACGCCCCTTCTCTCTAAGAACCATCAAGACCTTCTTCAGGTTCTCGATACTGATAGGCTTCTGCAGTACCTTACGACCATAGTGCCTAGCTAGTATTATAAGCAAGAGCCTGGTATAATTGTTCCAATTAAGTTTTTTCCTGTGCATACATGTATCTTATCTTATGTAGTGTCGAAAAACCTAGCACACTCACCTAGGTTAGATAATACTCTCCATCTTTACATAGCATTCTTGTTAATTGATAGTTGCTTTATCATGTGCCATTCAAGTACCTTATCTTCTAAGCAGAGAAACAAATAGTTCTTATAGCCATTTAATGTTCATCGTAAGAGAGGCTTGCTCTTCTTAGTTAACCACTTCTCAAACTCGGTACCCTATCTCAACTCGATTTTTTGGTAATGTTTTTAACAGTCTTTCTATCACCTCTTGTTTGTAATACTTCAACTTGTAGTACTTTAAAGGGTATCCTAGAACCTTGCTTTTTGCCACCTCATCCTGCATGAGAGCGTCGATTATGATAAAAACTAGCGGTTTGTTTATTTTCCCTTCTTCATCAATAATCCTGTGCTGGAAGAGCGTTTGTTTCTCTCCGAGTATTTTCATCAACTACTTCTCTTGGTTTACTGCATCGCATACTTTGACTCTCACAATCTCTGGTGGTTCCTACTTGTTGGCGAGTATGCAGTAGATAGCGCTCTTCTCTACCTCCAGCATTTACGCTAGCTTGCATGCGCTATATCCTCGCTTCTTGTGTAGGTAGAGTAGTACTTCTTTTATTTAGTTAATACTAGTATGATTTAGTTAATACTAGTATGCATTAGTTCATTATCCCACGTTCTCTAATAGAAATCTTTTTCCTTTGCAATCCTGTTGGCCTCTTCCTCAACTTCTCTAGTAAGCTCCTCTAAGTCTAGCCCGGCTTTAGCAATATCTTTAGCAATATCTTTTAGTATCTTCCCAGCATCGATCTTTTTGAGAACTAGGATATCATCCTTAAC
>JALWOJ010000188.1:5500-13074 GCA_026995555.1 Acidilobaceae archaeon | reverse complement strand
GGTTAGCCACGTGTTACTCAGCCGTCCGCCACGCCCCGCAGCGGCGGGGCGTTCGACTCCCATGGCTTAGCCCTACCCCGATAGCGGTCGGGTCCGGCAGGATCAACCGGAGTTACGGCCGCGGCTGCGACCGTCCCGGGGAAGGGGACAGTGCTACCTCCTCTACATGGAGCGCTGGCCTGCTGGTCCCCGTCGGCCCCGAAACTCCTAGGGGTACCTCCCCTAGGGTTCTTCGGGGCCCCACTTGACTAAGCGTAACGGCGCACCCCTGCAGGGGTGCGCCGTGTTTTCTTTACAATAGTTCCCGGGGCTATTAAACGTTACCGGGCGATACGACGCCCTCCTTCATAATAATTATAACAGCCTTGATTGACCTAGTCGAGGCCTTTCAAGATCTAACCAATTAGACAGGAACGTGATCTAAGCCTTTCTTTAACTATTAGGTAACAAAACATGTTGTGCCCGCGGCTGGAGGCTGAGAGGCTCATTCTCGGGGCTCGGCCCCGAGTGGCCCCCGCGCCGCCGCCGGGAAGCCGCGGGCAACCGGGGGCTCATCTTTATACACAAAGTACAGGAGGTAAAAACTCTTTAAGAGGTCCTTGAAGATCTGCCCTGCGCGGGCTCTTCATCGAGAATCTCTCCGCCCTTTCGAGCCTCTTCATCCTTTTCAAATTCAATGCAGACAAACCCCTCTTTACCCCTGAAAGGTCTCGGTCCTTCAGGCCTGGGTCTCTCCCATGGTTTATAACTTAGAGTCGCCAACATTCTTATGTATTTAAATCCGACATTCATTAATAGCGTCAGGACTTCCCTAACCGAATAGAACCTAGCGACCCTATAAAACGGGTGACCTGATATGGATGATCGAATGTATAGCCTTCCCCAGAAGCTTTCACGAGGAACCACACAAACTACAAATGAGCCTCCATCCTTTAGAATTCTTTTCACCTCTTGAATAACTTTAAGAGGATTATCAAGAAAACAGAGCGTGACCACCATCAATACTGTGCCCACGCTTTTATCTCTCAAAGGAATGTCCTCTCCAAAGGCTACTATCGACTCCACACCTCTCCTCCTTGCTATCTTGACCATGGAAAGGCTTGGTTCTATTCCTAGATCGCAATTAGAACCTTTGACAAAATATCCGCTGCCAGAACCTATTTCAACGCAAGGCCTAGGTCTATCTTTAACCATGCGCTGAACAAGCCTTAATTCATTTAGGGCAGTAACGACATTCCTCTCATACCAGAGGTCGTATTTATCGGCAAGAGCCTCAAAAACCTTTACTGAGGACAAAAAACTTCCCCGGGATGAATCTTTAAGACAAACCTATAACTTTTTGTAAAAGCTTCTTCTAAGCTAGTGGGGGATGTCGAGGCAGGGACGTACTGAAGAGATGAGGAAGGTCTGGAGCGATAGGAACCCCTTGAGGTGAGAAGAGAAGATTGATCAGCCTTGCTGGTCTAGCAGAGTCGCTTAAAGCCTTTATTGAGGGTCTTTCCTCCAGCTATAGCTACGGAGGTTTCTTCCTTGCAGCATTCTTTACAAACATGATTCCTTTTTTTCCAGCGATTTACTTAGCCTTTCTCGCTATCGCTTCAGCTGTTGCAAAGAGTGTTTGGGATATAATTTTACTGACCCTCTCAGCTGGTGTGGGAGCTGGGCTAGGCAAATTCATTGTTTTTATAGCATCTGACGCTTTCGGGAGAAAGTTTATGAAGAAAGAGAAAAGAGAGAGTATGAAGAAAGTCCTACAAAACTCTAGGACCAGCATCTTAGCCCTTGTTATACTGTTTGCAGCAACTCCTCTTCCTGATGACGTAGTGTATATCCCCCTTGGCACTGCTGGCTTTAAGTCATCTACTTTTCTCTTGGGAGTTACTCTGGGCAAGATAATTCTCACAGGCATAGTTACTGGTATATCATCAAGTGCCTCTTGGATAGCTAAATACATCTCATCTACGGTCTCCACAGAGGGATCTCATAGCCCTGTATTTTGGGGAGTGACGACATCGATATATGCCTTTTTGACCTTACTTCTCATAATATTAGTTTATTATGTAGATTGGGTCAAGGTTACTGAAGCTATAGCTCAGAATGGATGGAAGGAGGGAGCCATAGTCTTTGCCAGAGAGTTCAAAAGGGCTTTGAAAAGAGGAGGAACAACAAACAACACTAAATCCCAGTAAGAAAATCATAGTAAGTACTCTCATTTTCGCTAGGTTAATCCCTCATCATCGATCAGAGACCGCTATCCCGCTCATCAATAATTAGGACTTCACTCTACATACAATATTAGTTTTTCTGAACTAAAGATCTTTGCACCAGCTAAAAGTGATGCTGCAGTAAAAGCTAGCATTATAACTTCGTGTACAAGCACCTTCAGTTTCATGCCAAGTATATAATAATGGATTGCCAGAGCCGCATGAGTAAAAGGTATTAAGTAAAGGATTGCTCTAACTGTGAAAGGAAGTTTAGTGAGATCTACAAGTAGTGCTGCAAAATATATGACTGCAGCTAACGATGTAAACAACACTGCCACGCTCTGACCAGCCCTGACACTTTGGCTTCTTGCAACAAAGGGTATTACCGTCGATGCGGTCATGAAGACCAACACTGCGCTCGTTATTGCATGAAGAGCTATGAGACCCAAAGTAATCTTCAGACCCGTCCTTGCGAGTAACATAAAGTAAACAAAGAGTCCTGCCGTATCAGCCATCGCTGCTACAAAGCCTATTAAACTTGTAGCAATGAGTTTTCCAGCAAGGAGCTCCCAGGTTGATGTCGGAGTTATGAGAAGGCTTTCTACGGTTCTTCTCTCCTTCTCGCCAAGTATAGCATCCGTTATATAAACTATTGCAGGATTTACTACAAAGAAAAGACCTAATTCTATTAACCTAGCTGTGGTGGCAACCTCCGCCTGCGTTGAAGAGGCTGGGGCACCACCAGGCTTATAATATCCTTCCACGATCCTCAAAGGGATTAAGACATTCCAAGGGTTCAAAGTTATGTTAGCTAATTTGGCTAATGTACTTACTCTCCTATAGGCCAAGCTCCAAGAAATGTCATTTAAAACTCCTCTAATTGCACTTTTAGCCATGTTTGCACTAACACTACCTACAAGAACCTTAAGATATACAATTACAGGTCTTCCTATTGATGTTAGATTCTCATAAAATCCTCTAGGAAGCAAAAGATATACGTCCACGTTAGACAGGTTTCTCGGAGGAAGACCTACCTTAACGTCTGCCTTCAATCCCTGAGAGTTCAACTTAGCTAAGACCTCAGAGGCTATTTTCTCGGCTACGGTTTTGCTCTGCGTTTCAGAATATGCTATATATACATGGACCACCTGTGCTGAGGCTAGAGCTCCTGCAACTAGGGCTAAAGCAGGCATGCCAAGCAGTGGCAGAAGGACTGTCACAACTAAGGTTCTTTTATCCCTGATAAGGTCTATGATCTCCTTCCAAGCAATTATCCTAATGTTCACTTCTCCATGCCTCCTGTTGCCTTTACAAAAGCCTCTTCTAGGTTATCAGCACCAAAGCTTTCAAGTGCCTCTGCAACGCTGCATGTGCACACAACCTTACCCTTATCAATAAATGAGACGTAGTCTGCTATATATTGAGCCTCAAGGAGGTTGTGGGTTGTTATTATGAAAGTTGAACCCCTTTCAGCAAGACTTCTTATAAGCTTTCTGACCTCTATTGCAGATCTCACATCCAATCCAGATGTCGGCTCATCGAGCACCGCTAGAAGAGGCTCATGCATTAAAGTTCGAGCTAGAAGTAACCTTCTCTTCATACCTTTACTGTACCCACCGGCCCTCTTACTCAAAGCCTCCTTTGAGAGGCCTGAGATCTTAATACCCCTCTCGACGAGCTTCCAAGCCCTCCTCTTGTTGCCTCTTGTATACAGCATTGCATAGTAGTACAGATTCTCTATGCCCGTAAGCCTTTCATAAACACCTGCATCTTCTGGAAGGTAACCTATAAGCTCACGAGTTTTTGTCCACTGAGGGCTCTTAGGATCAGTTCCCAGCACCTCTATCTTTCCTTCATCAGCTCTCAAAAGACCCAACATAACTCTGAGAGTTGTGGTTTTGCCAGCTCCGTTAGGTCCAGCAATAACATGAACCACGCCTCTTTTAACCCTTAAGTTTATACCCTTAAGTATTACCTTTTTCCCTATACTCTTTTTAACATTTTCCATCTCCACGACATAAGTTTTTTTGTCCAAATGAACCAATCCTCTTCTCTCAACCTGGGATATATCCAAAATCCCTGAAGCTTACATATTCTCTGGGCATGCCCTCCCCCAGGTGACCCATACTATGCCAATAAAAGAGCTAAGAGAGTTCATCAATGTTTATGGCGAGAGAGGTTATTACGTTCTCAAAGCAATACTTGAAGTCTATAAAGAAAACTGGGGGAGGGCGTCTTTAGGAGACTTCTGTTATAAAGACATAAAACGTAAGCTTGTTTCCTATGGAATAAAGTATAATCCAGCGATACTTTTATCTAACCTTGAGAAAGAATATGAAGTTATTGAGACTACGTATAAATCTAGTAATCAACACTGGTGGAGAATTGTAGATTTAGAGGCAATAGAAGAGATAGTAGCTGAATATGAAGGAAGAAGCATTGAAGAACTCAATTCATTACCGCCAAGAGCCCGCCTTTTAAGGATTCAATTTTATGCTTTAGAACCTGAGAAGCTGCTTATGAAACTGAAAAGGCTCCAAAATGGCATAAAAGTTTCTCCTAAACTGCTTGATGAAATAATATTTGTAAAACTTCCTAGAATAGTTGATTTCCTAGAAAAGGCAGAGGAAGAATTTCCTGATGAACTTTCTGCTGAGATCTCCCTTGCCGAGGAGATACTTGAGCTCAGCGAAAGGCTTGTCTTAATGAGAAGAAGTAGAGGGGAGAAAAGTGTTTTTGAGGATCTTAGCTTTAAATATAGTTCTCAGGTCACAACCTCTTTCCATAGTGGCAAAGAGTGAATTGAAAATTCTCACTTGGTAATGCTATGTGTGGAAAAGCTTATTAATAACCCTCTTCTCTTAGCATCTTCAAGCCTCTGAAGAATAGTCTTGAAGGCCTCTGAAAGAACTCTTCTGTTGTCATAATTCTTGACTATATTCTCGAGCTCATCTCTTTCTAACTTCTTAAATTCCTTTGCTACTTCTATGGCCTTACTTAGAGCCCTTGTAGCCTCATCTATTATCGTTATATTCGCCATTTGAGCAGTCCTAGAAAAGGGATTCAAATCTATAGCAGCGACTTTCTTCCCCATTCTCCTCAAAGCCTCCGTTCTATCTCCGTCCTCAATACCTAGAAGAACAAAGTCTGCTGAATAAATCCCATTTAAACAAACTATGCCACGTGAACTCTCTAGGCCTGGTATAAATGTCTTCTTGCAGTCGCTACCTAAGACATTTCTTGCTCCAAGGTCTTTAAGGTATCTCTCTATAACCCTTATCCTTTCCTCTGTTCTATAAAATAAGTTCACCTCTATAGGTACCTCTAAAAGATTAGAGAGCTCAACTATTTGCTCACCAGCAAGAGCAGCTAGGTTTCCATTTACTGATATTATTGGTGATTTAGCCAAGAGAAGACTTGCTATTGTGGCCTTTATTGATGCTATTGCAAATTCGTGAGTCTTCTCACCTAGTAGATAGTCGAATGCCTCCCCTCTTCCATGAGCTATGAGCCCTTCTGGCACTACCATGCCCTTTTTAAAGCCTTCAACGAGCTTCTCCCTTATGAGTAGACTGTGATATCTTGGATGGGATTTGGGTATCTTAAACTCGTCCAAGGTCTAACACCTTCTTTCCTGGATTGTGATACCTGTAGTCTTACTCTCAAGCACTCTAACTTTTAATTTGTTGTTCAGAAGATATCCTATGGCATCCCCGACCATATCCCTCTCAACGAACATAACGACGATTCTTTTCTTAACATAGTATCCTACAAGCCCTGGTGTTTTCTCTACTTTTTGCTCTAAACTAGGATAATCAAAAAGTCTTCTAAGTAGTGAAAGTTTCTTCGTATAGTTCGTTGATAAATTAATGAAGTTCTCGAAAGAAGGATCCTCCATCAATTTCTTTAAGGAGAAGCTTGCTTCTTTTGCCTCCTCAACGCCATAGGTATTTAAAAGCTCCTGAGTATTCATTTTGCCCAATTCTAGACTTAACATCGAGACCGTTCTTGGCATCAATATCACTTCAATGCGACCTAGATGAGGAGCACCTGGTTCAATTCTAACAACTATTCCTTCACCCAGAGAGCTCGAGGCTATTGCTTGAACGTCTCCAAGCCCAGTTCTAGATTTTATTTCAGATATGTGAGAAACTTCAAGAGCTCTGTTTAGAGGAAGCCCTAGGCTATACGCTATGGCTATCGAACCTCCTATAGCCATCACCGCACTTGAGGCGTAACCCATTCCATAGGGTAATGGATCCTTCAGCTTGAATCTTGCATTGGAAATGCCAAGTTCTAAGGCTACCTCTCTCAGAGGATCCCTTGTTGGTCTTTCACCCTCCCCCAAGCAGACCGTACCTTCGGGCCCTACTATCACACCTGCACCATAAGATCCCGAGGTTCTGAGGTCCCCCGTATATCTAGGGACAAAGAATGCAGTAATGTGATGAGGTACGGATACACAAATACAGTGATTTCTCAACTTCCCTCCCTTTTCATTGCCTCCTTCACAACCTCCAAACTAGGCTGCAAAGGAGGGTTTCTCTTATGTAAACTACTCCTCTCCAGTCTGAGGACTTTCTCCACGATCTCTCTACTTAATCCAGTGGCCTCTGGAACCTCTTCTGGACTGAGATTTAGATCATGAATTGAATATAGAACTAAATCTATGTCATTATAGGAGATGCCGAGCTCACCCTCCGCCGTGTGTCCTGGCCACATCCTGGGACTACTTGGCTTCATCGCAAGTTTCTCTGGAAGTCCTAGATGTAGTCCTAATCTTCTAACTTGACTCTTGTATAGAACTATGATGGGTTCAACGTCAACCGCTCCATCACCATATTTAGTGAAATAACCTATATACCACTCGCTGCGATCCGTAGTACCTAAAACCAGATAATTATATTTATTTGCATAATAATAAAGTAAACACATTCTTGTCCTGACTCTAAGGTTACCTATTGGAAGTCTATCTACTTCTTCATTTTCATAGATAGGTATTGACGATATAAACGTCTTAATTATAGGAGTTATGTCAACGATCTGAACCTTCAAACCTAATGTTTCTGCGAGTATCTTAGCATCATTTATATCTTCCTGAGGTGTAACTTCGTGATCTGGCATAATTAAGGCCAAAACTTTATCCCTGCCAACAGCCTTCGCAGCCAAAGTGACAGAAACACTTGAATCGACACCCCCACTTAATCCTATGACGTAACCTTTAGCTCCAGTAGACCTCAGAACCTCTGTTAAGAAATCCTTTATTTTATTTTCAACAAACTCATAGTTTAAATTTAGGACATCGTCAAGAGACACTTTTTTCAATGTCACTCACCGTGAAGTAACTTTACTACCTCATCAATAATAATC
>JALWOJ010000188.1:0-5490 GCA_026995555.1 Acidilobaceae archaeon | reverse complement strand
CCTAGAGACCTCCTCTTTAAGCATTCTCTTTAACCTTCTGCTAGCCTTTCTTCCTTTAGAGATTATTAATCCCTCTATATAATCACTTCCGAATCCTGAAGTTTTTCTGCCGACGAAATTAGCTACTATTATATCAAGATCGTATTTCTCCATCTTTTTGTGAGCTTCTAGTTCTAACTCTTCATAACTTTTTAAGGTCTCGGCAGCAAATCCAACCAGAACTTTAGGCCTCTTTTTTATCGACAACAGTGCTTTAGGTGTGGGGACGAGTCTGATATTGATGTCTGACCCGCTTTTGATCTTTACATTCTGAGTTACCTCTGGCTTAAAGTCTGCAAGTGCTGCAGCTGAAATGATCACATCAAATCTTTCCTTATCCGTCAACAGTTCCAATGTGTTTGCAAAGTCCTCAGTACTTTCACAATAATAATTTTTAAAAATGTGAGGAGGTTCGAAAGATAAACTTCCATGAAGGAAATAGACTTCAGCGCCTCTTGCGTAAGCCTCCAAGGCTAATTCTAAGCCCATTTTCCCGCTACTGGGATTCGTAATGAACCTGACGGGATCCAACCATTCTCTGCTGGCCCCGGCTGTAACTATTACCTTTAATCCATTTAGGTCCTTTCTTCTTAAAGCAAGCGTTGCAACTATCCTACCAACTATGGCTGGGTCCGGATACTTAGCTACATCCTCAACAACCCTAGGAGGAATTATTGTTATGCCCATCCTCTTAAGTGTTGCCACCGAGCTCTCATATTGGAGAGTGGATAACATGTTGTAATGCATGGCAGGGACTACTATTACAGGTTTTTTCATGCCGATGACAGATATTGCAGTCAATGCCACAGGGTTATCAGCTATTCCATTAGCAATTTTAGAAATTGTAGACAATGTGGCTGGCGCCACTAGCATGGCATCGCAGCTTTCAGCAAGATCTATATGCTCAGTATCACCAGTTAGGCTCTCTATAGGCTCCTCTCCTGTGGCCCACTTAAGGAGAGTTTTTCCAAGCAACTCCCTTGAAGGCTTAGTTAGAATTGGAACAACTCTGGCCCCCCTCCTAATTAACCACCTAGCAGTGTCAATCGCTCTGTATGCTGCAACGCTGCCAGTTATTCCCAGTATTATGCATTTATTGAGAAGATAATTTGAGATCGAGCCTCTAATGTGCTCCACCGGATGAACCAAATTAGCAACCCTCTTTCTTGTTTTGGTGCTTTATTTATATTCTTTTAAGTAAGGAATTTAAGCATGGAAAACGCTTGTCTGTGTATTAGATAAGGTTCAAGTAAAGGGCGTGATAACGACATGGTTCTCAAGGAGGAAGTAATTATAAGGAATGCAACAGAAATAGACATACCTGCTGTTATGGAGGTCAACATGAAGAGTCTCCCAGAGAATTACTGGTATGGATTCTATCTCCACATATTAAAGAACTGGCCAGAGGCATTTTTCGTTGCTGAAGTTGATGGAAAGATTGTAGGATATGCTATGAGCAGGATAGAAACAACAAGCGATCCTGTACTTTTGGGTCTTGCCAACGAACTCGAAAGAAAAAGAAATCCAAGAGGACTATTCAATTCGATATTAGAGCCCCTGAAGTCCGTCCTAACGAAAGGATATTATGGAAAAGTTGCACATTTAGTCTCAATTGCTGTCCTAGAGGAGTATAGGAGGAGAGGAATAGGGAGTAAGCTTCTAGAAAATAGTATTAGGGCGGCCTTAGAAATTTATGATGCCGAGTCTATGTATTTGGAGGTTAGGGTAAGTAATGAGCCTGCGATAAGGCTATATGAAAAGTATGGGTTTAAGAAGGTCAGAATAATAAAAGGTTATTATATGGATGGTGAGGATGCTTATGTTATGGTAAAAAGATTGAAAGAAATTCCTGAGACGCTTAAGGAAAGTTAGATCTTTAGATTTCTTTAGAAACTAATTCCCACATCTTTCTTAAAGTCTGCATATATCTTGTTCAGCTCAGATATCCACTTACCTAGTGCCACAGGATCTTCAGGATATTTGAGATAATGTTCTTTAGCTTTCTTCATATATTCTGCTACTTTTGCAAGTTTTAACAGAAGCAATGGTCTTTTTATCCCCTTAAGAATTACAGCTAGCTTATCGAGAAGACTTAGGTTAGCCTTAAGATCGCCAGTGGTACTAGTTTCATAAGCGCCCTCAGCATCCATTATTTTATTCCTAATTCCAAACTCTATCTCGTCGTTTGACAGCTCTTGGAGAAACATTCTAAATATATCTAAAGAGGCCTGCTTAGCTCCTAGAGTTCTCATGTATGATATGTTCAACTCCCAAAGCCCTTTTGCTGAAAAATCGCCCATCTCAAAAGCTTTGAGTATTGTCTTACTTGCTAAGAAAGCTGCATAGAAAGCATATCCCATACCCCCTCCGTGGACAGGATTTACTGTAAAAGCATTGTCCCCTATTCCTATAAAGTTATGCCAAACTAGGGTATTGGCTGGTCTTCTCGTAGGCACTGTAGAGCCTCCCGCCTTAAGTACCTTAACCCTTTTCAAAAGCTCTGGCCTCCTCAGGAGCTTCTCTTTAAAGAGTTTTGTAGGTAGAGGATATCCCCTACCACCTTGAACACCAAGACCTACATTCACAACGTTTTTCCCTTCAGGAAAGAACCACCAGTATCCTCCGGGAGCTACCTCTTTATTGATATATATCCTTATATAGTTAGGCATATCAATATCGTTCTCTAGCTCAACGATCTCTCTGTATGCAATGTTTGAATCCGTAGGCTTTAATTTTTCATTAACAGGCCAGTCCTCCGGTAACCTCCTCCTGATAACCCCGCTGTTTCCAGTAGCATCAACCACGATGTCGGCCTTTACGACATAAGTTCTGTTCTTATCTAAATCTTTAACAATTACGCCTTTGAGAAGATCACCCTCAAAGTAAGGTTTTAGCGCCTGAGTTCTAAGTCTTACCTCTATGTCACCTTTTTCAGCATCGCTAATTATCCTTCTTCCAAGCTCTCTTCTATCGATCATATAACCCTTTCCTTCGACCTTTACCACGTGTTCCTCACTAGGGCTGTATATCAGTATACCATCAACCCTTTCCTTAAGCTCCTTACCCCTAGGTTCAGGCAGTCCCGTCTCATCAAAGTGATGAGCACCAATAGCATCACCACAGGGCTTTCCCCAGATCTGATCCCAGGAAACCATATCAATACCTAAGACTTTTAGACCACTTTTTCTTAAGAAATATGAAAGTGTTGCTCCCGCAGGTCCTAATCCAACGATTACTAAGTCATATTTTTCTATGCTGTCCAAGTTTCACGCCCCAAGCTTGAACCTAACAGAAAACTTTTATAAAGATACCTACTATTTACATAATTGAACTGATATAAACATCGTGAAGAACCCAGGCGATTCTGAGATTAATGATGAGTTCAGCCTTGACGGATCTCAACAAATTTCTGCCCCCGGAGTGACTTCATCCTCTACAGTAAGGAGTACTGGTCTTTTCTTCCTTCCCTCCTCGGTACATGTGGCTAATAACATTCCCTGACTTTCTAGTCCCATAAGCTTCTTTGGCTTCAGATTGGCTACTATCACGACATATTTCCCTAAAAACTCCTTAGGATCATACCAAGGGGCTAATCCTGCTATTATTTGTCTCCTTTCATTCCCTAAATCAACTACTAGTCGTAGCAACTTTTTGCTCTTAGGAACCCTTTCGGCCTCAATCACCTTCCCTACCTTCAACTTTATCTTCTTAAAGTACTCAAAGTCGATATGCTCCTGGCTCATAAGTAAGCACCTTGACTTTACGCGATCCTTAGTAGATATTTAAAGGAACTTATTTGAAAAATATTGATGTGTTCTGTCGTAAGTAAAAATCAGTATTTATTCTAGAGAAGAGGAGTCTACTTACTTTAAACAATTTTAAAAGATATTAAAGAGGACAGAAAAATAATAAGCATGAAGAAAAAGTTTGGGGGAACTCCTTTGTCAAAAGAAATTGCATGTAAAGAGGAAGAGGGTCCTCTCGGTAAGTTAATAGTCGTCCCTAAAGGTTTGTACAACGTAGTACCTGACACAACCACAATAAGTGGTGTTGATCCTAAGGGAGAACATACCATCTATAGAGGTTATACCATAGCTGATATAGGTGAACACGCCGACTTCTATGAGGCTGCGCATCTATTCCTCTACGGAAAACTTCCTTGTGAAGAAGAGTACAAGGAGATAAAGAAGAAGATCGACACGTATAGAGCCCAAATACCCGAGAAGGTGCTGGATGCATTAAGATATGTACCAAAAACACACCCAATGTATTATGGAGCTTATGGAGTCACATTACTAGGTCAATATTATGGCACTGATTGGAGATTTGATGACGACTTCCTTTATGAACATGCTCTCAGACTCATCGCCCAGTTACCGGTAATTTTCACCGCTGGATGGCACTTGGCTAATGAGGGAACGATAATAAGGCCTGATCCCAACTTGAGTCATGGAAAGGACGTTCTTAGAATGATAGTTGGGAGAATGCCTTCGGATCTTGAAGCGAGAGCATTCGAGTCAACCTTGGTCCTCTATATGGATCATGGGTTTAACGCAAGCACCTTTACGGTCAGGGTGATAGCTAGCACCCTCAGCGATATGTATTCAGCCATAGCTGGTGGGATAGGTGCACTTAAAGGACCTCTACATGGAGGAGCTAACGAAAGAGCGCTGAAAATGTTGCTCGATGCAAAGGCCAGAGCCGAGGCCGCTGGTAAACCCTTGGAGGAGTACATCGAAGAGTACATACTTGAGAAGCTCGCCAAGAAGGAGAGAATAATGGGCTTTGGTCACAGGGTCTACAAGATTCACGATCCTAGAACGGATGTTGCTGCTAAGTTCATTAAGCAATTAAAAGACGGTGAGTGGTGGCTCAAGGTAATGAAGAAAGCCGAGGAAGTGATGTGGAGAGAGAAGAAGCTTCCTGCAAATATAGACTTCTATACTGGAGTACTCTATTATCAGCTAGGAATTCCAGTGCCTATGTTCACACCGATCTTCGCAATGGGTAGAATAGTTGGCTGGACAACACACTACATTGAGCAAGTTAAGAATAACAGGCTTATAAGGCCCACCGAGAAGTACGTTGGACCAACAGGGCTCAAATACGAACCCATGGAAGTACGCTGTAAGAAGTAACAAAAGGATCTCAAAACTTTTATTTTTTAAGATTCAAATACTTTGTTATAAATTAACTTTGCTTACTTCCTTTCTCTACTTCAGATAACAAAACCAAAACTCCACCTACTTCTTCAACCTTTTTCCTTGCCTCTTCAGATGCCATAGGTACTATTATCTTCGCTGCTGTCCTTAAACTACCTCTACCCAGAAGCTTATGATAGCCTAATGTAGCTAGATCGATAACTGGCCTTCCGTCCTCCTCTTTAAGATCACCTGAGAATCTAAACTTCTCTATGAGCTCTTCAACCTCACCCAGATTAATTGTTCTAGG
>JALWOJ010000187.1 GCA_026995555.1 Acidilobaceae archaeon | reverse complement strand
AAGGTCAGTTTATCGTATGTTCGAGCAGCCATCAGTGTCCCTTTCTATCTCCGAGAAGGAGGCGCTTCTTGCTGCATAGACGTTGTGAGGATGTACGCTTTCAAGACTTTCAACTTCAACCTCGATAAATGAGTCCCGAAGTCCCTTATCCTTAGCCAGCTTGTAGAGATTACACATGGCATCTCTTGCTATATCTTCAACGAACTTCGGGTTTTTGAAGGCTGTTAAGATAAGTTCCGCCTCCTCAACCCTCTTGAGTCTAGTGAATGTTGGAGCTGAAGGACTTAAAAAGAGGGCTCTAGCCACGTCCTCGATCCTTACAAATTTTCCAGGAGTAGTTATGGCACCCTTTATTAACACTTTTTGTGAATGACTTGGTGCAAGGCCCCAGGAGAGGCCAGTAATCTCTGAAATAGTGCTCATGGCGCTCGGACACACACTCATGCCAGTCACGAGGACTTCTACTCTCCAGATCTTTTCTCCTGTTCTCTTTTTTGAAACAGTTATCTTTACATTAACAGGCTCTCTTCCCCTGATTTCTTTCAGTTCTATATCGGTATAATATACAGTCTCCGCCTCAACCGTTGCCTTTAAAGCATAGTCGTGTAGTTCTAGGAGTTTGTCCGCCACATTCTCTAAATAATCCTCTATACTCCTGGCTTGTCCCTGATAGGTCGATAGAATGAGAGCGTCTATATTTCTCGAGAGATGGGCGCCTCTTCTCGATGTATCTATCTCAACAAAGGCATTGATCTTAAGGTCCAGAGGTATTTTTCCTTCCTCAGTATTAAAAATTACTCTTTGAAGAACACCCTTAAATCCCACTTTCTCTAACCTAACTGGTCTTAAAGGCTTCGTATCTTGTAACTCCCTTCTCCCGTCAGCGAGCTCAGCCTTATCTCCGCCACTGCTATGGGGTACTCTATTCTTAGCTTCTCTAGAACTTCTGGACTCATTTCCCCTAACCAACCTGTCTCAGCCTCGTCAACTAAAAGTATCGCCGATCTTCCCTTGAGGAAGAAAGGCAAGTCAAAAGCTTTTACATCATATTTTAGAGAGAGCACCTTTAGGATGGAATAAAGTGGGGCTTGAATGTCTTCATAGCTTACGCTAGAGTTCATGACTGCCAGTGCCATCCTCTCCTCTTCTATAATATACTCGCCCTCCCTGAATGCAACCTTTCCTATTTCAAAGACCTTAATTGGCTTTTCTTTGTGCTGATTCTCTCTGAGAAAGTCTAGAAGGCTTACAATGAGGGAAGGTCTAATAACACTGTGCTCGATCTGAACCGGATTGCTTACAATGAGGGCCTTATTCTCCATGTTCAAAGCCTTTATTATTTCAGGGCTTAATAGGGTGAGCTGAATTATCTCAGTAAAACCTAAGCCGACCAGAATATCTCTGAGCTTTCTCTTCAAAAGGGTCATTTTTAACAGGTTCCCTCTTAGCGTAACAGGATTTTTCTTAACACCTATCTTTTCATATCCAACCATAATAGCAACATCCTCAGCAAGGTCAGCGGTTCCTAAGACATCGACCCTGAAAGGTGGAACTTTCACCTTTAATAATCCCTGCTCATCAAGCTCTACTACATATCGAGCTCTTTCAAGTGCATCCTTTATTGTTGAGGGTTTTAGTTCTACTCCTATTATCTTAGATAGTTCTTTAGGATCGGCATTGAGCTCCTTAACACTTAAATAAGGAGTTTCCATAACCTTATCTTCATAAAATATCTTAACCTTATCGACTTTGCCTCCCATGTAGGCTAAGTTACAGGTTATTATATCAAGCACCCCTAAAACAGAACGTAGATCGGTTCCAGTAACGTCTATGAAGAGGTTCCTAGTCCCAGGTTCGACCCTAGTTACTTCTGAGTTTATCACTGGAGGTAAGCTAATTATTTCACCTCCTGCAATTAATGCAGGATGTTTCGACCCTCTTAAGCTTATGTTACCATATTTTCTTCCTTGCTCAGTTTTCAACAGAACTTCACGAACGCTGAGGGTCTCGTTTCTGTTCAGAGGCTTCATATAACTCTCGTTAATATCGACCTCCTTGTAGAATATTTCTTTGTTCGGTAACTTGTCGAAGTCGTGAATTCCTATCGCAACCTTTCTCCTTCTCCTTCCTATAGTATCGTGGAGTTTCTCTTGGAACTGCATGAGTTCCTCTATTCCATCATCATCCAAGTTTAGTCCTCTTATGACCGCTCCCGCAACTATAGGTCTTGAGGCAACATGCTCAGGCATTATTTTTATATCACTTGTTGTCGTTTTTGGTAGGACAAAACCCTTCTCTCTCCCTAAAAGCCCTTTAACACTTCTAACTATACCTTCAAGGGAGTACATATCTGGCCTGTCAGGATTAAGTTCTATGTAGATGTAACCTTCTTCATCTATCTCAGTTTCACACTTAAGTCTAAATAGAAGCTCTTCTAGTTGATCTAGATCTATGTCTAGACTCTGCAGGACTCTGTTAACCTTAAACTTAACTACTGGCATTTTACCCACCCTTCTTCAAAGGCGCTTGAGGCGTTTTCTTGTTTAAAATTTCGACCTCATGTAGCAATCCTACAATGTCAGCTGGTCGTTTACGCTAATTTATAACTTCACTGGAAAAGATCGAATGAAGTCGTAGTCCTTCGAGTAGAGGATTCTAATGTCGTTTATCTTGTAATACGCGGCTGCCAACCTCTCTATTCCAAAGCCCCAAGCGCCCACCGGATATGGAACATCTAAAATTTCTAGAACTTCGGGTCTGAAAAGGCCCGCTCCGAAGAGTTCTAACCACTTTCCGTTAGGCAACCTAACGTAGCCTTCAACGCTTGGCTCAGTGAACGGGAAGTAAGCTGGTTTGAACTTTATTGAAAGTCCAAGCCTCTCAGCTATCTCCTTAAGGGTTCCTAAAAGGTCTCTAAAGGTGTATCCGCTCCAACCTTCTATCCCATCAAGCTGATGGAAGTCAGAGAGGTGCGACGCGTCTACAGCATCCGCCCTGAAAACCTTGCCTATGGTGAAGAACCTCATAGGCTCTTTAGGTTTTTTAGATAGCGTTCTTGCTGAAACAGCTGTTGTCTGGCTTCTCAACACTATTTTTGCCGCTCTTCCTGGATCCCAAGAATATTTCCAACCCCTTTCATGGACCTTCTTAGCTCTTTCAACGATGTCGTTATATTCCGAAAGATCAGCTCTAGAGGGCTCTTTTATCCACAACGTGTCATGAATTTCCCTTGCTGGGTGATCTTGAGGTTGGAAAAGAACATCAAAGTTAAAGAGTTCAACTTCAATCATAGGTCCGTCTACTTCAACAAAGCCCATCTCTTTCATTATATCTCTTATCATTTCTATAAATTCTATGAGGAAATGTTTTCTTGCCGGGAAAACTTTGGGAGGTTCACTTCTTACA
>JALWOJ010000186.1 GCA_026995555.1 Acidilobaceae archaeon | reverse complement strand
CTTAACACCATTATCTAAATTAACCTTTATCTCAGCCTCTATTTTCTCTAGAGGCATGAACCTTAGAGGTCTAAGAGTGACGCTACAGAACTTACATCCACGAGGACAACCCCTCATGATCTCGACGAGGCCATTAATGCTGGGGGCTTTGATATTAGGTATCTCCTCTATAGCAGGGCTTTCCTTTGGTGGGATCGTTATTTTCTTAGGAAGAGGTTCTCCATCTAAAATCGCCTGAGCAATTTTTACGACAACTTTTTCAGCCTCCCCATCGACTAAGGTGTCCACGGGCCATCTTTCTAAGGATTCGGGCCATACCTCCCACTGCCATACAGCAGGTCCTCCTACAACGACCTTTAGTCCATATTTTCTCTTAGCCTCCCAGATTTCGGGCATGCTTATGAAGTTAATGAACGTCTTCCTGTTAACGGGCTCTTTGTCCATTATCAGCCACCACTCGTTGCTTGGAGGGCCAAACGCGAAGAAGTCGTGATGACCTATCATGAGTGCCTTGGCTCCATGTGTCACATAATATGCAACATAATCAGGGTCTATAACATGAGCCTTAAATCCCGCCTCCTGCAACGCAGCCTCTATCTTTCTCAAGCCATAAGGAGCCTGCCAAGGTCTTCCAGAATCATCAACCTTCATTTTAGGACAGGCTATCCATTTCCATAAGCTTTCCGGGATCCCTATCGCCGGCCCCGTAGCCATAAAACCCAAAAACTCTCTTCCGTGATGGTTACTCATCATACACCTATCGACCGATATGACAAAATCAACGTCGATAGGCTTTTTTGGCACTTTTCTCTTTAATGAGTTGTTATTAACCACAACAACCACCTATCGCCTAGACGTTATCTTCAAGAACACCTTTCAAAATTATTCCCTCTTGACCATAAGAATATCTAGAGGGATTTTTATTTATTTGTATTTAAGCTCGAACGATGTATATATTTAATATATTAATGCTACAAAGAATGAAGCAAAATTTTATCGAAGAAAGTAAACCTCAATCAATGTGACAATGACTTTCAGAGTATATGATTGAAAGTTATTTAACCTTCTTTATTCAAAATTTCTTGGTGTCAAGGGTGGATGAAGAGATTAGACTTAGGGTGGAGGAGGCACAGCAAAAGGATGTTGGCAGGAAGATAGCTAGGATCGATAGAAATACAATGAAAAAACTTGGTGTCGAGATCGGAGACTTCATACTCATTGAGGGACCTCAAGGCCAAGCTGTTGCCAGGGTTTGGCCTCTTCATCCAGGTGATGAGGGAAGGAACATAATAAGAATTGACGGTTATATTAGAAATAGCATAGGAGTTGGGATAGGAGATTATGTAACCGTTAGAAAGGTTGAGAAGGTTGAGAAGGCTAAAAGAGTTATTTTAGCACCACTTGAGGAAGCATTGAGAATATCTCCAGAGTTTACCGAAGATGTTAAGGATTATATAAAAGGCTGGCCTTTAATAAGGAGGGAGATAATAATAATACCAACATTTGTTGGTGGGCTACCTCTTGCGGTTACCCATACAGAACCTTCTGATGTGGTATACGTTACCGATGATACAGAACTAGTTATAAGGGAGAAGCCTATAAGGCTTGAAGAGATCGAGAAGTTAAGAAACGTTCCTAGAGTCACCTGGGAGGATATAGGCGATCTTGAGGAGGCGAAGGAGAGAATTAGAGAAATAGTGGAACTTCCTATGAAGCATCCGGAGCTCTTTAAGCATCTGGGCATTGAACCTCCCAAGGGAATTCTCCTTTATGGTCCTCCTGGCGTAGGAAAAACGTTGCTTGCAAAGGCTTTAGCAAATGAAATAGGAGCGTA
The DNA here is from genome assembly GCA_026995555.1 of Acidilobaceae archaeon. Lineage (GTDB taxonomy): Archaea > Thermoproteota > Thermoprotei_A > Sulfolobales > Acidilobaceae > JALWTO01. The sequence continues at coordinate 1,573 of JALWOJ010000186.1, read as the reverse complement.
CTTTATAAGTATAAACGGTCCTGAAATTATGAGCAAGTTCTATGGCGAGAGCGAGCAGAGGCTCAGGGAGATATTCAAGGAGGCCGAGGACAACGCCCCAAGCATAATATTCATTGATGAGATAGATGCTATAGCCCCGAAGAGAGAGGAGGTTGTCGGAGAGGTTGAAAAGAGAGTCGTGGCGCAACTCCTTGCGCTTATGGATGGACTCAAGGAGAGGGGTAGGGTAGTTGTCATAGGAGCCACAAACAGGCCTGATGCCTTAGACCCTGCGCTAAGGAGGCCTGGAAGGTTTGATAGGGAGATAGAAATTAGACCTCCTGATACAAGGGCTAGACTGGAGATACTAAAGGTTCACACAAGGCACATGCCTTTAGCTGACGATGTCGACCTAGAGAAGATTGCCGAAATAACTCATGGATATACTGGTGCTGATCTGGCCGCACTAGCCAAAGAAGCTGCTATGAATGCTCTAAGGAGGTTCATAAAATCAGGAAAGATAAAGCTCGAGGAGACAAAGGAAATTCCTCTTAGTGTATTGAAGGAGCTCAAGGTTACTATGAATGATTTCCTCAACGCTATGAAAGTCATAAGACCAACATTAATGAGAGAGGTGTTTGTCGAGGTACCTAAGGTCCATTGGGATGACATAGGTGGTCTTGAAGATGTTAAGCAGCAGCTTAGGGAGGCCGTCGAGTGGCCGCTAAAGTATCCGAAGGTCTTTGAGGAGATGGGCATTGAGCCTCCTAAGGGAATTCTGCTCTTCGGACCTCCTGGAACCGGGAAGACGTTGCTTGCGAAGGCCGTGGCCACGGAGAGCGGGGCGAACTTCATAGCTGTCAGGGGGCCTGAGATACTGAGCAAGTGGGTCGGGGAGAGCGAGAAGGCTGTGAGAAAAGTGTTCGAGAGAGCTAGACAGGTAGCTCCGACTGTTGTGTTCTTTGATGAGATAGATGCTATAGCTCCGGCCAGAGGATATAGATTTGATTCTAGCGGTGTAACAGATAGAATAGTGAACCAGTTGCTAACTGAGATGGACGGAATCATTCCTCTTCAGAACGTTGTTGTCATAGCCGCCACGAACAGGCCTGACATACTAGACCCTGCACTTCTAAGGCCTGGAAGGTTTGATAGATTGATCTATGTGCCTCCTCCCGACAAGAATGCAAGGAAGGAGATACTAAAGGTTCACACAAGAAAAGTGCCTCTGGCCAAGGATGTTGATCTAGATAAGATCGCTGAAATGACAGAGGGCTATACTGGTGCTGATCTGGCCGCACTAGTCAGAGAGGCTGTCATGGCGAAGCTAAGGGAGAAATTAGAGCCTGGACCTGTTGAGATGAAGCACTTCGAGGAGGCGCTAAAGAGAGTTCGCCCAAGCCTCACAAAGGAGGAAATAAAGAGATATGAGGAGATCGCTGAAAAGCTAAAGAGAATGGTGCTGGGCTAGCTTGATGGACACCTCCAATTTTTTGGAACTCTTCAAAAATTATAATACAATTTATGCCGTAATTAGTCCTACTGCCATAACATCTCCTAACTTCCCGTTAAGAGGATACGCAGGTCCCTCAGG
>JALWOJ010000185.1 GCA_026995555.1 Acidilobaceae archaeon | reverse complement strand
GAATGATATGTCCCTTCTGTGGATATACATGGATAATCTCCAGGAATAAACTAGTTTGTCCGAAGTGCGGAAGTACGAATCCTGTCTCCCTGGGGGTCTTCACCAATAAAGAGATGAAGGTTGGACTTTTTGTCTGTCAAGACTGTGGGTTTAAAGCAAAGATAATTCTTGATTCGGACCTAGCCTCAAGAATTCCTAGAATACTTCTCCCTTTACTTGCCTCCGCTGGAGACAGGTTCAGAGACCTGATACGTGAATAACGTTTTTGAAATATTTGAAAGGATTCTTGTCTGAGCTACCGAGAGCCAGAACCCCAAGGTCACTATAGTTAAAAGGCTATCCCTCTTGCTTACCCTTCCATTTCTTAATATTCTTAGCATTAAGAGGGCACCTATCACTATTGGGTAGAGGGCTATCGAAAAAGCTGATATGGCAACATCCCTTAGCCCTATACTTCTTCCATCTTTCATAAGGTTCCATGAGAGTCTTGCAAGCAAAAGTATTCTGAGCTCGATCAAAGCCCCAATTAAATATAATACAACAAAACCTGATGCAAGAACTCTTCCCCTAAGGAAAGGTGTTTGGACTCTAAAAGCTAAAGAAAGTATCCACATTAAGATCGAGATCGACATTAAAATTGGAGGAAGCCATGGATAGGAGCTATTTATAGCTCTTCCAACTCTCCACATTCTCTCGGTAACGCTCAATTTCATACAACCTCAAGGTTCTACTATGGATTTTACTCCAAGTCTCTTTTCTATGTATTTCGCTGTAAAGTAAGCATCCTTACTTCTATAACCGTCAACTATAACCATTTTGGGCCTGGCACTTGTAACATACTCTATTACCTCTTTGAAGGTTGCATGATCACTAAAAGATACATTAAATACGTTTTCTGAAACCTGGACGGCTACGTTTCTAAACTCTCTTCCCGTCAGTCTTATATGGGTTCCAGATCTTCTCTTAAACGTCTTAAACATTGTATTTCTTACAAAAACTATGGCGGGCTCATCCTTTATAAAATCGGAAAGGGGCATTATGTTTCCTACATCAATACCGTAGAACCTTGAAGCTGTCTTCATTAGTTTTATTGTTAAAGAGTCGGCAACAAAAACGTCACTAACCCCTCTGGCTCTAAGCTCAACCATTATTTCCTGTAACTTTCCGTTAAAACCATAGATCCATATGGGTCCCTTATCTCTACGTTCCTCAATTATCCTCAGGAGAGCGTCTATGGCCTCCCATTCGCTCCACTTTCTGCTCCTCAAAGGACTTCCATAGGTAGCATCTATAACAAGTACATCAAGGTTTTCCATAGGAGCTGTTCCGGGTAGCTTAAAATCGCCAGTGTAACCAACCCTATAGTCTTTACCTTCCACAAGGACCTGAGCGCTGCCAGCTATATGTCTTGCTCTTATCAACGTTATAGTCTCCTCATCTATCTTCACGGGCTTCCTATAATCTAGAGGAAGCTTCTTTTCTATAGGAATCTTATATCCAAGTATCTCTAGCATTTCTAGCGTTGTTGGCGTTGCCACAACATAGAGACTCCTTTTGATGTTGTATCTCAGACCAATGAGATGATCTTGATGTATGTGTGTAACAACCCTTATGAGCCTATCAGCAGGACCATCTACCACAACATTGCGGCCTAAGAGTATCCCTCCTTTAGCATTTATTTCTGCCATTTTCATTCTCGCTGTTACCCCGCCGAGATTCAAAATGCTCTAATGCTCGTAGCTTTATGAATGTTGAAAGCCCAATGATACTTTAAATATACCTCCAATAAAAGTTCTTCCACCTAGATCTAAATACCGCAAAGGATATTATAGCTGTGAGCGAGATTCCGAAGGTAAGATAAAGCAACATTTTTCTTGTCTCATTAGAAACTAAAGGAGATCCACAAACAAAACCTTGAGCTGAAGAGAGAGTTGCCTCACCTTCTATTTTTCCGTTAAAGGCTATGTAAATAGGTAAGTTAGCCTCCTTTGGCATAAAAAGAGTTACTCCCTCTTGATCACTATAATAATCAACCTTAACTTTGGCTGGGCATTTCATCATTGTCTTCAGATCATTAGAATAGTAAGGTATTATTATTCTGGAGAAGAGAGAGCTCTTCTGCTTTAACGCACCTCCTAGAGCCTCCTTAAGATTAAATAACAGCTCCTCTAGCTCTGGCTTTATTTCATCAAAAAGTCCTGGAATTGATGGAGATATGTAGTTAATATTGAGTCTTAACCTAATCTCGTCATTACCATAATCATATAATATTAAGTTACCATAGGCCTTCCATCTGATCCTGCCCACACCATAAACATTCACAGTCCCGCTCAATGAAACCGAATATGTTAACTTAGTAAAACCTTGAGCTGCAAGAAGTCCTAGATATCTACTAGTTAAAAACAAGAACATGAAAACAAATATCAAGAGAACCCTTATCTTATCCTCTTTATTTATGTTCGTTGAGGGCAATCTCCAACTTACCCTTGTTTAGACTTATATCTTTCGATCGCTGCAACTATTCTTTTCTTTGCTTCATTAGCATCTTTCCATCCAGTTACTTTAACCCACTTTCCAGGTTCTAACTCCTTGTAGTGCTCAAAGAAATGTCTTATCTTATCCTTAAGGCTCTCTGGTATTGAATTAACGTCCTTCCACTCTTTATAATAGGGATCAAGCTTTGGCTTTGGGACAGCTATAATCTTTGAATCAGGTCCATTTTCATCCTCCATTTCAAGAAGACCTATAGGAACGGCCTCTATGAGGGCTCCTGGAGCTACTGGCTCACGACTTATAACCAAGACATCCACAGGATCTCCGTCCTCCTCTAGGGTTCCCGGAACGAAGCCGTAATTAAAGGGATATACCATGCTCGTGTAAAGGAATCTGTCAACTGTGACTATACAGTTCTCTTTATCAAACTCATATTTAACGGAGCTTCCCATCGGTATTTCAACTATCACGTTTATCACATCTGGCGCTTCCTTTCCAGGACCGAGTTTTTCCAAACAGGACATAATACCACCAAAATAAAGGTTGTAACCAGCTAGGTTTATAAGCTATGAGATACTATCTGTAACTTGCGACGACCCTATGGGGAGGAGGATGAGAGATGTCCAAGCCTTTCTATGTTAGGTTTGAGGTTCCAGAGGATCTCGCTGAAAAAGTATATGAGGCTGTAAGAAAGGCCAGGGAGACGGGCAAAATAAAGAAAGGCACCAATGAAACCACGAAGGCATGTGAAAGAGGACAAGCGAAACTTGTCATAATTGCCGAGGATGTCGATCCCCCAGAGATAGTTGCCCACTTACCTTTACTTTGCGATGAAAAGAAGATACCCTATGTCTACGTTCCAAGCAAGAAGAAGCTTGGAGAGGCCGCAGGAATAGAGGTACAGGCTGCAAGTGCGGCGATCCTAGAAC
>JALWOJ010000184.1 GCA_026995555.1 Acidilobaceae archaeon | reverse complement strand
CCGAAAGTTACGGTGAGGATTATATTAGCGGAGAGTCTGTCTACTTCAAAAACTATTCCTATTGGGGCTACCCAGTTTCCAAAGGCGTAGACAAGAGGCGTATTTGAAGAGTAAGTCTTTTCAAAGAGCCACAGGGAGGATAGGAAAGTTGCAGTTAAAGCAATCAAGGCATAGATGAGCATGAACCTCCTCTTCTTTCCTGTTAGGAAGGCTACAGGTGGAAGGAAGAAAGCGAAGCCAAGTGGAATTACCGGAATGAGACCGAGCTCCATTTTAATCACCTCAGTCGAATATCCTCTTGGCGTATTCCTCAAAGTAGGCGATAACCTTCCTCTTAATTTCCTCCTCATCAAGTGTTGAAACGTCAATCCAGTGGACATAAAGCCACTTCCCATCATCGCTTATGTCAATCACTACAGTCCCTGGGGTGTTTGTTATTGAATTGGCAACCAGAACCTTTCCATAGTCACTCTCAACATCAAGGGGTATCCTGATTATCCCAGGATTTGCTTTAAGTGTAAATATCCTCTTGGCAACGTCTATGTGTGTCTTTGTTTCCTCCACGAGAAAATACCGCAGACCGTAGAGTGCTGCGTAGAACCACCGTTTCGGTGAGAGGAGCTTGAGGTCATTTTCTATGAGCCAATGCCCTATTAAGAAGGAAACAATTAGAGCAACTATAAAGCCTGTTATCAAATCATATTTACTCACGGATCCCGTGTAGAAAAGATAAACAGCTAGCACCGCAGCAAAGGTTCCTGGAGAGAAGCGTTTTAGAGGATTCATTTACTCTTACCCCCCATTATCTCTGCTATATCTCTTGCATCGACAGTTCCATGCAGCCGGTAGAACTGGATGGCGTAGGAGATTAGGAGGATGTTCATTGCCATTCCTATGACAACTGCTGTTAGAACAAAGGCTTGGGGAATTGGGTCAACTGCCCTTGCCAGGAATTCCTCAAAGGTCACGTGTTTCTCATATATCGGCGGGAAAACAGGAAAGACAAAACGGTAACCTATGAGAATTAGGAGCATGTTTATACCATCCCCCATTATGTTGAGCATGATTATCTTTTTGATCAGGTTTGAACGTGTCACGAGTCCATATATCCCGAGGAGTATTATTGCAAAAAGTGTTACTGTTATATAAAAGATGAAGAAGCTTGCTATCATTCAATTTCCCCCCTTAGTATGACTTTGAATATCCATTCCGAGATTCCAAGGACTAGAAACACCATGAGGAAGCCAAAGGTAACGGCAATGTACTCTCCTACATCAAGATTGAGAAGCCCTGTTTCTCCTGGCAGGAGATTTATCTGGAGAAGCCTTCCATCATAGAGAAATACCGGGGCTATTGCTGTTGCAAGAATTAGAGCCAAGCCGAAGGCATAGGCTGTTATCACATGCCCCAATGTAAGGCCTTTTCTCTCAAGTGTGAATTTAGAAAAAGCTGCAAACAGGAGTAGGGCAGCAACTGCCATTGCCGAGCCACCCTGGAAGCCTCCTCCGGGAGTGAGGTGGCCATGGAGAGCTATGGATGCCGAGATTGAAACTATCATTATAACGACAAGTTTTGTTGTAGCTCTTGTTATCAAGTCCATATGTCTGTGCGGCTCTCTGCTTTCTAAACTCCTTGCTTCTTTCTCCTGTTCTTCAGTCAAGCGAAATATGCTTAAAGCTCCCATTATGGAGAGAAAGAACACAAAGGTTTCAAAAAGTGTGTCGAAACCACGGTAGTTCCAGACTATTGCTGTTACGACTTCTGGGCTGTGGGAGGTTAGGTTGCTGGGAGCAAAAGCATGGCGTAGATAGAATCCCCCGAGGGGTCGTAGCGGATTTTCGGCCATGCCTAGAACATCTTTAACAGTAATTGCATAGGAGATCAAAAGAAAAGCCATGAGAAATGAGATAGAAACAAATACATCCCGCTTCATTCTCCCACCTCATAACGTTCAGTTTTGCTTATCGCGAGGATGACCAGAGCTGTGTATGCCCCAACCGCTATGGCAAGATACGCCAACACTATATCGGGAGCTGCCAAAATGTAGAAGCCGAGAGCAAAGAAAGTTGACTGAACTGAAGACAGAGCAAGAGCCTTGAGGAGGTCATGTTCCTTCATAGCCAGATAACTGAATACAAAACCAAAGGAAACTACTATTGCGAGGATAATCAGGTGAAGCTCTTGCATCTCACACCCTCCTGAAGGTAAACTTGGGTTCCTCCTCTTCTGCTGGCAGTTCTTCGTGCTCTCTAACGAGCTCAGCAACGTCGCTTCTCTTTGGAAGATCCTCTTCAAGCTGGTCAACGATAAGCTTTGGCTTCTTCCCAATTCTTCCAAAATAGACAGCAGAGATTATGGAGTGCGAGCCTGTCGGGGCTATTACTAGGATAAGGATACCAACTGTGAATGCTATCCCAGCCATGAAAAACCTCTGAGAGCCAAGGGGGTGATAGACTAGGGCAACGAGACCAGCGCCAAAAACAGGTAAAGCTGCCCCACCGATGGTTCCAACCGTTGCTGCGTGGGTTCTCATGTAAAAATCTGGAAAACGGAGAAGGCCTATAGCTGCTATAAGATCGTATATAGCCCCGATGAGTATGGCCATTGAGCCGGTAATGAAAATAATTTCACTTATCATACCTCCACCTCCCCATATAGAACGTATTTTGTATAGTAAATGTCAAGCATAAATGCCCAGAGGGCCAGGATTATGGCACCGCTTGCTAGCATTATGGACTTGAAGTATATTCCAAGGATAACCATGAAGGCAGCCATATCAAATGAAAGACAGTCAACCGCGAGGATTATATCCGCTGTTGTTGGTCCCCTTATGGCTCTTACCCCATAGAGAACAAAGGCAAAGGTGTAGATTACAGCCGCAAAGTAGAGAACTGCATTAAATGCACCGGTTATGTCCACAGCATCACCCCCAGAATCACTATAAGGAGTGCAAAAGCAATTGCAAAACCACTCATGAGCACGTTCATGTCAGGATTCCTCGAAGTGCTCCGCTGGGCTACCCATCTGATGCTCCTGATAATAGGGGAAAATAAAGCTTCATCTAGATGTCTCGTAGGATAATCGAGGGCATCCTCACAATCCTTGATGAGAGGAATCTCATGCTTGGGGATAACCTTTATTACAGGAAGCACTGTATGGAGATAGAGTTCCTTAGCCCTCCACCTAAGATAACTCTCTGAATCCCTCAGGATATCGCCGATGTTGTAGAATATCAGGAGAAGCTCGCTGATTCTATCTGTTGGAATATTTCCTATCTTCCATCCAGTTAAGATGGCTGTTAAAAGAACGGCTGCCCCTAAACTGGCCCCAGAACTGAGGAATAGATGAAAAACAGGATAGACCTCTTCTACAGCGTCCTTCAGCAGGGGAAGAAGCATAAATGGGAACACTGCAAGGACAAAACCTGCAAAAGCTAAAAAACCTGTGGCTG
>JALWOJ010000183.1 GCA_026995555.1 Acidilobaceae archaeon | reverse complement strand
GCCAGGCTCAGAGAATGGTATGGCCTTCACTTCCCTGAGCTCAACGATCTAGTTAGAGATCATGAAACCTTTGCCAAAATAGTTTATGAACTCGGCCACAGGAATAACATAACGGTTGAAAATCTCGTAAAGTTAGGATTTAGTGAGAATAAGGCCAGGGAGCTAGAGAAGGCTGCAAAAAGTAGCATAGGAGCTGACCTTTCAGACTTTGACATAGAAGCTCTTAGAACGCTTGCCGGAATAGTGGTCACACTCTATAAAATGAGACATGACCTCGTAGGCTATATAGAAAACGTCATGAAAGAAGTTGCTCCAAACATAACTGCTCTGGTAGGTCCACTGTTAGGCGCTAGATTGATCAGCCTAGCTGGAGGTCTTGACAGGTTAGCTAAGTTACCTGCAAGCACAATTCAGGTTCTGGGAGCAGAGAAGGCTCTCTTTAGGGCCCTTAGAACTGGAGGGAAGCCTCCAAAACACGGGGTAATATTCCAATACCCAGATATACACAGAAGCCCCAGATGGCAGAGAGGTAAGATAGCCAGGGCCCTTGCGGCTAAGTTAGCTATTGCGGCTAAAGTTGATGCCTTCACAGGAAGGTTTATAGGGGATAAGCTCAAGGAGGAGCTTAGGAAGAGGATAGAGGAGATAAAGAAGATATACGCCAAGCCTCCGAAGAGAAAGGAGGAAGCAAGGCCTCCTGCTAAACACAGAGGTAGACCCCCTCGCAGAGGAAGAAGAAGAGGTAGAGGAAGGAGGTGAGGATAAGTGGAGGTCGTTAGTGTTAAGGAGCATCCTCAGTGGAAAGGAGTTTATGTTGTTGAGCTTGAGGATGGAAGCCTCAGGATAGCTACTAGAAACTTAGTCCCAGGTCAGAGAGTCTACGGAGAGAGACTCTATAACTACGAGGGGGTGGAATATCGAGAGTGGAATGCCTACAGAAGCAAACTTGCAGGAGCGCTCCTTAAGGGGCTTGTCGAGCTACCAGTTAAAGAGGAGGATTATATCCTGTACTTAGGTATAGCAAGCGGAACCACCGCAAGTCACATCTCTGACATAATAGGGCCAAAGGGGAAAATATTTGGAATAGAATTCGCACCCAGAGTAATGAGAGATCTCTTAGTAGTCGTTTCTGAGCGTAAGAATATATATCCGATATTAGGTGATGCAAGGTTCCCAGAAGCTTATAGACACCTTGTCGAGGCCTGTGACGGACTCTATGCTGACGTGGCACAGCCTGAGCAGGCAGAGATAGTTGTTAGAAATGCAAAGCTCTTCTTGAAAGATGGAGGATACATGCTAATGGCAGTCAAAGCCAGAAGTATAGACGTTACGTTAGAACCTAGTGAAGTTTATAGGAGGGAGGTTGATACCCTAAAGTCCAATGGCTTTGAGATAGTTGATGTTGTTCATTTAGATCCCTTTGATAGAGACCATGCTATGATCTATGCCAGATATCATAGGTAGAGACGTATGAGTTTGGAGAATAAAGTTCAAAGGTCATTAAAGGAAAGAGTGAGAAGAGACTTAAGAACCTTAAGAGCCTACTGGCCCTCAGAGTATTTTTCCATATCTCAACTTATTAATGAGGAGCTTCCCTTAATACCATTAAGTTGTGGGGACCTTCATGAAGTAGATAAAGAACAGCTGAGAAAGATTAAGGAACATATACCAGAACACCTTTGGGACCTTGTAAAACTGCCATTCACCTTCAGATATGAAAAGGATAGAGATGGAAGGTCTTGGTATGTAGTTCTAGGAGACAGATGGCAAAAGAGGGCTGTGGAACTCCTGGTACACGGGAAGCTCAGCAGCGAGGGTGTTGAGAGGATAGATGTTGAGGATTTTAAAAAACTTATACGAGACTTCAGCACCTTGATCTTTGTCAGCATATCAACCTCTTTTTCATAGGATTAAAGGTTGTAACGGTCCGTTCCAGGTATCTTTAAGAGGATCTGAGGGAGTCCAAGCTAAAAGAGCTGGAGAATCTTTCTCGATCCTTCCTAAACTCTCCACAGGTCCTCCTGAAGCTTTTGCAGAGCCTATTGTGTATAGAGATATTACTTCTCTGGGACGCAGAGATTCTTCAACTCTGCACGCTGGAGCATCACACCTACCTACAGCAGCTTTGAAAGTTTCTACAGGATCAAAGGGCTCAACGGGAGAATCTGTTGACAGAGCGAGCTTTACTCCCGATTTCAACATGCTTCTAAACCTATAGGCTAGGACATATCTATCTCCAAGCCTTTTGTCTATCCACCAGTCACTGACCCTAAAGCGCGGTTGGACTACCGCATAAACCCCCAGCTCCGAAATCTTCTTTATTTGTTCATCCCAAGCAACACTTACGTGTTCTATACGTCCTCTTTCCCCAATTCCGGCAACCGAGTATCCTTCTATGACCTCATCAAGCGCTGCGTCCCCTATGGCATGTGTAGCTATTCTAAATCCCATCTCTGAATAACGTCTCACAAGCAAAGCTATTCTTGAAGAATTCATAACCTTCCTTCCCCTAGTACTTTGATCATCGGCATAAGGTTCTCTCAGGAAGGCCGTTCTAGCTCCAAGACTTCCATCTGAGAACAACTTTAAACCTACTAAACTAACCTTTCTCCCAGGCCCTTTCCCGTACCTCTCGATTATTTTGTCTATCTCGCTAAGCGTTGCATAGCAGGCTACATATATGGGAAGTTCATTTGATTCATCGAGCTTAAGTAGAGCCTCAAATTCCCTAAGGCTACAGCTCATTGAAGAGACTCCTCCGAGGCCTACATAAAACAACCTCTTCGCTGCCTCCCTGATAAGAGGAGTCAAATTAACCTTGGAGATCAAGGTGTCAATAACATAACCAACCGCATCCTCAAAAACTAGACCCTCCTCCCTGTTCACATAGTCAGGATACTTTTCCCAAGGTCTTGTCATGTTTAATGCATAAGTGTTTAAGACGGCCACGTGGCCACAAATCCTTACAGCTACAATAGGCTTTTCACTTGCTACAGAGTCTAAGTCCTTTCTCGTAGGATATCTTTTTTCTTTGAACCTCTCCTGGTCCCAGCCTCTCCCAAAAATTATAGGTCCTTTCGCCGATTTTAACTTCTCAAGCATCTCCTTTATAGATCCAACACCTCTCAGATCAACTCCAGATAAGCTTAAACCTATCCCAGCTAGATGTAAATGAGCATCTATGAAGGCAGGCAATACAAAGCCTTTTACGTTGAGTTCTTTAGAAGCCTTTATGTTAAGTCCCGAACCTATAACTTTGATCTTACCGTTCTCGATTAGAAGGCTATCCCCAACAAGCTCTCCATTATGATCTATAATTCCCTGTGATCTTATCAGAACTGAAACCATTTTTCGAACCTCTATCATTTATCATAAACATATAGGCGTTGATTAAGGTATATAACAATTTAAAACTGTAAGGCCCTTAAAAGGGAGATTTGGTAGTTAGGAAAACAATTCAAAGGCTGTCTAACAAATTGTAAACTCTAAATAAGAGGTTCCTTTAAGAAAACAATCATTTGACCATAAAAGTAATTTTTACCTACTCCCTAGCTGTATTATTGAAGATATAAAGTAATGGCAGGTAATAGGAATGAGACCTTATGTCATGATCTTTGCAACTGAGACTCTGGACGGAAAGTTGGCCTCATCATCAGGTTTAAGCAGACTGAGCTGTCACGAGGACTTTGTTTTACAGCATGTACTGAGAAGGGAGGTCGATGCTGTAATGGTAGGCGCTAATACTGCGATTAGAGATGATCCTAGGCTAACTGTAAGGCTGATCCCTGGTAAAAGCCCAGCAAGGATCGTTGTAGACTCAAAGCTTAAGGTAAATCCCTCCCTAAAGATCTTTCGCCTACCCGGAAGGAAATTTCTGATCACGTCAAATGATGTGGATGATAGCGTTCTGACAGACTTTCTGAAGAAGGGTGTCAAAGTAATAAAAGTTTCAAGAAAGGATAAACTCCTAGATTTGAAGGAAGGACTAGAAAAACTTGCCCAATATGGAATACGAAGAATTTTAGTGGAAGGAGGAGGCATTCTCATAAATTCTCTACTAAGTCAAGGTCTTGTTGATGAGGTAAGAGTTACGATCGCACCCAGAATATTTGGTAGGGGTGTTAGTTTTGCAGGATCTCAAAACGCAGATCTGGTCAAAGATCTTGACGTCCTTTTAAATCTTAATAGGGTGGAAGTTCTTTGCGGAGGATGGGTCCATCTAGTATATAAAGTTCTTTACCCTAAAGAACCCCTTTGCTAACATTCAACACTTTCATCTTTATCTTTGAGAGTAAGAAGGGTGTGAGCTCTGCAGACCTCAAAAATGAAGACCTCAAACTTTTACTTTTTGCATACAAACAGGCGAAAAGTACAAAAAATATGTCACCAGCCCCCGTAGGATCCTCTATTATCTTGTCAGGCCTAGGCAGCCTAAACATTTCACCTTTATTTACGAAAACCCATCCTCCCTCCAAGCCGTGCGTATAACTAACTACACCCTTTAAAGGTGGTGCTTCATTGATGTCATCAGAGGACACATGGTAAACTCCTCCCATTGATGTAAAGAATGAAACCCAATTATCTCCAAAACAACGAATCACACCCTGAAGATCTATTAAGAAAATTTTCGTGGGGTTTTGTATGTAGAGCCATTTAATTAAATTGGGGCTGATCTCGCAGTGCACAGGACTGACTAGGATTATGTCGATGTCTATGTCGTCTAACTTTTTAAGATCGTCTACCGATAGCGATGAGGATCTACAAACTATTTCGCTCTTTCGTCTTTTTTTGATAGCTATGTACCTATGCTTAAACGTATATGTGCAACCGCTTTTTATAGGTCCCAAATAGTCAATATTTAGTTTCTTGTATATAATCATTGGAGAAGGATCTTCAGAACCCAAAGGACCTAGTACATGAGCTTTACATCCCAGAGAAATTGCAGCTAAGCCTCCATAAAGACCTGGTCCCCCAATAGCTTTTCTTCCATTAATATCATCTATTGTAGGAGCCCCTATAATCAAAATGTTACTCAAGTTCTCACTCTATCCAATCTCCAGTCTCTATCTTCTCTGGTATATATTTGAAGGCCAAGAACTTGAGTCCCTTGCTCGCCAGTGCTTCTATCTCAAGCTTAGCCTTCTTTTCTAGGAATATCTTTAACTCCCTCTGCCAGCCTGGTGATCTGAACCATGAATATTTCATTAACTCCTTGGCCCTCTTTATGTCAGCGTCAGTTGCCTTAATTATATAGTTTCTCCTCTCTGTCTCAGTTAAATATGGCTTCTTCCTGCCCCATCCAAATATGTCGGTCATACTGACACCTAAGAACTTTGCAGAAGGTGTGGCCAACCTTTCGCTTTCATAACTTAGTTGTATGCTTCCAACTTTATACACACTATATATGTAAAATCCGTATGGATCGCTGTCAGTTAAGATGTAAACTGGTAACTTAAGTTCCTCATTAAGCCTTCTGACAAACCTACGTGTTGCTCTATCAGGCTGACCGGCCCCGGTGATCAATATAGCCTTATACTTTCTCCAAAAACCTACTCTATGGAGCTGTTGAAACACAGCATCCTTCTCCACAACAAGAACAAACTCAGCATCCCAATCTATAAAGTCTATTAGGTCGGGAGTTGACTCTATAGAATAAGCACCGTGACCCATTTTGGATAGGTCTATAACGTCACCTCCACTTCTTATTTTTAAGTTTCCTACAACCTTACCCTTTTCCTTGCTTAGTATGAGCATATCCTCCCTAAGGAGGCCTGTAAATACCTCTATATCTCTAATGACAGAATCACTTTCAGCCTGTTCATCCCATGTGTTCTCCTGTCTCGTCCTTCCTGAAGGATCTTTGTATATGATTGTGTGCTTGCCCCTATAGTAGAGATCTCTTATTGTTGGGTACTCATTTTCAATTAAGGCCTGATAGATTATAGATGCCATAAGCAATGTCTGCATAAACCTTCTTGCTTCGCCCATATCGAGGAACTCTCTCTCCAGCTTTTGCTCTCCGAGAACAAGAATTCCCCTCTCCTTATCGAATATTGTGTTAGCTAGAGTTCTCTTTGGTATCTCAAGTTTCGGAGCCTTTCCACTCAATATATCTTCAAGGATCTTCCTAAACTTCTCATGTAGTATTTTAGCCGCCCTCTTTCTAGCTTCTAAATCAACCTTGTCCAAAGGAATCCCACTCATTCTTTAAATCACCTCACTCCGTCCTTGCACTCTCAACAATACTTCTAATTGCCTTGATGGTCTGAGTTTTGCCGTCACTCCCTCTAGCTGTAGGAACCCTTGTTGCTATCAGTTCGGCCATTTTATCCATGATAAGTTTTTCCTCATCGGGTGATGGAAGGCTCCACTTCTCTGGAGGTTTGGAGAGGATTGCAAGACTTCTTGCAATTTCTGGTATGTACTTTGCCAGCGTAGTTATTCTCCTTAATGTCTCTGCTTCCTTCATTTTTCTTGAGATGTAGGCCCTAAGTCTCCTTGCAACCTCTTGAATTCCGTTCTTTATCTCCTGTTCAAGTTCTGGTATCTCGCTTATACTTTCCTTACCTACACCCTTATAAGGGACCTTTGTGCTGGCTATGTGTACTAATACTACTAGTGGTGCAGGAAAGTTAATGAGATACAACTTCCAGTTTATACTGGAGAGCACCTTCCAGGAAATATCTTCCTTCTCCTCATAAAGTAATGGTATCTTGTTAGCATATCTTAGCAACAAGGGCTCATTCATCGGAGGTATTTTTCCTCCGTAAGCCATCCCGATCTCTACGATGAACGGGTTCCCCTCAAAGGCTCGGGGAGGCCTGGTTACCGCCTCAACCCACTCTGGCTCAAAGAGCCTTTTAAGTCCTAGTTTTATCAAATCTTCGCCTAAAGGACTCAAATAATCGCTTCTGGGGGGCTTGAAACCTTCAAACTTCTTCATCTCATCCACTATTGATCTTAACAGTTCCTCGTTTTCTTTCCTTAAAAGTTTCTTAGGGTTTAGATTAGGATTAACACCTATTTTCTTAAGGAAAGCCCTTGCTGTCTTCTCTCCAACGCTCTGAAACTCTTGAACTAAGAGTTCGAGAAGAGTTTTTGCCTTGCTTTCCTTAATTATAATTTTAAAATGCTCTAAATCTATACCATGAGGATGGGGTTTTGCCTCTCGAGGAGGCCTTGGTAGCTTCCTAGTAAGTCTGGGAAAATAGTAAATCTCTCCATCAGGCGTTTCAAAGATTATTTCCGCATAGGGAGCTATTATCGCGGTTCTCTTTATATATTCAAGTATTCTATTCTTCGCCCTTCTCCAGTCTCCCATCAAGGTTATAGCAACTCTTGTTCCATGCCAGGAACCTCTTCTTCTCCATTGTCCTTCAGAAACTATACGAGGCTCATTTTTCTTCATATCTATAAATAACTCCTTCATGTATGAGTAGCTGGAACCCTTAGTGGCACTCACAACTTTGAGAGGTTGACCAGCCGTAGCTTGACCATAAAGTACTGCAGCTTTCACTCCAAGTCCATACATTCCTCTAGTTTGCCTTATGACATACTTGCTACTGAAAAGGACGCGGCCGAACGCGTTTGCCATGACCGTTGGTGGAACACCAATGCCGTTATCTTCAACTATCACTGTAAATCTTTGCTCAGAGCCGTTGGAGCCCGAAAGCTCAGGTCTATTGACTATCCTTATAACTATTTCTGGGAGTATAAGGTGTGTGTCTGTTGCATCCAAGCTATTTTCAACAAGCTCTCTTACAGTCTGATAAAGAGCCCTTGTAGGGTTTGCAAAGCCTGCAAGCTCTTTATTTTTTGCGAAGAACTCAGCTACACTAATCTCTCTAAACTTCTCCTTATTGCTTTTCTCTTTTGAACTTGTTTGTTTAGCAGATTTAGTTGCTGGCACCTTGTCCACACCAAAAATCTTGTGGTTACTAAAAGATTTAAAGAGGAATGCAGATTTGAATATAACTAGTTAATAGTTAAATCTGAGAGCGCTACGGCCATTATGGGGAGTAATACTGTTGCGTCACCATACACTACCACCTTCTTGGCCTCGCTCTTGACCTTTCCCCACGTTATTGCTTCTCGTGGTCGTGCACCGCTAAGACTTCCATCATACTCTACAGCTGTAGTTAAATAGACCACGTAATCAAGTCCATCTCTAAACTGACTCCACCAAATTGCATGATGCTTACTTATACCACCTCCTATAAGAAGGGCTGTGGCCTTGCCCTCTTTTTGAAAGAAGAGATCCGCCAGCTTTTTCATATCCTCCATGTAGTCGACTTCTATATTAACTCCTCTCTGTTTTTCCATGAAAAGAGATGTTCCAAACGCTCCATCTGGCCATCCAGGAACAAATATCAAAGCGTTGCTCTTATATGCTGCCCTTAATATGCTATTTTCATCAGAAATAAGCGAGCCTGCAAGTTCTAAAAGCTCGTATAGCGCCCATTTTCTTTTAATTGCAGAAGCCCTTTCAGCGAGCTTTCTTACAAAGCTTTCAACCTTCAAGCCATAGTCCTCTATTGGTATAAAGATGTTTCCTAGTCTATGATAACCCTTCTCATAAAGTTCTGTATCACTAGCATCAAAATATCCCTTAAGATATTTACCTCCTTGAGATCTGGCTATGTCATGGTCTAGGGTTCCACAGGTGGTTATTACAACATTGAAAAGTCTTCTCTCTATGAGTTGTGATATGATACCCCTTAGTCCTGTAGAGATTAGGTTTGCTGTGAAAGATATTATGCGTAAATTAGAAACCTTAAGTCCTTCCTTTAAAATTTTAATTGCTTCATAGAGGTGCCCAGCCATAAATCCGTGTATCTTTCCGTAAGCTTCTATGAGTTCCTTAACGTTCATTTCAGAACTGACTTTGACATCTTCCACTGCCTCGAAAGGATGCTCCAAAATATCACCTCTTTATCAGTGGAAACTCCTCTATCTTAGCCTCACCTCTCTTGCCTCTGGAGTCTTCTATTTCAATGACCATGTCTGGTATGGCGTACCTTGAATCTACATATCCCATACCCAAACCTCTCTTCCTTATAGGGCTGTAAGTTCCGCTGGTTACCCATCCTATAATTTGGTCTTCCACGATTATCTTGTACCCATGCCTAGGTATCATTCTAGCAAATTTTTTCCTCATCACAAATCCTACCCGAAGCCACTTGACGCCCTCTCTCCTACAGGCATGAAGAGCTTCATAACCCTCGTATCCTTTCTTCTCCCAATCTATAGCCCCCATTCCATACCTTAGGCTTAATGCACACGGCCATTTTCTAGGATCTTCACCATATTCGTTACCTCCCAGGACGAAACCCATTTCAATTCTTAGTGTGTCTCGAGAGATTATTCCCACAGGCTTAGCGCCAGCATTCAGAAGCTTTCTGTAAAGCTCTATTGCATTCTTAGGCTCAACCCAGATCTCGAACCCATCCTCTCCAGTCCAACCGCTTCTGCTTACTAAAAATACCTCAACATCTCCTATCTTCCTCTCAAGAACAAATTGAAGAGGTTTTAGATCAGAAGCCCATGTTGCCCCGATTTTCTCCATAACGTTGGCTGCCTCAGGACCTTGTACGGCCAACATTACATATTTTTGCGTAAGGTCCTCTATTACTACATCTTGGAGGTCTAGTTTTTTCGCCATATTCTTTAAGTGCTCCTTCATTTGCTCGGTATAGCTAGCATTAGGGACAAGTAACCATTCATCATTGCTCACCTTGTAGGGCATTTCGTCATCTCTAACTCTTGCCCAAATGTTTAATGCTAATGTAGGTCCGGACATGAATCCCTCTTTAGTTTTCGCTATATTCTTAGTAAAAACTGCCTGAAGCAAGTCAAGCGAGTGAGAACCTTTAATTCTGAGCCTACCCATATGACTTACATCAAAAATTCCTACGGACTTTCGCACAGTGACATGTTCTTCGATCGCACTAGTGTATAACATAGGTACTTCCCAACCAGCAAATTCGCCCATAGAAGCTCCAAGCTCCTTTTTGTGAAAATCATGAAGAGGAATCTTCTTTAACAAGTTATCTTCACCTATTGAAAAAGCTCTAGAAAGAATTTTAAGTCTTATTTATAGAAGGAAGACCTTCTATGCATAGAATATTATGAAATACAAACCCAACCTTCTCTTCGAATACTATTTAAGCCACATTCATCAATACTGTTTCTATCAGGGCCGATGAACTGAGTATGGCGGAGTGGCGAGTCGTAATGACCTACAGGCCGGCTCGCCACTGCTGAGGCCCCTTATGACCTCTAGAATGTCAATTACTAGCTTCAACAGTTTATATTTAAGAATTTTAGTTACTTTTTAACTAGAGTTAAGTATGGTAGCGGGGTGCTAGGTTAGTGACTTCTGAAGCTTCTGAGATCTTGAAAGAGAGGGTCAAACCGAAAGAGGAGATTCAAAAGTCTCCAGCGAAACTCATTAAGACGAAAGAGGGCCTCTTTATTGAGATAGCTGATAAGAGAATACCTGTGGGAGGACCTATTCCTCCTCTTAGAGAGGGTGAGAAACACATTAACTTTACAACAAGCCTCTGCCCGATCTGCAAAAGGTTGTTACCTGCTAGGATCTTTGAAAGGGACGGAAAGATTTGGATCAGAAAGATATGTCCTGAGCACGGCGAGATAGAGGAGCTTTATTATGGTGATGCAAAACTTTATTGGAGAATGATGAAGTTTGAGGAGACGGGAAAGGGTATTAAAAAGCCATACGTGCAACTTACAGCTCCTTGTCCATTTAACTGTGGCCTCTGTCCCCTACACGAAAATCACACTGCTTTAGCTAATTTAGTTGTAACCAACAGATGCAACCTAAGCTGTTGGTATTGCTTCTTCTATGCAGAGAAGGCTGGGTATGTCTATGAGCCCTCACTAGACCAAATAAGATACATGGTGAGGCAGCTTAAGAAGCAAGGCTATACAATGGCAATTCAAATAACCGGCGGAGAACCCACTATGAGAGAGGATCTCGTGGAAATAGTAAAACTTCTGAAAGAAGAGGGTGTTAGACATATACAGCTTAACACCAATGGTATTAAGTTTGCCGAGTTATACTTTAATGATCCTGAAAAAGCTATAAGTTATTCAAGGGCTTTAAGGGAGGCCGGTGTTAATACTGTTTATCTCAGCTTTGATGGTGTTACACCTAAGACTAACTGGAAGAATCATTGGGAAATACCATTTATATTTGAGGTCTTCAGAAAATCTGGCATGACAAGCGTCGTTCTAGTTCCTACTTTAATAAAGAGCATAAATGATCATGAAATGGGTGCTATGATCAAGTTTGGAGCCAAGCACATGGACATAGTCAGGGCAGTTAACTTCCAACCTGTGAGCCTGACTGGACAGATGAAAAAGAGGGAGCGAGAGAGGTTTAGAATTACCATAGCGGATGCTATAAATGGTATAGCAGAGCAGACAGATTATCAAATACCGCCGGAGGCCTGGTTCCCTATACCTGTTGCAGCTAAGTTTGCAAAGTTTGTTGAGGCCTATACAGGCACCGAGCAATTCTGCATGGCCAACCATCCCATGTGCGGGGCTGCAACTTACATCTTTGTCGAAAAAGACTCGGAAGGAATTCCAAAGAGGTACATACCTATAACAGAGTTCTTTGACGTAGAAGGGTTCATCGAGTGGCTCGACGAGAACAGAATAGAGTTGCCGAATTCCTGGAGCAAGAAGTTGAAATTAATTAAGGGAGCCATAGACTTAAGAAAGTTCGTGGATACGAAGAAAATACCTAAAGACTTGAACTTGACGAAACTCTTGATAAACGTGTTTGTCAGAAGAAATTATGATGCCCTAGGAGAACTCCACTATAAGCTCATGTTTTTGGGTATGATGCACTTCATGGATCTCTATAACTATGACGTGACAAGAGTTAGAAGGTGTAACATCCATTACTTGATGCCTGATGGAAGAATAATTCCCTTCTGTGCATTCAACGTTATGGAAGACATATACAGGGACTATGTCCAGAATAAGTATCGTATACCATTGGATAAATATGAGAAGGAATTCCAGGGCGGAATAGGTCCTGGTATAAAGTACAACAGATCCAAGTATTATAAGTTCATTAAGAGTAGTCCCATCTACTATGAGGCATACAAAGGAATAATATTTTAACGAAGAACAGCTCTATTTTATAAGTCACTAAACTATCTTTTTAATTAAAATATTGGTGAAAAGCTGTGACCTGGTTTGAAGAGCTTAAAGAAGAGTTAAGAAAATTAGGCTTAGAGTTTGAATCTGAGGCTGAAGCCATAAGAATAACTCTTCCGGGTGGAGCACAGATAGAGACCTTGGAAAAGAAGAATGGAGAAGGAATATCGCTGTGCATTACTGCTCCTCTTCCGGGAGAAGGTCCGGAAGATCCTAACTATTATATCAAAGCCTTTGAGGAGGCATTGAAAGTGGCCTTGCAGATAGAGTCGAAGTACAGATATGAGATAGATGAAAGTCTACCCGGTTACCCAGTTTTAAGAATTTACATAGATTTCAGCAGTGGAGACGAGCTTAAAGATAAATTAGTAAGGTCACTGAGATCCCTTCAATGAAAATACTCATTACTTAGTTAAGTAACTAGTTATAGCAGAAAAAATTTCTTTTAAAAACTTACCTAAGTATTACTATCGAAAGCATTAAAAATCCTCCACTAACATACTCTTTAAGCGGGCACTTTGACTGTGGATATAAGAGATATTATAGATAAAATCTCGTCATTAAGAGTTGAGTGGATAGATCTGCAGTTTGTCGACCTTTTAGGCTTCTTAAGGCATGTAACTGTTCACTCAAATAAGATAAATGAAGATGCCTTTAAGAGAGGCCTGGGAAAGTTAGATGGAAGTAGTGTAAAAGGCTTCAAGTCAATAGAGGAGAGCGATCTTGTCCTAAAGCCTATTCCGCATACCCTAGCTAAGATTCCTGAGGAATGGGTCGGGGGAGCCAACCTTTTGAGATTTTTGTGTGAGATCTATGAGCCTGGTGGTACAAAGAGGCTCTCTAAGGATCCCAGATATGCGCTTGAAAGAACTATTGATTATATGAGAGAACGCTATTCCCTAAAGGCTCTCACAAGCTTTGAACTGGAGTTTTTTGTCTTTGATGAATTCGACCTCAAAGTCGAACCTCTAACTCAGATCGTTGATATTAAAAGTTCAGAAACTAGAGGCCCATATCAAATGATAGCTAAGGAGGCTTATTACATGCCTCCTCCTTCAGACACAATCTTGATCTACTCCCTTAAGCTCTCTTCAACGTTGAGGAATTACTTCGACATCCCCGTCGAGGTTTTTCATCATGAAGTCGCTAGAAACCAGATGGAGATAAACTTCGAACACGCAGATCCTATAAC
>JALWOJ010000182.1 GCA_026995555.1 Acidilobaceae archaeon | reverse complement strand
CTTGACTGACAAAAATTATACCTCCTCTCCCCATTTTCTTAACCACGTTTATAGTCTCATCAAGAAGCCTCTCAGTGATTATAAAGGAGTCCATAACGTTTCTCATATAGTCGGTCGTGCCCCCTATCTCAAATCCTAGAAGCTCTCTGAAGACCAGATGTTTGATTCCTCTAGGTCTGCCTGTTGCTGAGGCTATGACCAGCTGACCCCTAGGAGATGAGGCAAGAACTCTTAGCTTGGACTCTAGCTCTGTAACCTTTTTCTGTAGGTCCTCAACCTTGAGCTCTAGCCCTAGGGCCAACGATCTAAATAACTTTTGCTTCGTATTGACAAGCTCAAGAGCGGTTTTTATTGTGTCCTCATCATAGCCCATCAACATCAATATCCTTTCTATGTTTTTGCTTTGCCTTAAGAGACTGTCAACGTCATCCACTATAATAAGCTCAAAAGGTGAGATCCTCCTTAAAGTGTCAAATCTTCTTTGAAGAAACCCGGTGGTTACTACCAAAATATTGAACTCTCCGCTTTCTATCCTCTTTAAGACCTCCTCCTTCTTGCTTTTGGACATGCTAGACCAATAGGATAGTAGGAAGTCCTCGGAGTTTAGTAAAGAACGTATTCTTTCATAGGTTTGCTTTGCCAGGTTCTCTGTAGGAACTAGATAAAGAACCTTCCAACCCCTCTTTTCGGTAACGTATGCAGCATATGCTGAGAGGAGGGTTGTCTTCCCAACACCTGTCGGTGCAACGATCTCCAAACTTTCTAACATTAAGAGTCTTCTGGCCCACCCTCTTTGAGCGCTCCAGAACCTATAACCTGTCCTTTCATAAAAGAAATTTTCAAAATCCTCATAATCTATGTTCAACTGATACAGCCATGCATAACCCTTAAGCTTACCTCTTGAAGCCAAAGCCTCTGCTATGCTCTTCACATCGCTGTTCTTAGGTACTTCCGGCAAGCAGAGCTTGCAGGGTAATCCCTTTTCAAGCCTTTCAGCACTAATAGGTCCTCCGCAGTTAGGGCAACTCCAGCGATACTTTGGAACTATCAAAATCATCACCTTAATAAGGTTGGCAGAACCTCTTCTTCCCATCCTTCATTTAAGGATTGGGTACAGTTGATAGGGGAGGAAGACCCGGTGTCACCCTGGTAATTGCATGGCTATCCGGAGCAGAACTGCATGTACCTGATTTAGATATTACCTCAAGCAACGATCAATTCCCAAAAATCTTTAGATTAATTCTAATTAACGTTTAAGTAGGAGTTCACTTTTCACCTTTTCTTAGGAGAGTGAAAGGTTGAGCGAAAAGGCTCAGGAGTATAAAGGAGGAGTGATCATAGGGGATGAAGAGTCCTCTCTTCTCTTTAGAGCTCTGGGCTTTAAGATGCTCATTGCTGCAAATGAAGACGAGGTTATAGATCATCTGAAAAATGTTGCGAAGGAGGGAAGATATGCTCTAGCAATAGTGTTAAAGCATGTAATAAGAGATGAAGGGAGGGTTAGAGATGCAGCCAAAAAACTGGGAATTCCAGTTCTAATACTTCCAACGAGAAGGGCCCCTTCAAAGCCAATAGATATTAATGCTTTGATAGCCAGAGCACTTGGGTTCGGCTAGGTGGGCTACTATGGCCAGAATGAGAGGGAATCCTGAGGCCCTAGCCAGGAATGTTGCTGATGATCTTAGGAAGGACTTAGAAAAACTTCTTGATGATTCGCTAAATACAGCCCTTCAAATAATAGAGGATAAGAGGGAAAGAGTAATAAAAGAAATGTTAGAGAGTCTTAGAGAAGAATACTCTAGGCTTGAAGAGAATTACAAGAGCCTTAAGGCTAGGCTTGACCTAGAGCTAAAGTCTAAGGTTTCAGAGAAGAAAAGTGAATTTATTGATCAGGTCATAGAAGTTGCCTTAAAGAGAATTAAAGAAAGAAAGGGAGAAGAATGGTATAGAAAATTTATGGAAGACATTTTTGAAAAACTGGCTAGAGAAAGCAAGGAAATAGGGGAGCTTATTGTTGAGGTCTCTGAAGGTGGCAAGGAACTTGCCAAGGAACTGATAGATAAGATGAATGAATCTGGTGCGAAGCTTGTCCTCGGAGAAAGTTCTGGTGAGATAGCTGGAGGTGCCAGGGCCAGAGACAGAAATTCAACCCTAGTATTAGACTACAGTCTTGACCTTTTCGTTAAGGAGAACTCAACCCTACTTAGAAGCATCGCTGCGAAGGCCCTTTTTGGTACAAGTCCTTAATATATTCTAACACGATCAAAAGTTTATGAGTTTCTCATACCCTTTATATAGTGGTGCTTGATCATGAAAACAGGTATGTACCTGATGAGCATAAGGCCAAAGTATGCAAGAGCAATATTTGCAGGCGTTAAAAAGTATGAGCTCAGGAGAATCGTAGGCCTACCTTCGATACCTGAAGGTAGCTTGATCGTGGTCTATGCAAGTGGCAACGTAAAAAGCATAGTCGGAGAGTTTACAGCTGGCAAAGTTTATAGAGGGACCCCCGAAAACATTTGGAACATTGCAAGTGGAAAGGAAAACGGTGTTGGAGAAGATGCATGGAACTATATTAAGGGTTCAAAAAAGGCCATGGCCATAGAGGTTAGGAACCCGAAGCTCTATCCCAGACCTGTGACTTTAGACGAAATAAGAAGGATCATTCCTGGATGGATGCCACCTATGAGCTACAGGCAGATCGATGATGGTGATCCTATAGTCGAACTAATTATAAAACCTTTAAGGAGTTATAGAAGTCTTGCAGGGTAGTGCTCTTCAATAAAACGAGAACAGATTTTAGCTTAGCTTCACGTCATCAAAAAAGTAATTACTCTAACCCTCTGCGACGGCATCATTGTCTTCATAGGCGGGCCTTAATCCTCCATATTGCCAGAGGGGCTCTGCTGGAAGACCTGCACTCCACAGCTCCCTCTTGAGGAGTTCCCTGACAGCTATCCTTATTACCTCACTTCTGCTTGAGTACCTTCCAGCCTTAACTAATTCGTCTATACCATTAACATATATTTCAGGCATCTTTACAGTGACTAGACGCACTATTTCCCACCCGAAAGTGCTATAAGGAGCCAACAAGATTTATAAAGGGGGTCCAGAAGTATGACCTCAGTATTATGATATCTTAGAGGTGTTCTAAGAGTGAATTCAAACGATCGTCTAAATAATTTCTACTCCATCTTAATAACTACAGGTTCAAGGCTTCACGGAGGGTTTTATCACATAGGCAGAAGCTGGAAAGTTCTTTGGGGAGCTCTAGGTTTTTATGTCGAAGAGCCCACCTTGAAGATCAAAATTAAGCCATGCAATAAAACAGTCATAGAGGCTCCAGACGAAGTTAAGGAACTCATGTTGAAGTATTTAGATGGTTCTGAAGATGTTTGTATTAAGGTCGATAGCTATATACCCAGACACGTAGGACTAGGCAGTACAACCCAAACACTTTTAGCAGTTTTATGCGGATTAAAGATCTTGAAAAATGAGCCCTGCGATCCTGTAGAGATATCTAAACCCTTTAGGATAGCTAAATACTCTGGTGTCGGCACCTTACTCTTTAAATATGGAGGTTTCGTTATCGATTCAGGACTTCCAGATCCTCAGGGCCCCAGAGCTCTCCTTCATTTAAGTATACCAGAGGAGTGGAGGTTTGTGATAGTCTTACCTAAGCTTAGAAAGGGTTTAAGTGAGGAAGAGGAAGACAATATCATGAAGAACCCTTGGGAACCTTCAGGAGAGGTTGAAAGATTGATAAGTCGTGGGGCTTTAAGGTTAGCGACTGGACTCGTTAGGAAGGACATCGAAGAGGTTATAAGCGGCCTTAAGGAAGTCCAAAGTGGTACTGGCATGTACTTTAGAAAGGTTCAAGGATCCTCTTATAGAAGCGATCTGGCAACACTTGTGGCTGAGGCTGAAAAAGATAAAATTTATCTGGCCCAATCAAGTTGGGGACCAACGCTATACACAATTACAACAGCCGATCAGGCAACGACTATTTACATAGCTCTGAAGAAGCTTCTGAAAATCGTTGGAATTGATGGGAGAGTTTGGATAACTAAGCCCAGAAATAGAGGATTCGAGGCGATTAGGAGGAGAGAGCCATGATTCGTTCTTCGTACTCTTCAGGTTTAAGACCAAGAGATATAGCTGAAAGTATCATCTTGATTATTTCATATTCAAGTCTCAAGAGGTTTAAGGCTCCCAACAGCAGCTTTAACGAGAAGGGATAGCCAGAATAGCTTACGAGCGCCTCCTTTTTAATCTTTTTTAATACGCTTATTCTCGCATTTACTAGAACTTCGTCAAAAGTTTCCCCCTCAATAGATACGTTCTCCAGCTCTCTTTTTAGCGAGTTGACTAAAGCCTCAAATTCCTGCTCCCTTTCATATATCTTTAATACCTTAGACCAAGCCTTGCATGAGTCCCTTAGCGGGGAGACTTCAGAGAGGGTTTTAGGAGGGTTGTTTAGGATGCTGGACTCCAGAACCGCACCAAGACTTATTATATAAAACCTTGGACATAAAATCTTTTTAGCCTCTTCAAGGTCTCTCATATTTCTTATATTCTTCTCCAGAGCATCAGAGTAAAGCTCTATTGTAAGCGAGGAGGAGAGGAGATTTAATGACTTAATATCTCTTCCCTTCTGAACTATCTCCAAGATCTTGTTTAAATAAGGTTTTAACCAGTTCCTTGACGACAAAAGCTCAATTAATCTTTGATAGTTCTTCACCGACTCCGGGTCCTGCTCAATAGCCCTAAGAGGGGACTCTTCAATATTGTATGTAATTAAACTTTTAGGTTCCACCGAGCCTCCTAAAAGAGAAGTTCCAATAACACTCATAACATCTTTCAACATATCCTCCCTTATGAAGGCTAAGACTAAACTTTCTAGAACTTTTGGTGAAAATTTAGCTATCTTTCTAACCCTTTGGGCATACGTCAGGAAGAGGACCTTAAGCGCCTCGTCCAAATTATGAGCATCGGCCACTGTGGCATAAGATGTCTCTCTTAATGACCCTAAGGCCTCGTCCAGGCTTGAGGCCTCCATCAAATCTTTGATCTTCTCCTCAGTAAGTAGTTCCACCTTGAGCACTCTAAGTATAGGCAAGACCTTGGCAAGACTTGATGGAGAGCTCAGCTCCCTGCACCCCCTGTCAAAATATTGATTATTGCCTCTTCAACCTCCTTGACCGCCTTTTCGAGGTTCTCCTTTGCCAACCTGTCGACTTTGTTTAACTCTTCCTTAGTCTTCTCCTCATAGCTCTTTTCTAACTCCTCCTCAATTTCCTTAAGTCTTTCCCTCAGCCCCTTAATTAAAGCCTTTAGTACATTTTCACTTTCATTTTCAAGCCTTTCAGCCTGATCGTCTGCAAACTCAAGAAACTCCTTCACCTTCTCCTTTATTTCGTCCTTCAATTTGCTCGCTTCATTATCGATCCAGACAACTGCATCAGCTAGACTAGAGATCAAACTCCTTTTACTCAAAAGCTACCCCCGCATACTCTTCTGCACTAGCGATAGTTTAAAATTTAATCAGAGCCTTTCTAGGCAAATTAGGTGATAGATCAAATGGACAGGGACACTAACGTTTATGCGCTCGTAACCGGAGGCTCTAGAGGTATTGGGAGAGCAACGGCTCTCAGATTTGCTAGAGAGGGTTGGGGGGTCATAATAACATATAGGAGCAGAGCGGATAGGGCAGAGGAAGTTGTCAAAGAGCTTTCAAGGCTTGGAGCTCCCCTAGCCCTATCATATAAGGTTGACGTTTCAAATGAAGAGGACATAATTAAGCTTAAGGAGGATCTGGAGAAGAAAATACCTTATCTAAACGTTTTAGTCAATAACGCTGGAGTAATCAACTCTGGAACGATAGAAGAGATAGATTCCAGTGAATGGAGGAAAGTTATTGATGTAAACTTAACAGGACCATTTTTAGTTACAAAACATTTGTTACCCTTATTGCTTAGGGCCCCTTGGGCCAGCATAATTAATGTAAGCAGCATAGCTGGACAGACGGGCAACGTACTAGCTTCGGTTGCCTATGCGGCCTCTAAGGCAGGCCTTATAGGTTTTACAAAAAGGCTCGCCGTGGAGTTAGCACCTAGGGGAATAAGAGTGAATGCTGTCGCTCCAAGCTTTGTCGAAACGGATCTAGTTAGAGAATTTATTGACACTCCTGAGAAGAGAAAGAGAATTGAAGAATTGCACCCGCTAAAAATGATATTGAAGCCCGAAGATGTTGCTGAAGCTATACTATTCTTAGCAGATCCTAACAGATCCAGATCAATAACCGGTCACATACTTTCATTAAACGCAGGGAGGTATACCTAACACCTATCAACAAGCATTACTATAACGCTATTAAGGTTGGACCCTGTGGGCCCAGTAACTATTAACCTGTTTATTTTTTTGAGAAACGTGTATGAATCATTATTTCTTAGATATTCTTCAGGATCGAGCCCTAGAGACCTTGCTCTCCCTATGTCAGAAGGAAACATAAATCCTCCCGCAGCATCTGTAAATCCATCTATTCCGTCGGTATCCACAGCAATTAAGGCTACGTTATCCAGGTCCCCAGCCCAGTATCGGGCTCTCAGGGCCCACGCGAGTACCAATTCCTGATTCCTTCCACCTACACCCTTGCCCTTAACGGTTACGTTTGTCTCTCCACCGACGACCAGAGCAAAGGGTGGAGGATAAGGAATTCCTGTGTCCAACGACTCTAAAGCTATAGAGGCTAAGACCTTTCCGACTTCGCTGGACTCACCCTCAACTCTACTAGTAAGTTTCAGCACTCTGTAACCTCGTTCCTTAAGTTCCCTCTCTATGTAGTTTAACACATCGAGATTCCTGGCTACAACCTCGTTCCTCACGTTGCTAAAAATGGAGTTCCCAGGCTTCGGCGTCTCCTCAATCTCCCCTTTAACCCCCCGGTTTAAGACCTCAACGACGTTCTTCGGGACTCTGTTGAATATGTTGTAGCTTTTAAGGACGTTGATAGCGTCAAGGAAGGTTGTGGGATCTGGTGCGGTGGGTCCAGAAGCTATGTCTTCTATTCGATCTCCTGGAACGTCGCTCGCATAAAGACCTAAAATTTTTGCTGGATGTGCGATGTAAGCCAGTCTTCCCCCTTTTATTCTAGAAACATGTTTCCTCACGGTATTTATTTCCCTTATCGATGCCCCTGAAAGCAGAAGGAGCTTGTTAAGTTCCTTTATGTCATCTATTGTGAGGGGTTCTAGAGGCATTTCAACAGTTGCTGACCCCCCACCAGAAATTAACGCCAGAAGCCCACCAGAATTTTTTGCCTCCTTAGCCCACTCAATCACTTTCTCTGCTGCCCTAACCGAACGCTCGTCTGGTATTGGATGGCTGCCCCTCACAACCTCCAGAGGCCCAAGCTCCTCCTTTGTGTTAGTAGAGTAGGGGACTGCAACAACACCTCCTATCACCCTCTCTCCCAAAATGTTAAGGGCTCCCTTTGCCATCGATACTGCTCCTTTTCCCAAGGAAACTACTATTACTCCTTTCTTAGGATCAATAGGTTTGATGTCCTTGGAGAGCCTTTCCTGAACCCTTCTCTCAAGGTTTGAGGCTTCAACGATCTTACTGACAAGATCCTCAATTTCTTCTAAAAGCTTTTTACACGCCATGGACATCACTTCTTTAATCATAATTGAGCTCTTGCGAAGGACTAGGAGTCCTTTACCCATTATTAAATTTTTCTAGAATAATTTTTATTTTTGATCTTATCTAAATTAAAACTGTCAAATTTGGGCGAGAGCCTTGAGTGCAAGCTCAGAGTTCAAAGAAATTTTCAGTCTCCTAAAAAAGCTCTCTGAGGCCTTTGGCATTTCTGGCTATGAGGACGAAATAAGGTCAATAATCATTGATGAAGTTAAGAGCGTTGCTGATGAAGTTAAGGTTGACAGGCTAGGAAACGTAATAGCTGTTAAGAAAGGTAGCAAGGGCAGTCTTAAAGTTCTTTGGGACGCCCACATGGATGAAATAGGGTTCTTTGTGAAACATATAGATGATAAAGGTTTTATCTATTTAAGCCCTGTAGGCGGATGGTGGGATCTAATACTTCCAGGACAGAGGGTTAGAATACTTACCGATAAAGGAAACATAGTTTATGGAGTTATAGGTACAAAGCCTCCTCATTTGCTAAGGCCTGAGGAGAGAGAAAAAATCATTCCGATAGACAAGCTCTTTGTTGACATAGGCGCCAGCAGTAAGAAGGAAGTCGAAGATCTTGGAATAAGGGTTGGAAGCCCTGTAGATCTAGACAGACAAGCTATAGAGCTCCTGGGGGATAAGGCTACAGGGAAGGCATTTGATGACAGGGCGGGCGTTGTTGCCATACTACAGGCATTCAAGTCTATTGATCCTGTTGAGACAAACGTTTACTTTGTCGCTGCAGCTCAGGAGGAGGTAGGACTTAAGGGAGCGAGGGTGGCCGCCTACTCCATATCGCCAGATGTGGCCTTAGCTGTTGATGTCACTACAGCCAATGATGTTCCAGGAGGAGATCCTAAGGAGAAAGTGGCTGAGGTTGGAAAGGGACCTACGATAACGGTTGCTGACGGAAGGTCAGCAAGTGGTCTCATAACGCATCCTAAGCTCCTGAAACTTATAATAGAAACTGCAAAGAAGAACAGCATACCCTATCAGCTTTCTGTCATGTCAGGAGGAACGACCGACGGAGCAATAATAGCCCTAACGAAGGAGGGCGTTCCGACAGCAACACTATCAATACCAACAAGGTATATCCATAGCCCTGTCGAAGTGCTGAGTCTTAAAGATCTCGCCAATACAGCGAAGCTCATAGAGTTAACAACTAAAAACATAACAAGAGAGTGGTATGAAAAAGAAATCCTCGGGCACTAATCCACTATTTAAAATATTATGTACGCCTGGTTAGCTACATCATGGAAATCGGTAGGTAGGGCCTTCTTTCTACTTGTATAATACTCATAAACTTTTTCAAGAAACTTAATGAAAACAGGACATCCTTCAAATCTGCCATCCCTATCGCACTTACCCGTAGTGCCCTCAACAGTAACCATTAGCAAACACTGCTTAGTTTTCTTATCATAATATGGGCAGAGTTTATGGTACCTCTTTGCGCTCTTAATCATCTTTTCGATCCACTTCTTCTCAGGACTTTCCTCCTTCTCCTCAGGAACCTCAGGCTCCGTCAATCATCTCACCTCATTTCCTTCTGAACTCTTACTCCCTTATATCGTCAAGACTCAAAATAATAATCTTCCATTTCGGCCTCAGCAACATAATTTATGTAATAGTAACCTTGACTGTCAACAAGAACTTTACCCTCTTCTATCAGCTCGTTTAACGCGTGCCTTATCTTATCTTCACTAGCTAAGCCCGAAAGGACGGAATGTAGTTCCCTTATGTTCATCTTTTCACTTTGGCTTAGCAGATTAAGAAGTATGTTCTTTAGTTCATCCTCATTGGGAGCAGTATATACAATGACCTCTGGATCCTCATAGACAACCGATAAATTAGACGTTATCTGGGGATCATTTCTCTTGGCATTTCTAAGCTCCAATCATATCACCTCATCAATTCAATTAGAATAATTCTCTTGCCAAGAAGCAAACTTCTAACGAGACTTTAAATAGGTTTGAGTGGGAGGAAAGAAATAGATCAAACCATTTAGAAAGAGAATCTCCTATGTTTTGTTTTAAGAAAAATTTAGTTTGCGGAAACCTAGGGTCACTCCCTTTTTCTACCTTTCAGCAAGACAAAAGAGAAGGGGTAAGGGTTGGGGGAAAACATTAGTGAACTAAATAAAGCCTGTTGGGTTGACGAACTGAAAGCCTATAAAAACGTCATCACTAATAGAGTCATTGCCTTAAACAACATCATAGGAAAACTTGAAGGAAGAAGTTCACCACTTTTGGATTTAGCCATGATGTGGAGAAACAAACTTCTTGTACTGCTTAATGAGATGAACTTTGTGATCAAAAGAATGGAAGAACATGATAAAGTTTCCTCCCATGTAAAGGCTTGCCAGCTCAGGGACACAGTATATACCACCATGATGGAGGCCAATCCTAACGACCCAATATATAACAACCTGAAGCATGTTATTGCAGGAGTATTAGGAGTACTTGAAAATATATGTAAATAATAAAGAAATAAAGTAGATTGATCAAATTATTATTTAGATATCAGAGCTACAGCTCTTATTGGAGAGGCGGTTCCTCCAACTAATTTTAGCGGCAATCCTACAAAGATGAACTTCTTGTTAATGAGTTTTTCTAAGTTAATCAGGTTTTCGTAAATAACTATCCTCCTGGAGAGAAATATGTGATGGGCAGGGAACGGTTTCCTATCAGG
Organism: Acidilobaceae archaeon; assembly: GCA_026995555.1. Lineage (GTDB taxonomy): Archaea > Thermoproteota > Thermoprotei_A > Sulfolobales > Acidilobaceae > JALWTO01. Next base: position 3,285 of record JALWOJ010000182.1, on the reverse strand, counting down.
ACTTGGAGCATCAATACCTACACCCTTCACTCCGAGCTCAGCTATATATTCACAAGCTTCTTCGCTTAAGCTGGGATACTTAAGCCATTCAGGAGTACCAGCCTTATAACTGTATCCCGTGTACAGGAGCAGGATCCAACCTTTTCCTACTTTGAATGGAAGAGAAAGGACCTTTTTCTCAATTTCCTCCTTTGAAATTATGTGTTCTGGGGAAAGGTTGCTGAAATCAATTACTGTTGCCCAACCTACATAGGTATTAACTGGCATTTCGTCAACTGTTGGACCATCTTCAATAAAATGATAGGGCGCATCAACGTGAGTAGCTGTGTGCTCTAACAATGTCCACACGTTAGAGTTGTAACCATCCTTATACCTCAAAGCAAAAATCGTCTTTAACGGTTCAGGATCGCCAGGAAACATTGGGGTTCTGAGACTTTTTATTGGCATTGTAAGATCTATTATTTCGAACCTCTCCGTTCCCTATCACCTTGGATAGAAATTATGAAGAATATCTGTGTATGGCTAGGATATCAGTTAAGATCGCTTGACCTGTCTCGACACGGCCTGCACCGGGACCGATAATTGTTACAGGCCCTAAATGATCTGTGTAAAATGTTAGAGCATTTGTAGCGCCCATAACATTAGCGAGCGGATGACTTAAGCTTATTCTTTCTGGCTTTACAGAGGCTCTAACCTTATTATCTTCTTTAATCACCCTAGCAATAAGCTTTATTCTCTGTCCATTTTTGAGTGCATCCTTTACGTCCTCTAGAGTAATCTTAGTTATGCCTTCCCTCTCAACGTCCTTGATGGTTATCTCCCCTCCCATAACAACGTTAGCCAGTATGACAGCCTTCACTGCAGCGTCCCAGCCCTCAACGTCAGCAGTAGGATCAGCCTCAGCATATCCTAACCTCTGAGCCTCCTTTAAAGCCTCCTCGTAACTCATTCCCTCCTCCATTTTAGTTAATATAAAGTTCGTTGTTCCATTAACGATACCCTCTATCTTGTTTATGTCAACCCCTGCCATCGCCTCTAGGCTGAGGTTTAGTGAAGGGGTTCCGCTGAGCACCGTTCCCTCAAACCTAAGCATAACTCCCTTTTCGTCTGCAAGCCTCTTAAGTTCGGGATATGCAAGAGCAATTGGACCTTTATTTGATGTAACGACGTGCTTTCCATGTTTTAAGGCCTCCCTTATATGAGTGAGCCCAGGCTCTCCGGTCTCAACGTTAGTTGGGGTGACCTCAACAACTATGTCTATATCCCCCGACCTACAGACGGTCAAGCTATCAATGTCCTTTTTGCCCCTGGGATAGGACTTTATGTTGCCCTCCTTTTCAATCAGCTCAATAAGTTTTTTCTCATCAAGACCTTCGGGATCATAAACAGAACCTTTGACAGGATCCGCTATGGCCACCAGCTTGTATCTGAACTTATATCGATCATATAGGACCTCCTTCTTTGAAGCAAGAATTCTTACGAAACCCTGTCCCACATTACCGAAACCAATAAGACCTATTCTCCAGACCTTCTCACCCAATAAAGATACACCTCCAAGACAAAAATTAGGAGGCAAAGTTCATTATATCAGGGAAAAACTTATCCAATTCAAGTCTCTTAAGGGTGTCCTTCCTTGGGATGCCTTCAAGGCTCCATCCTCTAAGCTCATAATATTCGTCAAGCATCTTATCAAAGTACTCCTTCCTGAGCCTTACGCTAAACCTTCCATCTGGAGGTAGTGGAACTGGTTCGTTAAATACTCTAGGAGGTAGTGTATCGTCCTTTCTGCTTATTCCAGCTTCCCTAATGTTAAACATCCTTGCTAGGTTCCATATTCTTTCACCTCCCCTCAGATAGTCCTCCTCACTAAAGTCTATTCCTGTTATTGCCTCAAATGCCTCCCAAGGCCTGTAAAGTGGTATGAAGTCACATACTATCAATGAGAATGCTGCAGCCCTCTCGTCCTGAGTGTCCTTAACGAACTTTGCAATGTCCTCAGTAGAAAACCTATCTAGTATTCCCTCTATCTCAGCTCTTGTAGTCCATGCTCTCTGATGACAGCCTCCTCTGTCTGCTGTAGCGTATGCTAATGCCATTCCCCAGGATGTCTGAGGAAGATAGCCTGGAAGCTCCATGCCCTTGACGTGCATCGCTATTTCTAGAGCCCTTCCCCCTATTTTCTTTGAGGCTCTGGCAACTCCTTCAGCCAAAAGGTTTCCCACACCCTCTCTATAGGCTATTTTCTTTATGAGCTCCTTTTGCCCTTCAGCATCCCCAAAGGAAGGAACATCCTTCAATAACCCCAACTCCTTGAGCTCCATAGCAAACGCTATGACGTTGCCTGTAGAAATCGCGTCAAGTCCCAGTTCGTTGACCAGCTTAAGCGACTTGGCAACCTTTATTGCATCATCTATGAGGCAGTTGCTTCCTAGGAGAGCCAAATCCTCGTATTCAACCTTTACATAACCATCATCTACCTCAACTACCTTGCCACATGCAACGGGACAGTTGTAACATGCAACGTCCTTCTTGACAAAAGCCCTGAGATATTCTCCATAGAGGCCTGTAGCGTCCTCCATGTATCCTCTGCTAAAGTTCCTTGTTGGCAGAATTCCAAATCTATTCATTGGTTCAACCCAGAATGATGTTCCTATAGCCCTTCTTATCTTCATGAACTTTGTCTCGTCTATAAGTTTGAAAGCCTTCCTGAAAACTTCCTCGGCCTTATCGGGCCTTGCATATCTGACCCTTTTCCTTGTAGCCTTAACTACCAATGCCTTTAAGTTCTTAGAGCCCATTACAGCCCCTGTCCCACCTCTGGCAGCTATACCTGCTCTCCAAGGATCTTCATCAGAGTCTATCATTATCGCCGCAAATTTAACCAAGTTTTCCCCTGCAGGACCAATTGCCGCTACGTGGGCCAAGGGATCTGTCTCCTTCCTAACATTTTTCACCGTCTCGGATATAGTCAAACCCCAAAGCTTAGATGCATCCCTAATCTCAACCTTTTCATCCTTTATCCATATATAGACAGGACTTGACGCCTTACCTTTAATTATTATACCGTCGTATCCAGCATATCTAATCTCAGGTCCTAGAGATCCCCCTGCATGAGAATCTAGATAAAGGCCTGTCAAAGGAGATTTTGTAACCACAACCATCCTGCCCGAAGTTGGGTAAGAGCTTCCTGTAAATGGACCTGTTAAAAACATTAGAAGATTGTCGGGACTTAAGGGATTTGTCTTGGGTTTCAACATCTTAAACAGCAAATAGGCTCCTATACCC
>JALWOJ010000181.1 GCA_026995555.1 Acidilobaceae archaeon | reverse complement strand
TGGTTTGCTTATATCCCCAAAAATATTTCCACCCCTCCTCGACCATCTACCCACATAATCCCTCCCTTAATTTGCCACTCTTTAACTTCTGCTTCCCACCTAGCCACCACTTTTTCCTTAATCTCCGCCACCATCCTAGCATGCTTAGGCAACACATCAAATGGACCCAATTTCGACACCGAACTAACTGCCCCTACTTCATCTTCAAACACCACTCCATTTCTTCCTCTTACCACCAACCTTAATTTTTCCTCCATCTCCCCTCCTTCATTCTAAGCTTCCTCTAAACTTTACTTCTTCCACCTCCACTTCATCATACTTTCCCATCAAAATTGCCTTTACATCCCGAACTGTCTCTGTTAATTTCACATACTCGCCTGGAATCCCACTCTGTTCTTCTACCACATAAAATGGCTGAGTCATGTAAGCCTCAATCAACTTTGCTCGCCGATACATAGTTCGTTTTTCCTTAGACAATTCTGCTTCACCCACCAAAGCCACCATTCGCTCCAACTCCTTGACTTGAGTTAAAACCTTCTGAGCCTCAGTTACTGCTTGCCAATGTTCTTCTCCCACCATTTCTGGAGACAAAATCGATGAATTCGACTCCAAAATTGACACCGCAGGAAATCTACCTGCCTGATAAACTTCTCGCGATAAGGTTAAAAACGAATCCAAGTAGGGATAACTTTCCAAAACTCCCTGATCAGTTAAATCATCGCTAGGTACATAAATCGTCTCAATCGCTGACATTTTTCCTCGCTTAGTTGATACCAACCTCTCTTGCAAAACTGCCATCTCCTGACCTAAACCAGGTTGATAACCATCCTCGGAAGGAGTTGTATCTGTCAACACTGACAACTCTGCCCCAGCCTGTGCATAACGAAAAACATTATCCATAAAAAACAACACTTCCCTACCTCGCTCCCGAAAATGTTCTGCCATCCCCGCCGCTCCCAACGCCGTCAACCACCTTACCCCAGCATTTTCATTCATCCCTCCATACATTAAAACCGCTTTAGCCAAAACTTCTTTTTCTTTCAACATCTGCCATAATTCATATCCCTCTCTAGTCCGCTCTCCCACTCCAGCAAAAACTGCTACCGCTTCTTCTTTGCTTTTATTCATAAACACATTATGCATAATCTCCATTAATAACACCGTCTTCCCTACTCCAGCTCCCCCAAACAAACCCATTTTCCCTCCTCTTACTAAAGGAGCAAAAAAATCTACTACTTTAATCCCCGTCTCCCAAATCTCCAACCGATGTTCCACTCGCTCATAAGTTGGCGTTTTATTTGTTACTGGCACCCACTCCACCCCTTCTAATTTACCCTGACCATCCAAAGCCTTACCCAAAATATGCACCACTCTACCTAACACCCCCTCACCTACCGGTACTTGCAAACTCTTACCCGTCCCCTTAACTACAAATCCTTCTCCTACCAAATGTCTTCCTGTCAAAATCAATCCCTCAACTACCTGTTTACTCTCCACTCCATAAACATAAATTCTCACTCCATCTTTCCCATCACACACTTCTCCTACTCGCGGAACTCTCCCTTGAAAACGAATTCGAGCCATTCTTCCTTCTACTGCTTCAACTCGACCTAATTGATTTACCATCCTTGGCCTCCTTTCTGTCTAGCATAAACACTAGCTAATCTTAAGCTCTGGCGTCGATTTTCCTCCCGCTTCTTTAACCACAATCGCTCTCCCCTTAATCTACTCTTCATTTTCTCTACTTGAAACACTGCTGCATCTAAATGCATCATTCGTGAAGCAAATTTAGCTAACTGTGACTCTCTTACCGTTTCCTCAAACACACTCGCCGCAATCTCTTCTCCAAACTTACGACCAATTTCGCCCTCATCTGGCTCATACAAATAACCCAACCGTCCATTCCTCTCTTTAACCTGATTTCCCTCCTGATCTACTTTAATTGCCTCAACTATTCTCATTGCCCCCTCTTGACGAGCAATATTGAAAAATTGACCATAAAACACTCGCACTCGCTGATACTTTCCTAAAAATCTCATTGCTCGACTCAAACCCTCTTCTCTTACTTGATCATCTGGCAACTCAATCATCTTAACCAACCGACTTTCCCCGACTTCTCTCCACATCTGCCGACCAACTTTACCCACAATATAAACATCACCCTTAAACTCCTTAACATAATTGATAAACTGACTAAAAACTTTTTCCACTATCTCTCCAAACAATCCCTCATTAGCACTAATAAACACTACTGCTTCGCCCGCTTGATGCGTTCTAACCTCTCCTAAATCAGCCCCCACTTCTTCTGCTAGCTCAGCTAAACGACTAAAATAATCTCTCCCCTTGAGAATTCCTTCTCGAATTTCTCTCATCTTCTCCGCCGCCATTTCCTCATAAGCTTCTAGAACTTCCCGAATATCTTCCATTGCTTTCATTTCCTCAACCAATTGTTTTAAAGTTTTCATAAACCTAACTCCTGTAAACGCTTCACTTGATCTTGCCAAGTTATCACTTCATAACCCACCTGCCGTAATAACTTCTCTATACCATCATGCCAACTCACTACTCTCCTAGCTCGATTAGTTAATTCTGCTCCAAAGCGTAAAAACCGATCCAATTTTTGATACTCATTCATCACAGCTAACACCTTGCTCTGCATCTTCTTTAATTGTTTTGGTTGCACTTGTCTTCCCACCCTAGTTACTGACAAAAACACATCTATTGCCGGTCGACGACCACGATAAAATTCTTCAGCATCAAAAAACAAATGCCCATCCGTCATTGACATTAAATTCGTCTGAATATAACCTGTCAAATTTCCCTCAACCGTCTCAGCAATTGGCAAACAAGTGATCGCCACCTTCTTCTCTCCCACCTGAAAACTACCAGCTCGTTCCAATAACTTAGCTTGCATGTAAAAAATATCTCCAGGATACGAATCTCTCCCTGGAAAACCTCCTCCTACTAAACTTAACTCTCGATATCGCTTGGCATGAGTAGTTAAATCATCTAACATAACAATCACGTCTGTTCCATTATCTCGAAAATGTTCTGCAATCGCTATGGCGGTATAAGGAACCATAAATACTTCTCCAGCTCTAGCATCAGCCTCAGCCACTACTATCACACATCTTTCTCTCACCCCTGCTTGAGTCAACAACTCCTCAACTCGACGCAACTCATATTTCTTTTTCCCCACTAAAGCTACCACCCCTACACTTCCTCGCTTTATTTGAGAAATAACTGCTTGTAAACTCCAATGAGTTTTACCTGATTTTTTATCCCCAATTACCAACTCCCGTTGTCCTTTGGCTAAAGGCACCAACAAATCTACCGCCATTACTCCTGTTTCTAAAAATTCCTCAATCGAAGCTCTCTGACTTAAATCTCCTCCTGCTACCTCCACCAATCTTCCTTCCACATCTTTACTCCGTTCTTTCTCTCCCCAAACTAAATGACCTGCATAATCCACCGTTTGTCCTAAAATTCCTTCACCCACTGACACCTTTAAAGCCGAACCAGTTCTAGCCACGATTGAACCTGCTTCTACTTCTTCTTTACCCAAAACCATTACCTTAGCTATTCCC
>JALWOJ010000180.1 GCA_026995555.1 Acidilobaceae archaeon | reverse complement strand
ATCAAGCTCTTGGAACCTACAGAGGAGCCTGAAGAAGAGGAATATGAAAAGGAGGAAGAGTTGCCCACGCTTGGCGATATAGTAGTCATAAGGAGGGACGAAAAGTAGCTTTGAAGAAGGCATTTCTGATAATTCCTAAAGAGGTTATTGATGATTTAGACGAAGCCCTAGCTTTGGCTGAAACTGCAGGCTATAGAATAACGAAGATATGGAAAACTAGGTATAGTAGGAGGATCGGGAAAGGTCTTTTACATGAAATAGAGAGAGAAGCTTCAGCAGAAAAACCAGAGACAATAATATTCTATGGAGAGTTAGCACCTTCTTCTGCCTTTCAACTAATGAAATCTACAGGAGTGAGGGTCATAGACAGAGTTCAATTGATACTAGAGATATTCATACTACATGCAGGTTCTAAGGAGGCAAAGTTGCAGATAGAGATGGCCAAGGTGAAGTATGAGATACCCTTGGTCAGAGAGTTCATACGCAGGAGTAAGATGGGTGAACTCCCCGGTTTCCTAGGTCCAGGTGGTTATGCGGTCGATGCATACTATCGTCACTTGACAAGTAGGCTTGCGAAGCTCAGGAGGGAGCTCAAGAGGATTAAGGAGCTCAGAAGGAGAAGGCTTGAGGAGCGTGCCAAGATTGGCCTTCAACATGTGGCTATAGTGGGTTATGCATCAGCTGGGAAGACAACACTTTTCAACGTGCTAACAGATCAGAAAAAGCCTGTCGGTCCAGAGTACTTCACTACCTTACATCCAAAAAGGTCAGCGACTTTGATCAATGGAAAGAAGGTGATATTTGTAGATACGGTCGGATTTATAAAGAACGTACCTCCAACTTTGATAGAGGCGTTCTATAGTACGTTAGAGGAAATAACGTTTTCGGACTTGATACTATTTGTTGTTGACGGCTCTGATACGCTTGAAAGGATTAAGGATAAGGTTTCAGCCGGTTTCGAAACTCTAGCCAGAATAGGTGCGGTGGAGAAGAAAATTATTATGGTGTTAAATAAGATAGACCTCCTCAGTTTGGATGAAGTGAAGTTGAGGCTTGACTTCCTCAACGACTTTCTGAGGGGGAACCCAAACGTTGTTGCGATAACTCACATATCCGCAAGTAAGGGCATCAACTTGGATCTTTTAATCAAAGTGATAAACGCGTCTTTAGGGGATGAAGTTGATGAGTATAACAGAGCTTTGGAGACCCTACGGTAAGGTTTACATTTTAAGACTGGGACATAGACCTGAGAGGGATAAAAGAGTTACAACTCATGTACTGCTAGTCGCTAGAGCCTTTGGGGCCAACGGCTTTATCTTAGCAGACATTTGTGACAGATCGATAGAGAATACGCTAAGGAATGTTACTGAAAGATGGGGAGGAAAGCTATTTTTTAAGTGTGGAGTTAGCGGCAAAGATTACGCTAGGACGTGGAAAAGAATGGGCGGAGAAATAATTCACCTAACGATGTATGGAATAAATGTTGACGATATTATAGGTGTTATTCGTTCCTCTCCTCTGCCAAAACTTATCGTTGTCGGATCTGAGAAGGTGGAAAGATTCTTTTATGATATAGCTGACTATAATGTGGCTATAGGTAATCAACCTCATTCAGAGGTGTCGGCTCTGGCGATCTTTCTAGATAGATTATATAGGGGCCAGGAACTATATTATGAGTTCTTGGACGCTAAGCTCAGGATAGTGCCTCAGGAAAGGGGTAAGAAGGTTGAAAGGATCGAGTGAGGATGGTAATAATAGTGAGGCATTGGAATACTTTTTCAAGCTTTTGGAGAAAATAGCTGTCAGAAGAAACTTAGACCCAAACGTGATGTTAGAGGTCACGAAGAGGTTAATGTCCAACTCCGATTCTAGGGGACTTAGTGACGAGAACTTAGAGGAAATAACTGGTATCAGGCAGAACGAGATAAGGAAGGTCTTAAGAACCCTTTATGAGCTGAAGATAGCCACTTACAGGAGGGGCAGACATCCTGAAACAGGATCGACTAGGTACTACTGGACCATAGATCCTAACATGATAAACATATTCATTTACTCACTTAAGAAGAAGATTTTAGAGAAGTTGAAGAAGAAGTTGGAGTTTGAGGAGAGTATGACGTTCTACATATGTCCAGTTGACGGTACAAAATATACGTTCGAAGAGGCGTTTGATTATAACTTTATATGCCCTAAATGTGGCTCTATGCTTGTTGAATATGACAATAGCAAAGTTAAGGAGTTTTTGAGGAAGAAAATCAGGGAGTTCGAGGAGGAGATAAAAGAGGATGAGAGAAAGCTTTTTGGTTCTAGATCTGTTTAGCGGTGCTGGAGGTTTTGCTAGGGGTTTTAAGGAGGCAGGATTCAAGGTAGTTTTTGGGGTTGACAACTTCCCTCCTGCGGCTAAGTCCTTTAAGGCTAATTTTCCGGAAGCTCTGGTATTATCTGAAGATGTGAAAGAGCTTAGCGGGCAAACAATACTTGAACTTTTAGGGCTCAAAAGGGGAGAAGTAGATGTAGTTATAGCAAGTCCACCCTGTGAGCCGTTCACAGGAGCAAATCCTAAGAGAAAGGAAAACCCTATTGACCGGTTATATACAGACCCGGCAGGACAGTTATATCTTCATGCCATAAGAATCATCGGCGAAGTCAACCCTAAATACTTCGTTATAGAGAATGTACCGGGAATACTTGAGAGACCCATAGCATCGTCTATAATCAGGGAGATAAGAAGAATAGGTTATAAGAATGTCTACTTTAACATTCTTGATGCCGAACTCCACGGAACCCCTAGTAGAAGGAGGAGAGTTTTCGTTTCCAACGTCAGGTTTAAATTAAGAACCAAAAGGGGACCTAGAGTCCTAGACGTCTTGAAAGATCTTCCACCTCCCGGATCTTCAGAAATACCAAACCATGAATATCCTCCAGAGCTAAGTCCCAGATATAGAAGAAGACTTCCAAGATTAAGATGGGGCGATTCCTTGATAGAATATAGAGGTGCTAAAGGCAGAAGACTTCCAAATTACATAAGGCTGAACCCCTATGAGGTGGCTCCAACAGTAATGGGGACGAGTAGGTTTATACATCCATTCGAGGACAGACTCTTAACCGTAAGAGAGCAAGCGAGGCTAATGGGGTTTCCAGACTATCACATATTTCTAGGAGGAAGAGATTCTCAGTACGATCAGGTTGGTGAGGCCGTCCCTCCCCCCTTGGCAAACGCTATAGCTGGGTGTCTTTTAAGATTACTAAGAGGTGGAGGGAATGAGGATAATACCTGTACTTCATAATGTTAGTAGTGTTCAAAGAGTAGTTGACATGGCAAGGCTTGTTTACTCCCTCGGATTTAACGAGCTTGTAATTACCAAAGCGTATGGAGCCGCTGCACAACATGGAATACCTGAAGCTGGCAGAATAGCCCTGAAGATGGGAAAAAGCCTTCTAGTCCTTCCAGATCTTTCCGATGCGATAGAGCTTCTGAGACCCAGCAAAGTGTTCATAGTATCCTTTGAGCATACAGAAAACAAGGATCTTAACGAGTTCTTAAACGTTAAAGATAACGATGTCCTTCTAATTATTTTTAATGGGGGAGAGCCTGACTTTATGCCAGATGAA
>JALWOJ010000179.1 GCA_026995555.1 Acidilobaceae archaeon | reverse complement strand
GACTCTACTGTGCCGGCCTCTTTGGCCATTATGATTCGGCCTGAGTCTTGTGCTGCTTTATGCTCTATACCTGTCGCCACAACTGCGGCCTCTGGTATAACACACGGAGTAGCCTGCTTCTGCATGTTTGACCCCATGAGTGCTCTGTTAGCGTCGTCATGATCTACAAATGGTATCATTGTAGTAGCCACAGAGAAGGCTTGATTAGTATCTACTTCTATATAATCTATCTCATTGGCTGGTACAAATGTTGGCTCAGCATTAAAACGGGCTTCTACTATCTTGTCTGTTAACTTACCAGACTTATCTCTAAGTGTAGCACCATGAGCTATCTTAAACTTCTCCTCATCTAGTGCGTTTAGGTAGTCTATCTCTTTAGTTATTTTACCATTTTTAACCTTGGCGTATGGAGTTTCTATTATGCCAAAATTATTAATACGGGCATAGCTTGCCAAGCGTAATATAAGTCCAATATTGCCTCCCTCAGGCGTATGGATTGGGCAGAGTCTACCGTAATGGCTGGTGTGTACATCACGCACCTCAAAGCCGGCACGCTCTCGCGTAAGTCCTCCTGGTCCTAATGCTGAGAGTGTACGCAAGTTCTCTAGCTCTGCAAGCACATTCTGTTGCTCCATGAATTGTGCAAGTGAGTTAGCTATGAAGAAGTCCTTAATAGCCGCAGAAAATGGCCGAGCATTGAGGAATTGTACTGGCAGTGTGGTCTCTACATCTACCGTAGACATTCTGTCTTGTATATTCCTCTTTAATCTACTCATACCAATGCGCACTTGTCTTTGCATCATCTCGCCAACATAGCGCACACGCCTCATACCTAAGTGGTCTATATCATCTGATTCAGCCTCATCAGTATTGTTGAGCTCTACTATCTTGTTAACAATGAGCACAAGGTCCTCTAGTGAGAGGGTCTGCACCTTTAGGTCTTTATCTTTAGTACTTAATCCAAATCTATCGTTGAATCTGTAGCGCCCAACCTCAGAGAGATCATATCGGTCAGAGCTGAACAACCCCTCTATGAACTCCTTGGCATTCTCTGGGGTTGCAAGATCTCCGTCGCGTATATGCTTATATATGTCTACAAATGCCTCTTTAGAATCTTTAACAGTGTCCACTGATAGCGACTTCTCTATCATGCTCTTAACCTCATCTGTTGATGAGTCAAACAGCTTTTTAATATCTTCATCAGTATTAGCTCCAAAGGCTCTAAGCAAAGTTGTAACAGGGAACTTACGCTTACGATCTATCTTTACATATATAGCTCCGTCTGGCTCAGACTCTATCTCTAGCCATGCCCCTCGTGCTGGGATTATCTTAGCACCAAAGTACTCATGCCCCTTAAGAGTCTGAGTAAGGAAGAATACTCCATAAGACCTAGCCAGCTGAGGGATCACGGCGCTCTCCACTCCGTTGATTATAAATGTACCGTGGTTAGTCATTAGAGGGAAGTCGGTTAAGAATATCTCCTGACTCTTCTCCTCTCCGGTTGTCTTGTTTATTAACTTGGCAGTAACCTTAAGTGGTACCTCATAAGAGACCTTACGCAACTTAGCATAATGTTCATCATATTTAGGCTTACCAAAGGTAAACTTAGATAGCTCTAGTGAGAACTTCTTCCCTGAGTAATCGTCTATAGGAGAGAACTCCTTAAATACATCGTACACTCCCTCCTTAAGCAACCACTCAAATGAGTGTAATTGCTCTTCTACAAGATTAGGCATCTCTGCCAGCGGTGCTTGGTAGCGCCCAAAATACTTTTGCTCTCGCTCTCCATAGGGTACGAAGGTTGTAGCACCAGAGTTAGCTTTAGTTTTTGCCATATATAATAGTTGTGATTATTAAGCTGATAATTTTATAATTACGCATTTATTATTATCAGCCACGACACAATCACCAATAAATACAGTTGCATAAATATACAAGTTTACACAAGGTTTGTCAACTCGATAATGAGACTGTCAACAACTTTATGTTGATAGCTCAGCTATACTATATTGAAAAGTTTTTTATGGCGTATAGGTCGTCTGGGGTTGTATCTTGACTTGACGCCTTATCCTCTGGGGCGGGCATGGCAAAGGGGTTAAATGGCTCGGTGCTCCCACTCTCCTCTGTCACATTCTGAGTTGCCTCAGTATCTGCCTCCCCTGTGCGCTCTTGCTCTGCTAGGTGTAGCTCTCCCCACGACGGCAATTTCTCAGGTGCCTCCTGCTCTTGTTGCTCTATCAGTTGTACTGTAGCGAATGGGTTAATAGGAGCTTCTTGAGAGGTTTGAGTATCTTGAGTTATTTCTGCTTGCGTTTGTTGTGACTGTTCCTGTTGAGGAACAATCTTAGGCTCTTGTGGTATATGCTCTGACTGTCCAAATACCTCATTAAACTTCTTTAATGCCTCTGAGGCTGACATGCTTACTGCCTCAGCAGTAGTTGTAGCTGAGTTTACTGTTTTTGTTTTAGTTTCAGTAGGGGTAGGTTCAATTTGAGGATTTTGGACTTTTTTACTAACTTGCTCTTGCTGAGCCTCGTGCTGTGCAAGCATATCTAAGAGCCTCTGCAAATCCTCTTGAGAGAAGAAGTCTATATGCACCTTGCCTCCATTCTCTGAGCGCTTCTCTATCTGTACTCTTGTGCCAAGCGACTCTGTAAGCCCCTTCTCTATCTTTATAAGCTCTGGTGGTAGGTCTTGCTTGCGAGCCTTGTCTGTGGCTATCCTCCTGGCTATACGCTCACTCTCGCGCACGGTAAGCTTCTTTGTCGTTATCTCTTTAAAGAGTGTATCGCGCTCAGCAGCTCTCTCCTCTCCCAGCATTAATAGTGGCCTTGCATGTCCCTCGCTTATCTTGCCACCAGACACGGCTGCTTGTATATACTCTGGCAAGCCGAGCAGGCGCAGTGTATTAGATACATACTCTCGACTCTTGCCCACCTTCTTAGCTATCTCAATATGCTTGAGATTAAATTCGTCTACAAGTTGCTTAAAGGCTCTTGCTCTGTCTATCGCATTAAGATCCTCTCTCTGCAGGTTCTCTATTATTGCGAGCTCAAGCTTCATCTTGTTACTCTGCTCTTGTGCGCGGATTATCACCGGCACCTGTGAGACACCAGCGAGCTTGCTTGCGCGCAAGCGGCGCTCTCCAGCTATTAGCTCATACTCTACACTTATACCACCGTCTGGGCGCTCTGTCTCTTGTCTTGTCACTACCAAGGGTTGCAACACACCGTATTGGCGTATAGAGTCTGCAAGCTCCTCTATCTTGTCGTCATTAAAGTCCTTACGAGGCTGGTACGGATTAGGGCTTATCCTGTCTACCTCAACCCAGAAGATACTATTATTGTAGAAGTCACTCATTACCACTTATTCTACCACAGACTAGAATTGCTAAATATTTATTACTGTGCATAACAGGTGCTTATTATAGAGTTAATTTTATGCTCATAAGCATCAAGTTTATTATCTGCTCTAGCTAAGGCCAAGCCTCTAAGTAACAGTAATCCCTCCTCATATGAGGAATATTGTTTGGCTTTGTGTATGTACCCTAATGTTTTATATGCTCTTGTTAGAGAGTTTTTATACCTTGACACATTATTGTCCTTAGATGCTCTTATACACC
>JALWOJ010000178.1 GCA_026995555.1 Acidilobaceae archaeon | reverse complement strand
CGTCTGGTGGCAGATAGTGATAGCTGGTACCTTCCTCTCTAACACCCCATGTGGGCACTACTAGGTCGTAGATTTTCACGGAGGGGTGTATGGCTCCGCAGCCACCGAAGAGGATGAATTTCCTCACGCCAGCAGCAATTAGGAGCTCCATAGCCATGGCCGCGGCCGGAGCGCCAATGTATATCCGTTAGACACATATTTTAGCATCGCCATACCTACCTACGACGCCTTTTACCGCAGGTATCCTGAGCTTAGCCTCCTCTACAGCGTCCTCAAGAAACTTCTTAGCGTACTCCAGGGGCCTAGTCCAAGCCACAAAGAGAACATTATCACAGGGAGTCCTGAAACCATCTATCTCAATCCATGCTTTTGGAGTGATAACAGGCTCCTCAAGACCAGGTGTTATCATTTCTCTAAACCCCCTTTGTTATTGATATCGAACTATGAGAGGCTGATTAACCTTTTATTCTCTGCATATACAGAAGGATGTGATAAACGCATTCCATGAAGGGAATGTTGAGCTATTGAGGTATATAGACCGAGATGGTTAGGCCTTTTGGGTCTGTCATTATAGTTGTGGATTTGTATGGTTTTTTGTAGACTTTCTCTATGTATGGTTTAATGACGTGGGCGTCTGATAGTGTGTTGTGTGCTAGTAGGAGTGCTCCTGGCTGTAGGTATGGTTCTAGTGCCTCTAGGTACTTGTGGTATTCATCTTTCTTGCCGTCTATGAACACATATACTATGTCCTTATCTCCGTGGACATAGCTTCTAGCATCTGTACATACTATCTCTGTATATTTCTCTAAATCGAGAGACCTCAGAGCATTCCTAGCGTAGTCTACTCTATCACACTTATTATCTATCGAGATAACATGCGAGCCCGTCTCCTTAGCTGCATGAGCTAGCCATAGCGTAGAGAATCCACGGCCAGTTCCAACCTCGACGATTACTCCTCTCCTACGGGTAGTGAGGAACTTAGCTAGGATGTAGAGGAGTGTAGCGGTGTTATAGTCTATGGGGTTAGGGCCATGTATGAACGATTCACGGTAAACCTCAACAGTCTTCCTAAAGAAATTAACACCGTACCCTCGTTTAGTCAATAAGGCAGCACCGCCATCTATGGGTAGAAGGGATTTAGTAAATCCCGCAAGACCTAGCTCTTTAAGCAATTCAGGTCGTTGATTAATGCTTGCTATGATATTGGATATCATTAGCAGTGAATTGCTACCTAGCTTCTCTACAAAATCAGTCGGTGTCCTATCCAGAGATCTCATGTCCCCCAGGATGATATCGGCCTTATCGGGGCTAGAAACTTCTTCAGCACCTACAGCTTTCCCCAAACCTTCAATTACATCTCCTTCCGCAATACTGGCTACCTTCACCCTATATCCCGCAATTTTAAGACTCTCAACAAGGATTTCAATAAAGCGAGGAATACCATCGTGCACAAGTGTGATTGTTGACATGGTAACTAGCCCTCTTTCCCATATTTTGTGTTGATGTTTTAAAGCCTAATTAGTTCAAAACCGGACCCAACTTGAAGACCAATTGCTTTATTGACGAGTTCTAACCAACGCTCGATGTATTTGGGATAAATCTTGTCTGCTTCTTCAACTAGATATCTATAATGCCTAGCGCTAACCGTTAGCTCGCCGAATTTACTGAGAATGAACTTCGTTACATCATTATCGCCGAGTATATTAAGCATTTCACGCATTGCGAAGATACGTATGTATTTGCCGGGTAATCCGCCTAGTTTCTTAACAACCTTGTAGATATTCCTTCTGTTCGGCAACTTACCTTTGAAGGTATTGATTAGCAGTAGAAGGATACGTGGGAAGAAAATGAAGCCAGCAGGCTTGATATCATTCTCCTTACCCAAGTAGTATCTACAGTGTTCGTTGAGGCATTCAAGGCGCTTAATATTACGGTTGAGATAGGGTACGTACAGCTCTTCCTCTGGGTTCCAAGTATTTAGTGCTTCGAGAGCGTGCTCGAAACGTGTAGCACTTGCTAGAATCAGTAAGTATAGTGTTAGAATATCTCCACGCCTCTTCTCATCAAGTTTTCTCAGAGTTTCAATAATATCCTCCTCGTGAATAGGTTTCTGCGCAAGTTTACGTCCATACCTCCGCCCCGGAATTATTAGAAGTAACCTAGAGTACGTGTCCCAATCTAGCTTACCACTCGCATAGAGAAACCGTACATAGTGCCTAACTATTTGCCGGGCCCAGTTTGTGGAGTGATACTCATTATCGTGGCAGAGCATCTTTTTGCCTTCAAGTTGTTTCAGTAAATGCCATCCTAAAACCTTGCCTTCTAAACATCTATACCACAGGTTACGATAGTCTCTCAATGTTCGCACGCTGATTGGTTTACTTTTCTTCTCGGTGAGCCATTTCTCGAAGTCGCTTGACCATTTCAACTCTATCTTTGGCAAGGTCTCGCTTAACCGTTCCATTATTTCCTGCTTGTAATACTTCAATAAATAGCCAAGCACTTCGTCTTTTAGTATTTCGTCTTGCATCAGTGCGTCAATTATTGCTAGCACGAGTGTTTTGTTTAGTCTCCCGCTTTCGTCAACAATGTTGTATTGGCGGAGCAGTTGAGGGCCTTTCAGTATCTGAAGTAGCTCGTCTTCAGAGAGTTGCTCGCATAACTTTATTCTTCCAATTGTTGGGATTGACTCACCTTTTAACCATCGATGTAACGATGACTTACTAACTCCCAATAAGGTGGCTAGTTTTCTAATGCTCTTATACTTCCTATACAGGTATTGTAGCACTTCTCGTGCCTGATACTCATCGAGTATACAGTGTCCCATCTCACATCATGATTTGGGACAGTCCCGCAAGTATAAAAACTTATCGGGGACAGCAAGGAAAGGCTTATATAGGGGGTTTATAAGTGGCGGGCCCGCCGGGATTTGAACCCGGGACCTCCGGCTCCGGAGGCCGGCGCTCTGTCCTGGCTGAGCTACGGGCCCTTGATCCGACACTCAGCATCTGGCAGAAAGCCTTTTGAGTGCTTCCTCAAAAGCGACTTTAGGATCCTTGGCCCTTGTTATTCCTCCACCTATGATAATTATTGAGGCCCCAGCGTTAACGACCCTATCCACCTCCTCAGGCCTTATTCCTCCTGCAACTGCAACAGGACCTGAGAACTCCCTGGCCACCTTCCCTATTAGATCAGTTATTTCGGAGGCCCTCAAGCCTAACTTTTTCTGAACGTCTATTCCTATGTGAAGAAGAACCACATCCACACCCAACCTCCTAAGCCTCCTAACCTCCTTCAGCGGGTCTTTTGTCCCAATAAGATCTGCATAAACAGCAATTTCTCTCTCCTTTCCATAATCAACCATCTCTCCTATCGTCTCGTCAGGGGCTAGGGCAAGAACTGTAACGGCATCTGCACCGCCCTCCGCCATCAGCGAGGCCTCAAGCCTTCCAGTGTCAACGGTCTTAGTGTCGGCCAGAACCATGTGATCTCCAGGAATTGCTCTAAGGACCTTAACAGCCGTTACACCC
Organism: Acidilobaceae archaeon; assembly: GCA_026995555.1. Classification (GTDB taxonomy): domain Archaea; phylum Thermoproteota; class Thermoprotei_A; order Sulfolobales; family Acidilobaceae; genus JALWTO01. Next base: position 177 of record JALWOJ010000178.1, on the reverse strand, counting down.
CAGCTCTTTATTAGGGGGGTTCCCGCCTCAAGTATAGTCTCTTTTTCTCTTCTAACAACAGAGGCTACCCTAATTGCATCGCTGAGCCTGGTAAAATCTAAGGCTACCTGCAGGAGCCTTCCACAATCATTAAGGTTCTTAATGAGTTTCTTCATGGGAGCTCACCATCTGTAAGTT
>JALWOJ010000177.1 GCA_026995555.1 Acidilobaceae archaeon | reverse complement strand
CCCTGAAGCAGTTACTCCTTATGAAGGCACAGGGCTAGTTCACTCTGCCCCGGGCCATGGAGATGTCGACTTTGAGATCAACAAAAGAAAGGTTGGAGCCCCTGTGGTCAGCCTTGTGGGGGATGACGGCAGGATGACAGAGGAGGCAGGCAAATATAAGGGACTTTATTTCAGGACTGAGGCCAATAAGGCCATAATTGAAGATTTAAGGAAGAAGGGGTATTTGCTTTATGAAGGAAAGGTTGTTCATAGATATCCCGTATGCTGGAGATGCAAAACGCCTCTTGTGCTGAGGGCTACGAGGCAGTGGGTAATAAAGGTCTCAAAAATAAAGGATGAGCTGATTAAGGAGGCCGAGAGCATAGAATGGAAACCTTCATGGGCTAAGACAAGATTTCTTAATTTAATTAAGAATGTGAGAGATTGGGTGATAAGTAGACAGAGGTTTTGGGGCATACCCCTTCCGATATGGATCTGCACCAAGTGCGGTCATAAAGTGGTTATAGGAAGTGTTGATGAGCTCAAAAAGTATGGAGGAAAGGTTCCAGAGGACCTTCATAGGCCTTGGATTGATAATGTGGAACTCAGGTGCCCTAAGTGTGGAGGTGTAATGAGGAGAGTACCTGATGTGTTCGATGTTTGGTTCGATAGTGGCATATCGTTTTACGCAAGCCTAGGATATCCCAGAAATAAGGAACTCTGGGAAAAACTAAAACCTGTTGACTTTATAGTTGAAGGTCATGATCAAATTAGAGGGTGGTTCTTCAGTTTACTAAGAAGTGGCGTGATAGGCTTCGGAAAGGCCCCCTATAAGAGAGTTCTAGTCCATGGGTTCATGCTCGATGAAAAAGGTAGGGAGATGCATAAAAGCCTCGGAAACTATGTTGACTTCAACGAACTAATATCAAAGGTTCCGAGAGACGTTGTGAGGCTATGGCTCCTTCAAAAAACGGTGTGGGAAGATCTAAGGTTTTCTTGGAGAGAGCTTGAGGAGATGAAGAGAGACTTTACTATAATGTGGAATGTCTTCTCCTTTGCAAGTATGTATATGAGCATAGATAACTTCGACCCTGAGAAGGTTAAGCTAAACGACGTAAAGAAGCACCTGAAAGTCGAGGATCTATGGATATTATCTAGGGTCAATACCTTCCTCTCAGAATATCATAGAGCTTTGAACGGACTAGAGGTGCATGAGGCGGCCAGACTTGTTAGAAGATTCATCGTCGAGGATGTGAGCAGGTGGTATCTGAGACTTATAAGAAGGAGGGTGTGGATAGAGGAGGATACTCCAGATAAGAGGGCCGCATATGCAACCCTATATTACGTTATCAAAAGGTGGTTGCTAGCTGCTGCACCTTTCATACCATTCTTTACTGAGTACATTTACCAAAAGTTTTTCAAGGGATCGGAGGAGGGTAAGGAGAGCATTCACTTAGAAGAGATTCCAGAATCTAATCCTACCTTCATAGATCAAAAACTAGAAAAATTAATGGAGGTGGCTAAAGATATAGTTGAAGCCATAAATTCGATAAGGATGGAAGTAGGAATTAAGATAAGAAAGCCACTAAGGAGAGCTATCATAGTACCTAAAGACCCTATAGTTAAGGATGCTATAGAAAGTCTTTCTGATATAATAAAGTCACAGACAAACGTCAAAGAACTCACGATTGAGAAAATGGAAAGTTTAACGAGATTAAGAGTCTACAAAGTCGAACCTATCCTGAGGGAGATAGGACCGACTTTTAAGAGAGATTCGCCCCATGTCATAAAAGCCATAAAGGATCTGGGTTCAGAGATAGCAAAGGAGATCATGTCGAAAGGTTTCTACGAGTTAGAGATTAACGAAAAAAGAGTGAGGATAGAGAGGAGACATGTAAAAATAATTGCTGAGTACCCAGAGTGGCTTAAGGTTAAAGAGGTTGCATGGGGTCTTATAGGCTTAGACATAAGGGTCTCTAGAAGAGAGGAGCTTGAGGGATTAGCCAGAGATATAGTTAGAAGAGTTCAATTTATGAGGAAAGAAGCGGGACTTGACGTAAACGATTATATAAATCTGTGGGTATATACTGAGGATAAGGACATTTTAGAGGCTATAGGTATGTTCAGGGATTACATTAAGCATGAGACTAGAGTCAGAGAGCTTTTCCTCAAAATGCCCGAAGAAAAGGTTTTCACTAAGAGCTGGAGGATCGAAGATAAGGAGGTGACCCTAGCAATAAAGAAGGTTTCTTAGCTTTTGACCTACTACGCTTTTATTCCTTTTTCAAATAATTTCTAGAAGGATTCAGTGCTGTTGGTGATATTGGTTTGAGCAGGGATCAGCTAGTGGGATCTGGTCTTTTGGCACTATCGATAATAGTGATAATTGTTTACGCTTGGATACTTTTCTGGCCCCCTCATGCTCATTGGGACATATATTTGCTAAAAATAACAGGTTTCGTTGCTGTTGCTGGGGTCTTCGGCATATTAGGTTGGATAGGATATACTTTAGCCACGACACCCCCGCCAAAGCCAATAGAGGAAATAGAAAAAGAACTAGAGGAGGAGTTGAAGAAGTTAGAGAAGGAGCTGGAAGAGGAAAAGGCTGAGGAGAAAGCTAAGGCTGAGGAGACCTCCAAAGAGAACAAGAAGAAAGAAGAGACAGGCGAGGCTTCGAGCAAATCTTAAGCACTTTTTATATCGTAATACTTACTTTTAGGAGAAATTAGGGGTAGCAAAGATATTGGAAAATAATATCAACGAAAGCGAGAAGGAGTATATAGTTCTGCCCAGCGAACTCCATTCATTCGTCTACTGTCCACGATATTATTTTTTCGAAAGGTTTATGCCACATAAAAGAACCCTAGCTGAGAGATTACGCCTTTTTCTAGGGAGACTCTTTCATATATTTCACGGACTTTTTGATAAGTTCAGAGGATACAATGTTGAGAACCCTATTGTGGTTTCTATTGGTAAGGTGAAGATCGTCGGAAGGCCAGATTCCTACATGATTAAAAACGACTATCTAGAGGTTATAGAACGAAAAAGTGGTAAAGCTCCTAGAAGAGGGGCTTGGCTAAGCGATGTAGTTCAGGCTTCCACCTACGCTTTCGCATTATCCTTTAACTCAGAAAGGGATTTGAGTACCAAGATAAAGATCCAGTACAGGAACAAGACTGTGACTTATGACTTTAACAGTGATTTAGTCAACATTGTCTTAAAGGTTATAGAGGACCTTATTCTGGTTAAGTACTACGGTATACTTCCAGCAGCGAACAAAGGTAAGAGATGCGAGAAATGTCCGTTTAGGGAGTTCTGTACTCTCTTAGAGGAAGATCCGAGTCTCAATGAGCTTCGAGAAAACCTATTAGAGCCAGGAGGCTGGATAGCTCATATGAAGGTAGCATCCTATACTGCAGAAGGCCTTACAGAGAAAAGGGGTAGTAGTCTCAATGAGCTTCGAGAAAGACCTAATAGTGGAGAAGGTCGAGGAAATTTATGGGAGCATAATAAGGAAGAGGAAGCCCGTAAGAGATCCAGCGGTAGCTGTTAAAGTACTTGAAAAGGAATATAGGCTCATAGTTAACGAAAGGTTAGTCACAGTGGTCTTTGCAGCTTTTATGAATGGCAGACCTGTTCTCTTTGAAGGTCCTCCAGGGACTGGAAAAACTGAGATAGGAGAAGCTCTTCTCGAGTTATGGGCAGGCAAGAATCCCTTTGTCCTCCCTTGTAGCGAAAACTATGATGAATATAAGGTTATAGGAGATTTTCACCCCCTCATGGCCATGAAGAAGGGCTTCAACGAGGAGAGCTTTATTCCAAGACCCCTTCTAGCGGCATTGATACTTGATACTGGCGTTTTGGTAGATGAGATAAGGAGGAGCAGTGAAGAGTTTCAGAATATGCTTCTAGATATAATAGATAAGAGGAGAATAATAGTCCCTGAGCTAAAGAAAGTTTTTAGAGCAAAAGGCTCAGGATTTCAGGTAATACTCACAAGTAATCCCGAAGATATTGCCCAAAATGAGTTAAGTGATGCTTTTTTGAGGAGGACAACTCGAGTAAAGTTTGATTACCCGCCTCGAGAGATTGAGATGAAGATAATAAGACTGAGAAGTAACTCTACACCTCATATTTCATCAAATATGATAGACTTAATGCTTGATGTAATAAATAAGCTGAGGAAGCTAGGTCTTAGTCATAAGCCTGGAACGGCAGAGGCGGTAGCCTGGTCAAATATGGCACAGTCAATAGCAAAGCTCAAAGGAAATAATGTTGTTACTATTGAAGACATCATAGAGGCGGCTGAGAGCATTCTAGCTAAGAGAAGTGAGGATGAGGACACTGTATTAAGTGTTATTGAGGAGGTATTCGGGGTTGAAATTAGTTAAAGTCGATGACGTGATAGAAAAACTGCCCACTATTGCAGAAACCTTACGCTGTTCAGGAATAAGGGTTGGAACGAGCCAGCTAGTGGAGGCAGCAAAAATAATAAAGAGTTATTCCGTTCTCAAGAAAAATGATGTCCTGGAACTGGATGAAGTCAAGTTTTTGCTTTCAAGCGTATTGGCCCTAGACAGGGTCGAGGAAAAACTCCTTAATGACATATTAGATAGTCTTATTTATGTTAGATCTGAAGAGGAGAACTTTAGGAAGATATTAAACGAAATAAACGAAGATCTAAAGTTTCTTAAGATAAAGCCTGATCAGAGGGTTGTCAAGAAGACGCTCTTTGGAGAGGGTAGAGCTAGAAAGGAAAAAATAGCCACATATTTAAAACTAAAGAATGTAGGCATCATTCAAGGAAGAAACGGCAAAGAAAGAGTAGTCAGTCGACAAAGAATATTGGAAATATCAAGACTTCTGGCTAAAAGAGGCTTCTCCTCATTAGAGGAAGCATTTAGTTCAATTAGAAATCTGGAACCAGAAGACTTAGTTCTAGGAGCTGAAACCCTCAATACAAAAAACGAGATCCTCAAGGAGATCGGAAGCAAGAGGTTGATTAAAATAGGGAAGAAGGCTTTAAGGAAAGGTGATAAAAGACTTCTCTCGGCTGTTGCTGAAGAGCTGAATAATAGAATGTTGAAAGGAGCTGTTATTAAGGACAAGGATGTTATAAATATTCTTAGTAAGGCTGGGATATCAGTTAAGAATAGCCTTAAAAGAATAGCGTTAAAGGATCCCCGAAGCATTGTTGAAAGTGACCTACCTTTGGAAGAGAAGTTGAAAATAATAAACTCTTTGCCTGAAGAAAAGGCCGCCGAAGCATTATCAAAGATATTAAAGAGGGTCAAGAAAGAAGAAGAGTTGGACAGAATTATTTCAGAGACTAGGCCTACCCTGCTTTGGGCGATCAGATTTAATCCTTACAGGGGCAAAAAGGCTGAGTTCTTTTCGGCAGCAATAAATGCAGCTAGAGGGCTAAGGGAGTCCCTTATTTATGCTGAGACGGGAAACGAGGGTAGGGCTGAGATGGCTCTTTATCTTGCCGAGAAGAGCTTGGAAAAAATTAGTAGGCTTAATGATGTTAAGATAGGAAGTCTAACTTCAAACGTAATAGAGGCCATGGCGACTCTAACTAAAAACATAGTCTATATCTTAAACACTAAGGGTGAAGTCAATGACGTTCTTGAAAGAAGGGTGCTTCTGAGGCTTCCAGTAAGTCAGGGAATAGTCCTCCTTAGGAATCTTTACAGGAAAGCGGATCCAGTGATGAAGAAGTATCTAATCAAGGTTACTGCTAACTACTTGTTTAGGTTCTCGAGTAAAGAGGGACTAAGGCTTCTGCCTAGGAAAGAACTATCACCTTCAGGTCCTGGTCGAGTTCATGTTAAATATAGTGTCTTGAGGCTTACCAGATATGCAGAAAAGCCGTTAATATATGTAAGAAGGTTAAAGTCTAGAAGCATTAGTCTTGCCTTGGACTTAAGCGGATCTATGTTGGAGTTTAGTATGTGGGCCCTCTCCGTAGCTATGCTCTTTGCTAGAAGCATTGAGAAGCTAACTCTGTTTAGTCATGAGGTCAGATCGATCAGGGGACCTTTTAGTAATTCTGAGCTTGCTGAGTTGCTCCTGTCATTGGAATTCAAAGGCTATACGGACCTTTTCAACGCCATAGTTGAAGCCTGTGATACGCGCTCCAGAAGAGTTGTCGTTGTTAGCGACATAAAGCAGACCGTTAAGAGTGGAGACCCTGTAGAGGCTGTAGAGAGGTGTAGAAGGGGAACAAAGTTAATATTCATAACACCTCCCAGCTATGATAGTGACCTAGCATATCGTCTTGAGTTAGCTGGATCACATGTAATAGTCGCATACAAGCCTCAGGACATAGTGAGGGAGACATTGAGGTTTTTAGTTAGATGATTTATCGTATGTTGATGTTTTCGTTAAACCTAGTTATAACTAGCGGGATGGCGTAATTTACGTGTAGAAAGACAAGATTATAGATATTAAGCCGTTTGACCGACAATCTTAATAAAGGTTCTAGACTAGAGCTTTTCTGGGCAGCCAAAGGTGTCACGATCAATGTGTCTGTCTTTAGGAGGGGATCTAAAGATTGCCCGAGATAGTTGGTGAAATACCACCCGAATGGAAGAGATTTCGATATCGGGGCAAAACCCTAGAGGAGCTATTGTCCATGAGTCTGGAGGAGCTTGCAAAGCTCTTTCCAGCTCGACAGAGAAGGAGTCTCCTTAGGGGCTTTACTCCAGCTCAAAGAAGGCTGTTAGCTAAAATAAGAAAAAGAAAGAAGAAGTATACCTCAGGGGAAATCAAGAAGCTTCCAGTCATAAAGACGCATGTGAGGGACATGATTGTTTTGCCTGAAATGGTTGGACTGACCATAGCTGTCTATAACGGAAAGGAGTTTATACCAGTTAAAATTAATCCTTGGATGATAGGCCACTATTTAGGTGAGTTCAGCCCAACAGTTAAGATCGTCCAGCACGGAGAGCCAGGTCTAAAGGCCACTAGGAGTAGCTTACACATAGGAAAGTAGAGGTGTTAAGTCTTGCCCAGATGGAGTTACTCGATGAAGTTTAGAGATGAAAGTAATATAGCTAAGGCTATGTTGTGGGATGTGCCCGTGCATCCCAAGGTCATGAGAGAGGTAGCTGAGGCTATAAAAGGCATGAGGACGGACGAGGCAAGAAAATTCCTTCAAGCAGTGATAGAAAAGAAAGAGGCTGTTCCATTTAGGAGAGCTCATGGAAAACAGGCACATAGAAGAGGCCTAGCCGATAGGTGGGGATGGCCAGTAGGTAGATATCCAGTTAAGGCAGCTAAATACATGCTAAAGCTAATAGACAATGTTGAAAACAACGCTGAGAACAAGGGATTAGATCCTGAAAGGCTCAGAATAATAATGGTCGCCGCACATAAGGGTATGGTCCTGAAAAGATGGATGCCAAGAGCTTTTGGCAGAGCAACTCCTAAAAATAGGATCAGAAGTCATGTCGAGATAATAGTGAGAGAGGAGTAATGAGGTGGGAAAATGGGCAGGATAGTGAGGCTTTTCCTGGAACAAGGACTTCTCAGAGCGAAAATAGATGAATATTTAGCACAAAACTTTTATGTAGCTGGTTACAGTGGTGTGGATATCATAAAGACAGGTCTTGGAACGAGAATTCATATCTATGCTGAAAGGCCGGCATTAATTATAGGAAGAAGAGGTTCCACGATAAAAAGGCTTCAACAGATATTTGAAACCGTGTTTGGCATCGAAAATCCCCAGATAGCTGTTTCACAGCCAGAAAATCCTGAGCTTGACGCAAGGGTTCAGGCATTTAGAATAGTAAGGGCCTTAGAAATGGGCTATCATTTTAGGAGGGTTGCCTTTGCAGCGCTTAGGCGTATAATGGCTAATGGGGCTGTTGGTGTGGAAATAAAGCTTTCCGGTAAGCTTAGAAGGGAAAGGGCACGTTTCGAAAAATATAGGGCTGGCAAGGTTTATAAGGCGGGGCAAATAGTTGACGAGCTCGTTGACAGAGCCTCAGCCCAGGCGCTGCTTCCTAAGGGAGTTATAGGGGTTGAAGTTATAATAGTCAAGTCAGGAAAGCCAGGAGATTATATAAGAATAAAGAGTCCTGATGAGGTGGAGGATATCGTTAGAAAGATTAGGGAGGAGTTAGGAGCTGAGACCGAGAAGAAGGAAGGTACTGAGGAGGTTGAGGAGGTGAGTGAGGTTGGGGAAGTACAAGGTTAAGGCCTCGGATCTCAGAAAAATGAGCCCTGAAGAGAGGATGAAGCTCTTAGAGGAGTGGGAGAGAGAACTTGTCACGTTGCGTTACAAGGCCTCAACGGGAGCTTTAGACAATCCAGGGAAGTTAAGGGAGTTAAGAAGAAATATTGCTAGATTAAAGACAATAATGAGAGAAGAGGCACTCTCTAGGGAGAAATGAGAAGGAATCCCTTAAACCTTGTCTATCATGAGATAATAGGGCTTAAGGTGGAGGTAGTTAGGAGTCCGGATCCTTTATTGGAAGGCGTAAGGGGAATTGTTCTTTGGGAGACAACCAGGTCATTGATCATAAAGAGGCTTGACAATGGAAGGAAGATAAGGGTCTTGAAGCCAGATACGCTTTTTCGTTTTGAAGTTGATGGCAGGTATGTTGATATAGGCGGTAATGAATTGTTGATGGATCCTGTTGAGAGGACTAAAAGAATCTTAAGATCTAGGGCTAAACTTTAAGAGTTTTAAAGGAGCTTCTTTATTTCCGAGACCATAAGGTTGAGGGAGTCAAAGAAGGAAGGACCATAGTGTGCAAGGCTGTTTGGCTTTAATATTATAAGTCTCTCCTTTTCAAGGGCTTCTAGTCTGCCTAACCTCTTCTTAAGCTCGCCCAAGATTTTCTCCTTAGAGAACTTGGAGAAAGGCTTAGGTTCATAAACTATGATATCCGGGTCAAAAGATCTAACCTTTTCTGGATCAGGATTTATTATCCAAGGTCTTCTGTCGTCATCGAAGGGCGTTTTAGCCTCTAAAAGTCTGAATGCGTCTCCTATATAGCTATGAGCACCTACTGAGACAGGACCTCCTAGATCGATCTCATAATACAATTTTGTTCCCTTGAGCTCCCCTCTCATTCTCTGAATTTTTCCTACAAGATCGCCACAAAGCTTTGAAGCCCTTCTATACTCCCCTATTAATATTCCTACAGCTGTTATGTTCTCCAAAATTCCATAAATGCTAACGGGGAGAGGTATAGGATAAACAGTATATCCCTTCTCTACGATCTCTTTTATTGAGCCTCTTTGAGCTCCTGTCGTGACTAAGATCAGATCTGGATTAAGTTCTTCAAGAAGTTTGAAGTTCACTTTATAGTAGCTCCCCACCTTAGGCTTCTCTCTAGCCTCAGGAGGTTTGTCACAGAAAACACTAACCCCAACGAGCCTACCACCAGCACCAAGCCTATAAATGGTCTCTGTGATGGCAGGAGATATGCTTACTATTCTTTGGGGTTTTTCAGGTATTGTCATCTCAGAGCCCAAGACCTCCGAAAAAACCTTCACGTATGCCAAGGGTCTTCTCACCTGGATACCCTGTACATCCACTAGAACTTTTGTCAATTCATGACAATTTATGTTTAAGCACTTAATAGCCCTCAAAGGAGTTTCTTAATAAAAGAGTGGGCTAAAGGTTCCAGTTAAGCGAATGAGGTGTATCTTCGTGGTAAAGCTTTTCAATAAGGAAGCTGTTGAAGAGATAAGAAAGGCTGTGAGAAAGTGGGAAGACGAAATAGTTCCCTTGTGGCTACAAAGAATTCCTGAAAGAATGGAAGAATTTACGACCCTCTCAGAGATACCAGTCAAGAGAGTCTACACGCCAGCCGATATAGAGGGCTTTGATTACTCGGAGAAACTAGGGCTTCCAGGAACATATCCTTATACAAGAGGCATTCATGCAACCATGTATAGGGCAAGAATATGGACCATGAGAATGTTTAGTGGGTATGGAGGTCCTGAAGAGACTAACAAGAGACTAAAGTTCTTAATCGAGCACGGAGAAACGGGTCTTAGCTTGGCATTCGACTATCCAACTCTTATAGGTCTCGACCCGGATGATCCCATGGCCGAGGGAGAGGTTGGCATTGTTGGAGTCAGTGTTCCGACAATTGTTGATATGGAAATAATATTTGATGGTATTGACATGGGGAAGGTTACCACTAACATGACAATCAACCCTCCAGCTCCCGTTCTTCTAGCGTTTTACGTCGCTGTTGCGGAGAAACAGGGCGTACCTTATGATAAAATAGGAGGAACTACTCAAAATGATCCTCTCAAGGAGTTTATAGCTCAAAAGAGCTACGTCTTTCCTCCAGAACCAGCCGTTAAAGTTGCTATGGATCTCATCGAGTGGAGCGTCAAGAACATACCAAAGTGGAATCCAATAAGTATAAGCGGTTATCATATAAGGGAGGCTGGAAGTGACGCAGTTCAGGAAGTCGCCTTTACAATTGCTGATGGTATAGAGTATGTTAGACAGCTTATAGCTAGAGGGATGGACGTCGATGAGTTCGCTCCCAGGCTCAGCTTCTTCTGGGATAGCCACATAAACTTCTTCGAGGAGGTTGCAAAGTTTAGGGCAGCAAGGAGAATGTGGGCGAAAATAATGAAGGAGTGGTTTGGAGCTAAAAAGCCAAGGAGCATGTGGATGAGGTTCCATACTCAAACAGCCGGTTGTTCTTTGACGGCTCAGCAGCCCTGGAATAACATAGTTAGAACGGCTTACGAGGCTCTTGCAGCCGTTCTAGGTGGAACTCAAAGTCTTCATACAAATAGCTTCGATGAGCCGTTCAGGGTGCCAAGCGAGTTTGCTGCGAAGATAGCGTTAAGGACGCAGCAAATACTTGCTTATGAAACAGGGGTGGCCGACGTCATAGACCCTCTTGGAGGAAGCTACTATGTTGAGTGGCTTACTGACGAAATAGAGGAAAGGGCTTGGAAATACATAGACAGGATAGAAAGAATGGGAGGAATGCTAGAGGCTGTCAAGAAGGGCTATCCACAAAAGGAAGTGATAGATGCAAGTTATAGGTTCCAGAAGGAGGTTGAGGAGGGTAAGAGGTTCATAGTTGGCGTCAACATATTTGTTGACAAAGACGTCGAGGAGATAAGAAAGGTCCCCCTTTTGGAGTTCGATCAGGAAGAGATAGAGAGAAGGCAGAAGGAGAGAATAAGGAAGGTTAGGGCTATGAGAGATGAGCGGCGTTGGAGAAGGGCCTTAGATGAGCTTAGGAAGGCTGCAGAAAAGGGAGAGAACATAATGCCTTACGTACTTAATGCCGTAAAGGCCTATGCTACGCTTGGGGAGATAATGAATACTTTAAAGGAGGTGTATGGTGTGTATGTCGAGCCTCCAATCTACTGAGCCCAAGGAACCTAGAAGGAGATATAAGGTATTGGTGGCGAAGCTGGGAATCGACGGTCACGATAGGGGAGCTAAGGTTATAGCCAGGGCCCTAAAGGATGCAGGTTTTGACGTGATATATACTGGAATAAGACAGACTCCTGAGCAGGTTGTATATGCTGCCCTTCAAGAGGACGTTGACGTTATAGGAGTTAGTATTCTAAGTGGGGCCCACATGCACCATATGAGAAAGCTGATGGAAAAATTAAAGGAGGTCGGGGCAACGGACATACCTGTAGTGCTTGGAGGAACGATACCAGTTATTGACATTGAAGAGCTTAAAAGGATTGGTGTGAGAGAGGTCTTCCTGCCTGGAACCAGTCTCAAAGAAATAGCAGAGAAGATCAGAAAGCTTGCCGAGGAGAAGAGGAGAAAAGAAAGTCTTAATGTTTCTTCGTAAACTTTTTGATTCTTTCTGAAAATTCTCTCGTAAGCTCCACAAACTTCTTTATATCATCATTCTCATGTTTAACCGAAAGGAGAAGATGAATAAGATCTTCAGAGATATATATGACGTTGTTAATTCTCATAAAGAGGTTAAAAGTCTTTTCAATAAGGTCTCTTCCCCACCTTAGCTCAAACGCCATTCGGTGATTCCTGGGTCTTAATGTAGTGAAATGAATGCCCACTATTGACCCTGCTCCAGTTGAGTATATTGGTATTTCAACTTCCTCTCTTATTTTATCGACCTCTTTCTTTATCATTTCACCTAAAGAATTTACACGATCATATAGATGTTTGTTCTTCATGAGATATGATATGGTTGCATAGCCGGCTCCCGTAGTTAATGGATTTCCGGAAAAGGTTCCTGAATGATAAGCTCTTTCCTTTTTTGGTCTATCCTTTTCAACATATTTCATAATGTCATAAGGACCAGCAAAGGCTCCAGCGCCAGGCACCCCTCCCCCAACTATTTTCCCTAAAACAACTATATCCGCCTTGACGCCATAATATTCCTGGGCGCCTCCTAGCGCCAGTCTAAAACCTGTAATAACTTCGTCAAATACAAGGAGCGAGTCATATTGATCACAGAGCTCTCTAACCCCCTTTAAGTAATCCTTCTCAGGCTCTATAGCACCTCCTCCTCCAAGGACAGGCTCTATGAATACTGCAGCCACATCCCTTTTCTTCAGGGCCTTTTCTAAGGCTTCAAGATCATTAAATGGAACACTTTCAATATACTTGTTAAGCTCTGGAGGAATGCCTCCCGTTTCAAATCCTTCATAGGGGTATGACACGTCATAGTGAAGTTGTTCTACTGCTCCATGCCATCCCCCCTCGATCTTAATCACTTTAAGCTTCTTGCTATAGACCCTTGCAAGCCTTAGAACGAAGTAATTCGATTCTGTCCCGCTGTTAGTAAACTTAATTTCCTCAGCGTTAGGCAAGATCTTTACTAAAAGTTCAGCATATTTGAGCGCAACCTCGTTTTCATAACCAAAATGTGTACCTTCTTCTACCTGCTTCTTTATATACTCAAGTATTTCGTCTGGTGCATGACCTAAGAAGAGAGCTCCATGACCCATCCAATAATCTGTGTATATGTTTCCATCTACATCAATTACCTTAGCTCCTTTTCCTTTAATGATATAGGGTGGGTAGGGACTGAGCTTTCTTATAGAATATGTTAACCCGTCTGGAAATACTTTCTTCGCCCTCTCGAAAAGTGATGAGGATCTAGGCGTTTTCTCTACATAAGCTCTCTCAAGCTCAGAATAAAAAGATTTGAGACTTTCAACATCTAATTCCATAAAGTGCACCTCAGGTCATAAACTTTATTCTGTAAGGGACAAGGTCGGCCATGGTCAAAAGTCCAAATTTGTATGGCTTTGTTTCAAGCTTTTCAGCCACGCTAACTATCAATGAGGCTGTAGCGAGATCTCCTGGCGTCCCTGTGCTCTTCCACGTTATCGACGCTTCCGTGCCCTCAACCTTTATCTCTTCATATTCAGGTCCTCCAACATAGGCGTGGAACTCTACTCTTATAATCTCCCTATCTCCAATATATCCAGAACCGTAGCCTCTAACTCCTAGCACCTTTCCCTTGGATACTTTGACTCCATGGCTTTCAACGTCAGATTCAGCCACGACAGGTTCCTGACCCTCCTCAACTCGACTAAGGGTAAGCCCTCCAACATCGGCTATTAGGAGAACGGATTCCGCGTACCCCACGTGGGCTGTCTTTTTGCCCTCCTTTAGCTCTTTCTTAAACTCCTCAGGATCCATACCAACGCCTATCTTTATTTGGAAAGGCTTTCTTCTCTTTGCAGCATCTATGCTTCTTATAGCTCTTAAGCCTCTGATTATATTAAATGGAGCACTTAGGCTTGCAACTAAGGCATCTAAGAGAAAGCCGGGGTTAACACCCGTTCCAATGACATAAACTCCTGCAGATCTAGCTTTTTCGTCAAGCCTTCTTGCTAAAGCTGGATATCTGTAATAGGGATAGGAAAGAGTTTCACATGTGGACACAACGCTCTTTCCCAGATCGATAACGGTAGCTATCTGATCGAATACTTTATCGAGATAAGAGCCCGTTGCATGAAGAACTATGTCCGCAGAGGACAGAACATTCGGATCATTGGAGACTTTGACACCCATAGTTCCTCTTCCAAGAAGCTCTCCAATATCCTTGCCAACGATCTCTTCATTTATGTCGACCGCTGAAACGACCTTATGACCTCTGTCAATGGCCACCCTTGCAATGAGCCTGCCTATGGATCCGAAGCCATAAATACCGACTTTCATTATTGAGTACACCTCTGAATTAAAGTCAGCAATCAATAATATTAGTAAGTTTTGGGAGATATATAAACCTCAGATTTCATCACATTATCATTGGCATGCTTTTTTAGATATAGGTTGAGCTTT
>JALWOJ010000176.1 GCA_026995555.1 Acidilobaceae archaeon | reverse complement strand
CTATAGCACACGAGGATCTAGGTGGGTAAAAAGTTAACAAATTCATAGTAAAGTTAGAAACGGGAAAGCTTGGAAAGTTGATAACTTTTCCCAAGCCTCAGCATGTCTCTGTAATACAGAGATTACTTTATTAAAAAGTATAAAAATTTCTTTTTAAAATAAAGAATTTAGGTGAAAATGTTGATCGATGCCTCTGAGGAGGAGGCCCTGGACTGTTTAGTAAGCGTAATGAGATACTTCAAAGTTCCAAGCCAAGAGCTAGCAGCTAGGCTAATTCTTAAGCTCATGGACTTGGATGAGGTGAGTGCGGCCGATCTTGCTGAGAAGTTAGAGGCCAGCTATCCTCTTGTTCTTAGAATAATTGGGGAGCTGGAAAGGATAGGCATCATTGAGACTGGAAAGATAAAAAGTAAAGGAAGAGGAAGGCCTAGAAAGCTAGTAAAACTTAACAAAAAGAGACTTGCAGAAACCCTAGGCATTTGTGAGGAAAGGGCCAGATATTTAAAGAAGAAGCTTCTGGAGAGCGAAGAGGAACCTAGACAGAGCTAAGAGGTTCAGCTAAAGATCTCATCACCTTTACAGGATCTTTAGCTTTCATAACAGCGCTAGCAACAAGGACACCTTTAGCACCAAGTTCTATGGCCCTTCTTACATCAGCCTCCGAAGTTATTCCAGCCCCTGCCAGCAGAGGTAGGTCTTTGCCTACCCTCTTAATGGCCTCCAGGGACTCAGTTATAACCTCTGGCCTAGCCTTGGATACCGAGATCCCAGTTCCTATAAGCTCAGGAGGTTCCACAGCTATCATAGTTGGGTTCATATATGCGAGGGCAGAAACCTCGCTTGGAGTGTCACCACAGGCTATTGACTCAACACCCACACCATTTAAAGTTTTGATAACCTTGTGAACTTCTCTAAGGATCAATTTGTGTTCGCTGTGATTTATAATAGAGCCTTTTATTCCAAGTATCTTTAATGATGCTGGAGGAATTCTTCCTGTATGAGCTCCAAAGTCCACAGGATCTACATGTTCTAAGTAGATGTCTTCATGTAATTCCCTTAATTTCATGGCTAGGACTGAAGGAACGGCTAGGATCACCCTTATTCCTAATGATGAGCTAATTCTTGAGGCCTCTCTAGCTAAGTTTTCAGCAAGGGTAAGGTTGAAAGCTGACTCATATGCTTTAAAATTG
Source organism: Acidilobaceae archaeon (assembly GCA_026995555.1). GTDB lineage: Archaea > Thermoproteota > Thermoprotei_A > Sulfolobales > Acidilobaceae > JALWTO01. The sequence continues at coordinate 13,149 of JALWOJ010000176.1, read as the reverse complement.
ATAACTAAAACTCCCTTCATATACCTTCTCCCTCTTCTCAGGGCAGAACTGCCAACTTAAAGGGAAGTCCTATTTCATTTAATTTCTTTATTGCGTTATCAACGACCTCTTTAGAAGGAGCCTCCGCAACGACCTCGACAAGGGCCCAACCAGGCTCCACAAAGGGCACCAATCTATCATGTTTTATATCTATAATGTTGAACTTTGCCTTAGCCAAAACCTCCAAAACCTTGTTCAACCATCCAGGCGAGTCAGGAACAAGACCTTGAAGTCTCACAACTCTTTCCTCTTTAACGAGCTCATACTCTATTATCTTCGAAAGTCTTGTTAGATCTATATTTCCTCCACTTATTATAGTGACCACTTTTTTATCTTTGATATTACCTATTTTCCCCTCCAAGAGCGCTGCCAAGCCCGCCGCTCCAGCCCCCTCTGCCACTATCTTGGCCCTCTCAAGTAAAAGAAAAATTGCCTTGGACACCTCAACGTCATTTACAGTAACTATGTCATCTAAAAGCTGAGAGAGAAGGTCATACGTAAGATCCCCAGGCCTTTTTGTGACTAGACCATCCATTAAGCCAGGCATAGCATTCACTTTAACAGGCTTCCCCACCTTTAGACTTTCTGTGAACTTAGGTGCATATGCTGGTTCAACACCTATCACTTTGACTCTATTTCCATACCTAGATTTGAACCAGGAAGCTATTCCTGATGCTAGACCCCCTCCCCCTATTTGAATTACCAAGACATCAGGAGCACCTCCAAGTTGTTCCTCTATCTCAGCACCGATGGTTCCTTGACCAGCTATTATATATGGGTCATCAAATGGATGAACATATGTAGCTCCAGTTTTCCTAGCTATCTCATGGGCCTTTTCGTCAGCTTCATCATAAACTTTTCCGTAAAGAATTACCTCAGCGCCATAACCTCTGACAGCGTTTATCTTAGCTATAGGGGCGACTTCTGGCATAACTATAGTTGCTTTAATTCCCATTCTTGATGAAGCATACGCAACTCCCTGTGCATGATTTCCTGCACTTGCGGCAACAACACCTTTAGGTTTGTCCTCATCTGGTATTTTCCAGATCCTGTAGTAAGCACCCCTAACTTTGAAGGCCCCCGTTTTCTGCAGATTCTCTAGCTTCATGTAAACTTTAGCACCGGTCATTCTAGAAAATGTTGAGGAAAGGTCTAATGGGGTTCTATGAACCACGTCCTTTAGAACTTCCCTTGCCTTAAGTATTTCTTTACTTATTTCTTCAGGACTCCATTTAGACAACAAACTTCACCGCATATTTTATGGGTAAGGCTTAGCTGTTAAATATTAAATTATAGAATTTGAACCTAATTTAATAAGGAAGTTTAGTAAATTTGTTAGAAATCCTTACAAAAAATTTTTATTTTACGAACTCTACAGATAGATGTGGTGAGAATGAATGGCAGAAATACCCACAATTGGAGAAAAATTTCCTGAAATGGAAGTGGTAACTACTCATGGCAGAATAAAACTTCCTGATCATTTTAGTGGCAAATGGTTTATCCTCTTCAGCCACCCGGCTGACTTTACGCCGGTATGTACTACAGAGTTCGTTGCGTTTTCAAAGAGATATGATGACTTCAAAAAGCTAAATACGGAGCTTATAGGTCTTAGTGTTGATAGTGTCTGGAGCCACATAAAGTGGATCGAGTGGATCCAAGAAAAGTTTAACGTTAAGGTACCATTCCCGGTCATAGCAGATCCCAGAGGAGAGGTTGCAGAAAAGCTGGGAATGCTTCACGCTGAGTCGGCCACGAGCACAGTAAGAACGGTATTTATTGTAGATCCTAAAGGCGTGATAAGAGCAATACTCTACTATCCCCAGGAGGTAGGTAGAAACATAAGTGAGATACTTAGGCTTCTCAAGGCACTGCAGGTAAGTGACAAGTATGGGGCTGCTTTGCCTGCTAACTGGCCTGAGAACGAGCTGATAGGCTCAAGAATAATTGTGCCTCCAGCTACTAGTGAAAAGGAGGCTGAGGAAAGGCTCAAGAGTTATGAGTGCTTCGACTGGTGGTTCTGTCATAAGGAGGCTCCCGAAGAAGAGGTTAAAGAAGCTAAGAATTTAATAGAAAGAGAGAAAAAGTGATTTTTAAGAGTTTTCTTTTTTTAACTATTTTTTAATTTATCTTCTCATTAATAGAGCTACTCCTACTATAATGACTATTACCACAATTATTATCGCTGCAACCACTGCCTCATGTGAAACACCTTTCTTTGTTGTGGTTGTTGGCTTTGTTGAAGAAGATGAGGTGCTACTTGTTGTTGTAGATGTTACAGTAGATGATGTTGGCTGAGATGTTGTTGTAGATCTCGTAGACGTTGATGACGAGCTACTTGTTGTTGTAGTTGTGCTTGAAGTGGAAGTGCTTATCGTAGAAGTGGTTGTAGTACTTGTTGTTGTAGAAGTCGTAGAGCTAGTGGTTGTGCTGGAAGTAGAGGAGGTACTCGTGGTTGTAGTACTAGTCGAGCTACTTGTTGTAGAAGTTGTTGAGGTGGTTGTTGTCGTGGTTGTAGTACTTGTTGTCGTACTAGTTGTAGTCGATGTACTGATACTAGTCGTGGTTGTAGAAGTTGTTGAGGTTCCTTTTATGGTAATGGGTATGAACGTGCTAAATCCTTTGACCTTAACTATCATATAACCGTTTTCTACCGTGACGTTTTTAACTATCCTATAAGTGCCATTCTCTTCGATAATCAGAAGTCCAATGTTACTTCCCTGTTCCTCTATCGGTATTTTGATAAACGCTGAACCTGAGGCACCCTTAACGGAGATCGCTGGACCTATTATATAGACGCTAAGGTTCCTTGGAACAAGTTCCATGGCCTCCTGTTTTGTAAGAGTGACTAGAGAGAAAGATTTGTTTATGACCGATCCAGGAAGTAAGGTCATGCTAGCATTTGTGGCTATATCATTAGTTATCGTTACAGTGAAGTTGCTAAGAAGTTTCATTCTCGATGGCAAGAGAAGAACTATTTCCTTAGGCCCCCTTGCACATATCTTTTTGGCCGTGATCGGAACTTTGACTAGTGCCTTCTTGGCTGCAGTAACTATTTTTAGCAGCTCCCCAGAGCCACCAACCTCTAGGCCGTTATAGATCATGTGAAGACCTAAGGCCTCGGATATGTTCTTGTTACTGAAGGTTATTCTTTTGAACTCTTCATTACCTAATTTGAACATTATCTCCTTGCTAAGACTCTCAACTACTAAATTAATTGAAGTTCTTTCCGATCTTATCTTCTTTATAATCTTTTTAACAAAAGCCTTTCCTATCAGGAATGACGAGAAAGGCTCGGCTTGGGTCACATTTACCTGAACATTTATCACTGCATAATTGCTTCCTCTTTTGTGGTGAGTTAGAAGCTTTAGGTAGTTAAGCTTATAATTCGGCTCCTTGCTACAATTTGCTGAAAGCTCTGCACTACCACTTATTGATATGTTGCCCTCATTCACATTAATCGACGATGAGTAATCGGCCTTAAAGCTAGTCAAATTAATTCTGCTGAGAAGAGAGATTGATATGGGAGGTAAAATCCTAGCCCTGTTAACGATGGTTTTACCGAGACCTCCTACTTTATGAACTAGAGTACCCTTTACGTCAACTTCCGTGCTTGAAGGTCTAGTAACAGTTACGTTTTGACTTAGGTTTAGGGAGCTAATGATTTCTTTTATAAGATTATAGAATATGTTAGCAGTCCCAGCATCATTAAATATAAAAAGTACGTCGAATTTATCCGTGGCGTTAATTCTAGTGAGAGTTGAATTGGAGCTCATGTGGACTTTTATCGTACCTACAGGTATTGGCAAACCTTCATAAATTAAAACAACATTCAAACTTAAGTCAGCAAGTCTAACTGTCTTAATGGTCTTACCCTCCTTCCATGTTCTTAACCAATAATCAAGATAGAGATTAGTTATATTTACAGAGGTTTTACCCTTAGTGCCTTGAATTAGTACCAATTTTGTCGAGTTCGAAGTTATTACTGCATGCTCTGTGGCCCAGTTCGAAGTTATGTTGAAAGAAAGATCTCTTACCTCCTTAGCCCAAGAATCTAAGGAAAGACTATTGGTCTTGTTTGTTATGTATAAGTGAACTCTGGCATTGTCAACACTATGAATGTAAACAGCTCCATCCCTCTCTTCTCCAGAATACTCTCCAATAGCAGAGATGTTTAAGATCGTTGTATTTAGCACTGGACTATAACCTTGGAAGCCTGTCACAAAGTTGTAGGAGCACCTCCCAGTTCTAGCTATTACTATTTTTCCTGATCCCTCAGAAGTGTTTGGGGCCTTTACATATGCAGAGAGATTGACGAAGGTCCAATTAGGATTTAATATAACCATAATCGTCATGTTTTTCACGGAGGTTTGAGGCTTTAATTTTCCTTTAAGATGAATATGAGGAGTATGAATTGTTATAGGCTGTGAATAGGAGCTTGTGGGTTGGGCGAATGCTAATGGCATTGGCAATAGTATTAACACGCCTAATATAAGTGCAAGTATAACTCTCAATTTATCTGTAGGCATCCTGTATCCCTCAAGCAATATTCTGCCGAGGAAAACCCTTTATATTTCCCTCTCTATATCTACATGGAAATAATCTATGAGAACCGGCAACGTTATTACATAAATAAAAACAGAAATGAGGTAGGTTTATTTTTTCAGGTTTCAGAGTCTCACGTGTGGTGCGAGCAAGTTGGTGAAGGCGCCAAGAGGCTATAGGCATAGAACTAGGAAGCTGTTAAAGAAACATGTTAGGGAAAGAGGGGCTGTACCTAAGCTTAGTGTGATACTTAGAGAGTATAAAGTTGGAGACAAGGTTACAATAAAGATAGACCCCTCATTTCATTATGCAATGCCCCATAGAAGATATCATGGGCTCACAGGAACTGTTGTAGGGAGAAGAGGAAGAGCTTATATAGTAGAGGTTTATCTAGGCAAGAAGAAAAAAACGCTTTTCGTAACACCTGAGCATCTAAGACCTGCAAGTCCTTAGTTTTTAGGTGATGGTTTTGGAAAGAAAGCTTGTTGGAATAAAGTATATAAGTTACTCTGAGGCAAAGGCAATAATTCATAAAAGGCTTCAGGAGGCCCCCTCTAAGGACCTTATTGACAGAACATGGGAATACCTAGGTGACGTGAGCGTCGGAGAGGCCCAAAAGGCCTCTGAAATAAGGGAGAAACTTATAAGTGAACTTGGTATTGATGAGGTAGTTGCTGCCAATATAGTAAGCATATGCCCAAAGAGTCCTGGAGAGGTTAGATCGATCCTAACATCGAAAGAGACCACAAAGGAGCTAGCATATAAGGAAGATCTCGTTAAAAGGATATTGGAGCTAATGAATGAACTTTGTCCTGAGGAGTAGCACATTTTTATTAAAGAACAATATATTTTAAATTCATTTAAAAATAAAAATAAACTGGGGTAAAAGACTGGGAATCCCAAACCTGTTGAACGCCTAATAATTTTAAGTGGTGTGGAGAATTGGAAAGGCGTAGACAGGAAAGAAGAAGGATTAAAGGACCCCAGGTTCAAAGTCCTGCAATGATAGAGAGAACGGCAATTGTGTTAGACTATATGAGAGCCGGATATTATATGGATCCTCACAAGCATCACAGAAACTCTCCTGTAGCCCAAGCGTTAGGTTGTGATAGGTTTACTCTCTTGGATGGTATCCCAATTAGTGGTGATGTAGATTTCTTTGATAAGGTAACTAACCTTGTAGAAACTCTTAAAATAGCGTTCTATATAGATGAGGAGGGAGGAAAGGCCGTTCAAAGGAAAAAGAGTGTCCACCTCGCATGTCTTCCTGAGAAAATGTTGTACTGTTATCCTCTAACTCCAATAGGTGAGAAGGAAAGAAGCATCCTTCCTCTTTCTTTTGACGAACCAGATAAGGTTGCAATACTTTCTTCTTATGAGGAACTCGAAGATATCCTGAAATCGAAGGGTCTTCCCTTAAAGATGCTTGCTGTACCCTCGACCCCTATTAGATATGATGACCTAACTATGACTGCCAAGGAAAACCTTCCCGAAGCAATTAAAAGAATAATAACTGAAAGGGAAAGATTTTTTGTTGAATTCTTCAATGTGGCAGAGCCCATTAATGTTAGGCTTCATGCCATAGAGCTTCTGAAAGGTATAGGAAAGAGGGTGTTAATGAAAATACTTAATGAGAGGAGAAGAAAACCCTTTACGAGCTTTGAGGAGGTTAAAAAGGTGCTCAAAAAAGATCCTGTAAGTATGCTAACTGAAAAGATCCTCGAAGAGATAAAGGGGGAGGCTAAGTATTATCTATTTGTGAAGCCCAGTGATCCTTCTCAGCCATTCCTCAACTATTTAGACATAATGAGGAGAGCTTATGAAACGAGAACTGGCTAACTTTTCTCTTAGCTCTAGGAGATCTTTATTTAGGTGGACGCTTGAGACAATTAGAAGATATGGAATAAGACCCTCCAAGAAGAAGGATCAGCATTTTCTCATACATCCTAAACCTATTAGAGACATCCTAAGCAGAATAGATTACAAGGATGAATGTCTTGAAGTTGGTACTGGACTAGGGACTCTGACTATACCTTTATCAGAGATAGTGAAAAGAGTAATTTCCGTAGAGATAGACGCAAAGTTGACCCATACAGTCAGCTCCTATATGCCATCTAACGTGTTAACAATCGTTGGCGACGGAGTTGTTATAGCAAGAAGTTCATGCATAAAGCTCTTAGTATCAAACAGTCCTTATAGCATATCGTCAGTCCTTGTAGTCAATATTGCCAAGAACAACTGCATAAAGGAGGCCCTTATCGTCCTACAAAAGGAACTTGCATTAAGAGCTATAGCTCCACCTGGAGAGACTGATTACAGCAGGTTTTCGCTCATCACGCAGAGATATTTTAATGTAGAGCTAATTTCTGTATATCCAGCTAGCTACTTTTACCCAAGACCATTAGTTAATGGCGCTTTAATAAGTCTTAAAAGGAAGAGGAATTGGGAAGAGGGAGATGAAGCTTTCGAACAGCTAATTACGTGTTTATTTTCAGGAAGGAGAAAACTTGCCAGAAAGATGGTGAAAAGATGTCTTGGCCTTAAGGAGAGTGTGATTTCATGGCTTGGAGAGAAGAGAGTAAAGGATCTAAGCTTAATGGATATAGAGAGGATTCTGGAAATAAAAAGATCAGAAAGCTAGTCAAGATTACCTCTTTGGGCAAGATAGAGGTATGTGTTAGTGACTGTGTTTATGAGCCCTCCGACGATACAGACATGATCATTAACTCTTTTAAGAAAGTGGATCTGGACAACGTCTCCTCGGCACTTGACATTGGAACGGGAAGCGGAATAATTGCAAAGGCTCTTAAAGAAATCTTACATATTCCCAAGGTCGTTGCAACCGACGTGTCTCCATATGCTATAGCATGCGCCAAACAAAATTTAAAGAGGGACGAGCTTTTAGTAGCTTGTAATGCAGCTACCTGTTTCAGAGATAGATCTTTTGATCTAGTTGTGCTAAACCCTCCATATCTCCCTTTAAGTTCCGAAGATAAACTACTTGAAAACAGATGTAAAGGTTGGTTATTGAGATCGTTTGCCTCATCTTCAAAGGATTTGAAAATTCTCTGTCTTGAGGCACTTAGAGTGGCTAAGATCTTAGTAATTACAGTTTACTCTAACCTCTCTCCGCTTGATATTATGGAGTGTGTGAAGTCTGAGGGTTTCGAGCCAGAAATTTTACAAAGAAAAAGGTTCTTCTTCGAAGAGCTCAGGGTGATAGGAGCTTGGAGAAAATGATAGTTAGGCTTATAACTGTTGGAGTAGAGGGCGCCGTAAATCTAGGTTTTATAGCCAGATTAGTCAAGAACTTTGATGTAGATGAATTCTTTATTGTGTCACCAAGAGTTAAGGTGGAGGAAGCTATTAGATATGCAGCTAGGGCTTATGATGTTTTGCTCAGCGCTAATAGAGTGGATAATCTTGAAGAGGCGCTAGATGATGTAGACATATCATTCTGCTCGAGTGCCAAGACGTCAAAAGGAAATGATGTCCTTAGAAGTCCAATAACGCCCTGGGAGATGGCAGAGATAGCCGCAAAGAGAGGAGGAAGAATAGCGGTCGTCGTCGGAAGGGAAAGTACCGGACTTACCCGTCATGAAATAAGGCTTTGCGATCTTTTAGTCAACATACCCTCAAGCGCTCAATATAGGGCGCTGAACCTTTCTAATGCAACTGCAATACTTCTCTATGAGCTCTATAAGGTTAGAAGGAAGGAAATCCCTAGGATAGATGCCGATAAAAACGTTATGAAATTAATTAAAAGTTATATGAAAGCCATTGTTTTTTCCACTATTAATGAGGAGAAGAAAGAGGACGTTGAGATAGCCCTAGAAAGGATACTGGCAAAGTCCTTAATTAGCAGGGAGGAGGCAAAAAACCTTCTTTATGTTTTAAGCAAAGTTTGCAACAAAGTAGAGGGATGTAGAAGTGCCTTGGAGAATTTTATTGACAGGAAATCCAGGTACTGAGGATGTGATCTCCACTGAAGCTCTTGAAAGGCTTACTGGCTCAAAAGTTCTTCTCGAGAAGAAGGGTTTCGGAAGGGTCATTATAGAGAGTAATATTGAGGATATAAATTTCATTTCAGACGCTTTATATAACATGAGAAGCATACATCACGGAATTCTCTTACTTTCCCAGGAAAAGATTAGTAAAGACCTTGACGCATTAGAGGTAATTAAAAAAGTTGTTGAGAAGTCTGGAATTGAAAAATTTTTGACCCCGTTCTATAGCTTTGCTGTTAGAGCGGAGAGGTCGGGGGAAGGTCATGAGTACACAAGCTTAGACATAGCAAGGGTTGTCGGAGATGGAGTGATTAACTCTGTAATGAAGAGTTATGGTCGAAGACCTCCCGTTCGACTTAACAGTCCTTCAATAATAGTCTATGCTGAGGTTATAGAAGATGAGTTCAGATTTGGAATTCTTCTAACAGGAGATAGGTCGAGGCACAGGAGAGGGTATAGAATTTATGATCATCCAGCAGCACTTAAACCCACACTTGCATACTCTATGATAAGAATTTCTAGGGCTAAGGATGGAGACGTAATTCTGGACCCCATGTGCGGTGGGGGCACAATAGTTATTGAGGCAGCTTTAACCTTTATCAACTCTAAAATAATATGTGTGGATAAAAATCCCGCCCATATAAAGGGCGCCAAGATGAATGCTATCGCTGCCAGAGTTCAAAATAGAATAAATTTCTTGGTTGAAGATGCTAGAAGGCTTCCAGAGGTTCTTGGTGAAGCTTCTGTGGACGTGGTCATTTCAAACCCTCCCTACGGAATAAGGCTAGGGGACCCTTCAAGCGTCAGAAAGCTCTACAAGGACTTCCTTCCAGCCCTTTCGCGAATATTGAGAGACGGGGGAAGGGCGACGATCATAACAACTGAGAGCAACTACATCTTAAACCTTATACGGAGAGGAGAGGTTTTCAGGCTGAGGCCTGTCCATATAAGGAAGGTTAGGCATGGAGATCTTTGGGCTTCAATAATGGTTTTAGAAAAAACATCTTAAGGAGTTGCCCTTATCAGAGCTTTCATGCCTCTAGGGATTAAGAGAAGACAGATACTTACGATTTTCACTCCCCTTTAATAAAAATCACCAAGCTTAACGCTAAGATATTTCTACCCCAGAGGATAAGCTCTATGTTTGGGCGGAGAACATGCCTATGAGACCTGCAAGATGTTACACGCACTTTTCCGGGCCTCCCTACACTAGGAAGGAGTATATTCATGGAGTTCCTCCGCCAAAGATACAGAAGTTTGAGATGGGCAATCACGATCTCCTAGAAAATGCTGAGGTTAAAGGAGAGCTCATGGTAATAGAGGCTGGACAGATAAGGCACAACGCTTTGGAAGCTGCAAGAGTTGCAGTAAACAAGTACTTATCATCATCAGTAGGTGATCAGAACTACTATCTAAGGGTTAGGGTCTATCCCCATCACGTGCTAAGGGAGAACAAAATGATGGCCTTTGCCGGAGCAGACAGATTGCAAGAGGGAATGAGACAGGCCTTTGGAAAGCCGATAGGAACTGCTGCAAGAGTTTACCCTGGCCACATAGTTATTGAGGTCTGGGGATATAAGAAGGATGTGGAACACGTCAAGGAGGCTTTAAGAAGGGGTGCCAGAAAGATACCCTTACCATCAAGAATAATAATAAAGGATCTAAGCAAAAATGAAAAACGGTAGTGAAAATCCTTGCAAAGATTTAAATAGCATCCCTTATGACCTAGAGTTAAATAAAATTTTGGATTTCATAAAAAGATCTCATGCTTCCAGGATTATTTTACAATCACCTCCTGGACTTAAGAAATTCATGCCTCTTCTAGCAGAGTGCATAGAGAAGCTTGTAGAACACGCGTCCGTTATGGTTTCGCTAGAGGGATCCTACGGAGCTTGCGACCTTGTTCCAGAGGATATCATTAAAGCTTTAAATGCTGACCTTGTAATTCACTTCGGCCATACTCCATATCCTAGAGATCTTTCTCCTGGTGGAGGAGTAAGGCCAAATTATCTGTACGTCCCAGCATACAGCAAGCTGTCCGTGAGCGAGGAGATAATAGAGAACCTTTCTGATATCTTAAGGGAATTAGGGGCTAAAAAGGTAGGTCTCTTAGCAGTCATTCAACACGTTAAGGAGCTTGAAAGGTTAGCTAATTATCTGAAAGATAACGGTTTTAAAGTCTTTATACCTCCAGGAGCTCCTCCTTTCTTCCTAGAAGGTCAAGTCCTAGGTTGCGATTACAGGCTAGCACTTTATATTAAAAATAAGGTTGATGCCTATGTAATCATAAGTGGAGGGAAGTTTCACCCCCTAGGCCTTTACCTCTCTACAAGAAAGCCTGTAGTTAAACTTGATCTCTATGAAAACAGGGCTAAGGACTTCACTAAAGAGGGAGAAAAAGTCCTTAAGGTCAGGATGTATAAAGTTATGGAGGCTTTGGATGTTAAAAGCTGGGGAGTCATTGTAGGTACAAAGACTGGACAATACAGACCTAGATTAGTTAAAGGGATCTTGAGTATGCTCAAAAAGAGAGGTCTAAAATATACCGTGTTTGCCTCAGGTGAGCTTAATGAAAAGCTCTTGGATGACCTCTCTGAAAGTGTTGACGGTTTTGTAATAACAAGCTGTCCTAGGTTGGCTATAGACGATCTCTCCGATTACAGAAAGCCTGTATTAACTCCGGGAGAGTTCCGAATGGCTATCGAAAAAAGGCTTAACGAGTACATTTTTCCGTGGTGAAGATGAGACTTTCGAGACTTGCAAAGATTCTCGAGGAGTTAGTACCCAGAATACCGAATCCTGAGGAAAAGTTGGAACAATATACCACCCCTGCGGAGCTCGCTCTGAAAGTCGCTCGCGTAGCTCTGGAGGAGGGAGGAAAGGTGGTGGCTGACCTTGGAGCTGGCACATGCAGAATAGCAATAGCCGCCCTTCTTTTAGGTGCTTCGAAAGCCATTGCAATTGAATACGACAGAAGACTTTCAAATCTATGTCTTGATGCTGCGAAAAGACTTGATGTTTCAAGTAGATTGCTTTATGTGATCTCAAGGATCACGGCCGAAAAAGGACCCCTAAAGGAAGTTGATGTCATTATTACAAACCCTCCCTTTGGCGTTAAGAGAAGAGGTGCGGATAAAGAGTTCCTGCTATATGCTATGAGCACAGAAACTCCAATTATAATAGCTATAGTTAAGAGTGGAAACCTTTATTTTCATAAACATATTGCCTTAGAGAATGGGTACGGACTTAAGCTACTGTGGAGCGAAGATTTCCCCATACCAGCCTCAATGCCAAGGCATAGGTCTAGGATGAGAAGGGTGAAGGTTGATGTCATCGAGCTCAGACAACTTCGTGGTTCCAGGAACTGAATTGGGCGTTGAAGAGGAGTACATCTCAGGTAGCGGGACGTACTGCGACGATGAGGGGAGGATTAGGGCCTCTGTTGTTGGAAGAGCTAGGTATGACTCTAGTTCAAGAGGGGTGAGCGTAATTCCTGTCAAGAAACTTTTATATCCAAAGCAGGGCTCCAACGTTTTGGGAATAGTCACTAATGTCCATAGAGACCTCGTTGTTGTTGATATGTATGCGGAGGTCAGGCTTCAGCCCAGGTTTTCGATAATAGGGGAATACGAAAGCACATTTACAGCTGGAATACCTCTATCCCAAGTTTCAGAAGATTATGTAAAGGACATACATGACTATTTTAGAATAGGAGATGTGATAGTGGCCAGGGTCATAAGTGTGGGAGCTCCTTTGACCCTCTCTACGAGAGGGGCGCTTTATGGAGTCCTTTATTCTCAATGCTCTGTCTGCGGTCACCTAATGCTTCCTGTTAATCCTAGAAGCGTTAAATGTACATATTGTGGACATGTAGAGAAGAGAAAGGTCTCGGCAATAGCTTTGCCCAAACCACCGTCAGTTAAGCTAAAGAAGCTTCTTCTCAGAACCTTATCATAGAGAGGTGAGTAATCTGGCTAGGCTTAAGAGAAGGGTTTTTTACATAAAGATACCCGACGACGTTAAAAGTGATCCGGAAAAATTCCTTGAAAGGGTTTCCGAGTCAATAAAATCCTATGGAGGGGTTCTAAGGCTCGAGGGTGATTCTATAAGAGTTGAAATATACGGAGATGGATCAATGATAAGGGACTCGTGGGGTAGAATAAGACAGTTAATGAGGGAATATAGGAGCTTTGAGACGGAAAAGGGTCTTAAGTCGTATAGCCTAAAAAGGATATTTAGAGAGGTAGGGTTAGCTATTCCTGCAGACGTGCTAGCTGAAGTCCTAAAGCTTAAGGGTCACAAAACCGAAGTGGACAAAGAGTATATTTTCTCTAGCGCTTCCTTCGATGAAATAATAGATATTTCTATTGATATAAGAAAGGCCATAGAGGACACCAGATTTGTTCAGGCCACAAGGACGGCAAAGAAGTTAATAATTGCGCTTTCGGCTCTAACCGGAAAAAGTGTCGATGATGTAATTAAAGACGGTATTGAAATGAACATCCTAGTTGAGGACGAAGAGACTGGTAAGATAAGTGTTATAAGTCCTTGGAGAGAAGCT
>JALWOJ010000175.1 GCA_026995555.1 Acidilobaceae archaeon | reverse complement strand
CTTCTTCTATGGCCTCTGGGATCGAGAGGGGTAAATCTTGGAGAGAGTTGATCCAAAAGAATATGTTATCGACTTCTTTAAAGAGGAGGGCTTTGTGAGAAAGAAATGCAAGATAGGAGGAGAATATTTCTGGACACTTAACGAAGAGCTTGATACGTGCCAAGACGCGCCCTGCGTCGAGTATTGGTTTGACAGGATAAAAAGTGTTGAAGGACTTAGCGTGAGAGAATCGAGGAACTTGTTCTTAAAATTTTTTGAAAAAAGAGGACATAAAATCATAAAGCCCAGACCTGTTGTAGCTAGATGGAGAGAAGACTTATATTTAACCATAGCTAGTATTGTAGTATTCCAGCCTCATGTAACAAGTGGTCTTGTGCCTCCTCCTGCAAACCCTCTCGTCATAAGCCAACCAAGCATTAGACTTGAAGACATAGATAATGTTGGACTTACCATAGGTAGGCATCTGACAAGCTTTGAAATGGCCGCCCATCATGCATTCAATTATCCTAATAAGAAAGTATATTGGAAAGATGAAACTGTAAGGTACGCATTTGAGTTTTTCACAAAAGAGTTAGGAATACCTAAGGATCTAATAGTGTTTAAGGAGAGCTGGTGGGAAGGTGGAGGCAATGCAGGTCCTTGTTTTGAAGTGGCCGTTGGAGGACTTGAGCTCGCAACATTAGTTTTTATGCAATACAGTGTTGAAGGGAATGAATACAAACCTCTATCTTTAAAGATAGTTGATACAGGTTATGGAATTGAAAGAATATCTTGGTTTACAAAGAAAACGCCGACAGCTTTTCATGCAATATATGGTGATCTCTTAGATAAGTTTAGGAGCATCATAGGCATTGAAAAACCTGAAGATTCTCTGCTCTGGGCAGCTTTTAGGGCAGCCGGGAGATTAGATCCTGAAAAACCTGAGAGCTTAAACGACTTTTATAAAAATGTTGCCAAGATAGGAAATTATGACTTGAAATATGTAGAAAACACCTTGGCTAGGGAGGCAAAACTTTATTCAATTTTGGATCATACGAAAACAATAGCATTAATGCTAGCAGACGGAATAGTTCCTTCAAACAGCGGTGAAGGGTATCTAGCTAGACTTGTCATAAGGAGAACCTTGAGACAGCTCTCCGCTCTAGGTTTTGACAACGACTTCGCTAAGCTTGTCGAGATGCAGATAAACTATTGGAGCAATGACTTTAAGCAGCTAAAGGAGCAAAAGGACTACATCTTAGATGCAGTGACTCTTGAGGCCAAAAGATTTGATGAACTATTAAAGAAGGGAAGAAGGGAGGTTAGAAGGTTAGTGAAGATTAAAGGATCTTTAGGCATAGAAGACCTAATAAGCCTCTATGACTCAAAAGGAGTACCCCCAGAAATAGTTGCTGAGGAAGCTAGAAAACTTAACGTCAAGATCGATATACCTCATAACTTCTATTCGCTTGTAGCCGAGAGACATAAGGCTCCAAGAAGGATCAAGATAGTCGGGGAAAACGTTAATCTTCCAGAAGATATCAGAAACTGGGCTTTAAAATTTGAGAAGACTGAGCTTCTGTTTCATAAAGATCCTTACCTAAAGGAATTTAATGCTAAAGTTCTAGGAGTTAAAGATAGATATTTAATTTTGAATTCAACAGCCTTCTATCCTAAAGGAGGAGGTCAAGATTATGACAAAGGTCTTATCATATTCAACGGAACGAGAGTTCCTGTCATAGAAGTCTATAAAGTAGGTGGTGTTGTTGTTCATGTTCTTGAGAGGCCTTTAAAGATACCCGAAGGTTCCGAAGTTATAGGTGTTATAGACTGGTATAGAAGGTTTAAGCTTATGAGACATCATACGGCAACCCACATAATACTGGGAGCTGCTAAGAGAGTTTTAGGTCAACATGTTTGGCAAGCAGGAGCTGAGAAGACAGAAGAAAAAGGGAGACTTGACATTACACACCACAAACCCTTAACTGCCGATGAACTGAAAAGAATTGAAGAGCTTGCAAACAGGATTGTTGATGAGAGGAGGGAGGTTAAAACTTTCGTCATTGGAAAAAACGAGGCCGAGGAGAAATATGGCTTTTCTATATATCAGGGTGGAGTTCCTATGGAGCCTACACTCAGAATAGTCGAGATAAAAGACTGGGACGTAGAGGCTTGCTTCGGTACCCACGTCAGAAATACCGCTGAAGTCGGTGCAATAAAAATACTGAAATCAGAACGTATTCAAGACGGTATTATTAGATTGGAATTTGTCGCTGGACCGAGGGTCGCCGAGGTTCTCTCTGATACAGAATACAGACTAAAGAGCATAGCAAAAGAGTTGAATGCTCCACATGGTGAGGAACTTAAAAGGTTGAAGGCATTAAAGTTTAGATTAAGTGAGTTGGAAAGGACGGTTAAAGATTATAGAAAAGCTTGGATAAAATCGATAATGGAGAGCGCTTTAAAGGTTAAAAGTTACAACCTTACAATTTTTGAACCCTTGGAAACTAGCCAAGATGCGATACAGAGTGTGCTAAGGGAACTGACAAGGGAAGAGAAAACAATAGCTGTTGCCATTATTAAGGAGAATGATAAAACTCGGTTGGAGGTCGCTCTAGGTCGAAAAGCTCTTGAAGAGATAGACGCAAAAACCATTGTAAAGAGAATTATAGAAAAGCTTGGAGGAAAGGGAGGAGGTAAGGGTGGAAGAGCTAGTGCTATAATCCCAAGGCTTATGGATAGTGATACGATAAAGAAACATATTATTGAAATTCTCGAGGATAAGCTTTCGAATCCCTAACATAGCTCTACATTTAGCACTAGATAACTAAAATTATAGTTAAGGGATTTGAATTTCCAATCCTAAGGTAAGGTTATTAAATGCAATTTCAGTTAGTTTTAATGAAATTGAGAGACAAACATCGTTTTTTTAAAGTTCAACTTAATGTAATAATTGTGGGCGGGCGAGATATTGAAAAAAGCAAAAGAAAGGATTGTGCTCAAAAATAGCATATTTGTAACTGCTGTGATAATTGCAACGTTTTTCGTAGCAGCTACGCTTGTTTTGCCAAAAGTTCACGCTCTGCCCATGGGGCCTTACTTTAGTTATATCTCTGTAGCAAAGAAATCCATAAGCTTCGTCTCTGGATATAACGGTTATTTTCTAGCGATATCAAATGGAGAGTTATTTATGATAACAGATTCTGGAACTGTAAAAGTTATGCCTTATGATGAACATTTCTCATATTTGGCTCAAGCATGCTCTCCTTCATTTAATGGGCTTGATGGAGCATCGATATATGTTGCCGGAAGAGATGAAGTTGGTGTTTTAATAGGCAAAGAAGGAAACCTTTCGCTCTGGGGGTTTGCCACTCAATTTGTGCCTTTAATCAATTCTATAGGATATGATTGCAAAAATGACTTTATCTGGGCGGTAGATAAGGGTGGCAACCTCTATATAGCAGAGCCCTTTAAGAGGTACATTCTTGTAATCGGTCCTACAGGCCCCAGAAATTCAACCTTAAGGAATTCCATGATAGAGAATCTTTCAAATGTTGCTCTGGATGAATTTCTCGAACGGATCGGTCCTACATTAGGTAACTTCACAGTTTTGGGCTACAACTTCACGGGGAATTTATGGATACTAAACGCAGGAAGGACATATAGAGTCTTAAACGGTTTTTGGTATGAAGATTCCCAAACGCTTCCTGTACTTGCTGTTGGAGAGTTTCTCTTCAAGGTAGAGGTTAACGGAAAAATTCAGCTTATACCTGCCAATATATCAGCTACACTTATTATTGATGTAATGAATAAAAAGGTCTTAGCTATGTATCCCAACTTAACAGGGTATACTATTGCTTCGCTCCTGTCATCGAAAAATTATGGTATTTTGGTCGAAATTCTCAAGTCTAGAAGCGGATCAGAAATCACTTTTTATCAATTTAATGACAGCAGCCTGATAAAGGCTTTCTCTGTTAATACAAGCTACACACTCAGTTTTAGAGATTTCGTTCCAATATATGACCCCATAGAGAACTTGCCAGCAATGGTTGTAAACTATGGCGATCACGTAGCATACTATATAGCTAGATTAAATACGAAACTATGGTTAGCATGGTCAAGGGAACCTTTGAGAGGCGAACTAATAAAGAATGTCATTACCTGGGGAAACTATGTTGTAGTTATGGGTACCAACCAAATCAATCTATTAAATATAAGGCTAGGAACTCCTCTTTGGGCTTTTTACGATGGTATATCATTTGAGGAAGTTTCATTATCATCAGTTGCATCAGGAAGAGAGCTTGCAGTTGGTCTTGATAATGGAAAAATTTTCCTAGTTTCAAAACAAAGCTGGCTTTCAAAAGTTAACGTAGAGGTTGAGGTTAATGGAAAGAAAGTAGGAACAGGCTTTCCTCTATATGCTAAATCGAAAAATGTTACGATAAAAATAGCAACAGTTAATGGTTCAACACTCCTATACCTTCCTAAAGGCCTTTGGTACTTTATAGCTAACGATAGCATACTTGGTCCCCTCTCGAAGGACTTATTAATATCAAAACCTACCGAAAATATCGTACTGAATTACAACATTATAAATTCGTTTTACATATTATTGAAAGGTAAAGATCCTCTAGGATTCCTGAAAGAAGGTCCTGCAACTAATGCCTCTGCATTTATCGTAACTCCATGGGGTTCCGTTATAAGGCTTGGTGTATCCTCTCAAGGCTTGTTATATCTAAGAGATGTGCCACCATATCTTCTAGGTCTTTTCAAGGGCTTACCTCTAAGGGAGGGTAAAAGCTATCTCATAAAGGCGAACCTTAATGGTTATTTAACTTTAAGTAAGAAAATTACGCCCGGAAATGGAACAATAGTTCTAGAACCAATACTCACAACTGTTTCCTTAACCTTCATAGATAAATATAGTGGAAATGAGATACCTGTACTTCTATACATAAGTAACGGAGTACATGAGGTAAAGCTTAATGCTAGTGGCCACATATCCTTAAAACTTCCTCCTCAAAGATATACCTTAACAGTTATATCTAACAACTATTTACCAAAGCAAACAACCCTTAACGTTAAAGGTTCAACTATGTCATTACTTTTCAAACTGGAGAGAACTAGAGTCACAGTTTACGTGACAGTATTGGACTCCGATTTTAATGTTCCCCTTAATGCAACCTTAAGCTTTGAGGGACCTCTATCGGTCTCCTTATATTGTAAAGGTTCGATGAAAATATCACTTCCATGGGGAGAATATATTGTTCAAGTCAATGTGCCTGGTTATAATACTTACTCCAGCTCAATATACCTTCTTCCTGGAAAGATCAAAAGGTTAATAGTAAAAATGATGCCAAAAATTTACTATGTAGAGATAAAGGTTCTGGATTACTACAACTATACCCCCTTAAGTTTCAATATATTCGAGTACGTATATGTACAGGGTCTTGGAAAGGTCCTTTACATCTCATTGAGTGCATCGGGAACAGTCAAGATACCCGTAAGAACGAGAAATTCACAAATAGTGATTTCTTCAAATAAATATTACAATTATACATTTATTCCCAATCCAAAAAAGACCTTCTATATGATCTTTCTTAAAAGAAAGAAGTACAACTTAACACTTCTAGTTGTTGATAAAGAAACTAAGAAACCTATTCCAGCAAAAATAACAATCCAAGGACCAATAGTTACTAAAACAGAGGGGCCTTTATCAACTCTAACACTTCCTTGGGGTACGTATACACTAACTGTATCCTCAAAATATTATAAGACTTCAACGTTATCAATAAGCGTGCCTGAAACCAAGTCCCTAATTATTGAATTAGATCCTATTAAATACGATCTGGTTGTACTTGTTAGAGACGCCTATACTGGCTCTTTGCTCAACTTCACTATTATAGCCCGACCGCCCCCTCCCTATTCACCTGTCATAGTAAACGGATACGGAAAGGCTACCTTAAAACTAAGAGCTGGCATCACGTATAATCTTTTCGTCA
The DNA here is from genome assembly GCA_026995555.1 of Acidilobaceae archaeon. GTDB lineage: Archaea > Thermoproteota > Thermoprotei_A > Sulfolobales > Acidilobaceae > JALWTO01. The sequence goes on along the minus strand of JALWOJ010000175.1, from coordinate 8,409 downwards.
CCTCAACTGGTTACGTCCCTGAAACTCAGAGTGTTAATCTAATGAACAATGAATTCCTGTATATAAATCTGCAAAGAAAGAGCATTCAAACGAGGATTTTTGTCTGCGATGAGGAAACAGAGAAACCTATTACAAACGCAAATATAACAATTTATGATTTGGCTTCTATGACTAAGTTTTCAGGCAACACTGATTCTCAGGGAAAGTTTTTGGCGAAGTTAATTTGGGGAACAATAATCATTAGGGTGTGGAAATATGGCTACAGACCTTATGAGGCGACTTACTCTTTAAGTCCCTTCTTCAAGAATATAACCATACGTATCTATTTAAAACCAGTCCTTTACCTTATGGAGTTAAAGATCATAGACGCTGAAACTAAGAAACCAATAAGTAATGCCAGAATTATAATCAGGAATTTAGAGACAGGAATAAACATCTCTTCAAGATCCTCTTCCCTCTCTGTACTAACTAGAAAAGGTGTTTATAATATAACAGTACGGGCTCTGGGTTATGAAAGCTATTCCACAATTTTAAACCTAACAAAACCGACCAAATTAACTATTGCCCTTAAACCAATAAAGAAGGAAATTATCGTTTCAGCATTTGATTCTGAAACGAAAGAGCCCTTACCCTTCTCAATTTTAATATTAAACAAAGAAGGAAAGGTGATCTTTAAAGGAGAGAGTAGCGGCAAACCCTTAATTACCTGGCTTAAGATAGGAAATTACACCCTAGTAGTTACAAGCACTAATTACGTGATGTATAAAAAGTCCTTCACTGTAGGTATGTCAAACAAAACGTTGAGTTTTAATATAGCATTACAAAGAGCTAGAGCTCCAGTAAAGTTTGTTACTATAAATTCGGAGGGGAAATCAATAAATGCTTTCTTAGAAATCAAGGGTGCTGCGGGAGTCATAAGAGTACTTAGCAATACAACTGTAGAGCTTCCGATAGGTTATTCCTATGTTATCAAGGCATGGGCTCCAAAATACAAACCCTCCTTTAAGGAGATAACAGTAGAAGGACCTGCAACAATATTGCTCATTCTAAGCGGAAAAACTAGAATATCTAAGTCCTACATATTCTTGGGCATTATAATATTGATTGGAATAGTAGCTGGTGCTTTATGGTCATGGCTTAGAAGGAGAACTGAAAAAGAGTTGGAAGAGCACCTAGAAAGGTTAATAAGCGGGGAAGGCTTAGAGACCTAAATTGCTGGTCCTCTTATACAAGATCTTTCTTTTAGTATTTTATATATAGTCTTAACCGCTTCTTCGACCTCATGCTCTCTTTTAGCTCCAGTTATAACCATTTTTCCACTACTAAATATCAAGAGAACTACCCGAGGTTTGTTCATTCTATAAATCAGGCCTGGAAACTGCTCAGGTTCATACATACTTCTCTCTAGCTCCTGAGCAGCTTTTTCAAGATCTACTATAACATGAAGGTTCGCTGAAGCCACAATGTTCTGAAGCTGAATTTGGGGCCTCCCTTTAATCTCTATACCTTTATCTATAAGGGCCTTCAAAATTCTTTTAACCGCATAGACCAATTGATTTACACTTTTTGTGCCAGTGACAACCATTTTCCCTGATTTAAATATCAAGGCCGTAACCTTAGGATTTTGCATCCTGAATACTAGGCCTGGGAACTGATCGGGATTGTACTCAACCTCAGGGATCCTGGCTTCGATCAGGTTTAAGTCTAAGGGATGTTGAAGGATTACCGTTGCTACGATATTCTCTATCCTATACTCAGGCTTCGGATATTTTTCTCCTTCCTCTGGCAACTCTAACTCCTTAGAAAAGCTGTTCTCCTCGCTCATTTCCATCTTACCCCTTTTAAATCCCTAATTTAAATCCTATTTAAATTCTAGCTAATAAAGTTGTCTCTTATAAATATTTCTCATGAAAGATCCCCTTGGACTTATATAACTTTTAATAACCTTTGGTTATGATCCACTAGGCGGGATGAAGAAGCGAGCAGCCAATGACCGATGAAAGGACTAGTCTCACGCAGACCACAATCTCACTTTCTTGCCAAGAATATGTTGTCTTTATCTCTAATTATTTTAACGTTAACTAATTTTCCCGGATTTAATTCATTAAAATGTGCATTAACAACTGTGATTACTCTTCTATAGCCTATGTCAGTAGCGAGCCACTCCCCTTTTAACCAACCTCTTCCCAATATTATAACTGAAACCTTCTTACCCACTCGAAAAGGTTTAGGTATACTCTCGGCCTTTTCAATGCCTATCTCATTAGATTTCACCATTAACCTATAATGGGTTTTATCTTCAAGTTCCTTAAGCCATTTATAAAATCTTCTCCAAGTCCAAGCCTTAACATAAGGAGGCTTTCGGCCGTACTTATGAACTTCAAATTTCTGGATAAGAACGGCCGAAGGCCATCCTACCTTTCTTCCAAGCCCAACATTCTTAGCAAACTCTATGATATCCTTCATATCCTCCTCATTATATCCAGGTACAACTACAGGTGTTAATATAAAATCAAGGTTTGTATTTTCATAAGCCCATTCAACTAGTTTAACGATCTTCTTTACATCATACCAATTAACCCCACTCAAAACCTTAGCTTTCTCTTGATCTAAACTGTCTATGCTTAAATTTATCCTATCTAGTCCAGCTTCTGAGAGTTTTTCAAGGAGTCTTTTACTTAACGACCCTCCATGAGTCTCTAAAGCTATCTCTCTTACATTTTTTATGTCTTTAATATCTCTAATGATTTCTATTATTTCAGGATGAGTTAATGGTTCACCCACACCATCTAAAAGCACCTCAACCTTTCTTCTCTTGAACTTCACAACTTCCCTTACCCACCTAATTAGCCACTCCCTTTTAACAACAAATTCGGAGATCCTCCATTTACTTCTAGGACCTGCGTCAACACTACAATATATGCAGGAGTGAAAACATAGTGTTGACGGTCTCACCTGAAGAACATTTGTCCCTCTGTCTATTATACCAAAAGCTATATGTCCCAAAAGGGGTATTGGCTCGTCAACCAGATAAACATCTCTATTATAAATTTTTGCTATTCTTTTGAGACCGTTCACCTGAACCATACCTTTAATTCATCGAATTATGATATCTGCGTTTTGGATGTGGCTAGATTCACCACGGCCCCCTTGAAACCATCTATGGGAACCATAAAGATCCCTGAAACCCTGAGATCACCAACCTAGACTCACAGTCTCAAGAGTTATAAAGTTCTTTACAAAAAACGGAAAGCTACAACTTAATATTTCCACTTCTCATATCATCTCTAGCGCACAGAATCTTAATAACTAAGGCTAAAAATTTTATTATTTAAACAATGAAAAAATAATAAAATCAGTGATCGTTTATATATTTCTATTTAGCCACTAATTTTTAGCTGTAGAGTGAGGGTGTTAAGCCAGTGCCTTTGCTTGAGGTCAGAAACCTCAAAACTTATTATTATACATTAAGCGGCGTTGTCAAGGCCGTTGACGGTGTTTCATTTACAGTGGAAAGAGGAGAGACATTAGGAATAGCTGGAGAGAGCGGCTCAGGAAAGTCAACGGTAGCTTTCAGCGTCATGGTCATGCCTCCTCCCCCGGGCAGGATAGTTTCTGGGGACATAATTCTAGATGGTGAAAATATAGTAAAGATGAAGGAGTCAGAGCTCAGAAGAAAGATCAGATGGAAGAAGATAAGCATGGTATTTCAAGGTGCTATGAACGCACTTAACCCTGTGTACACAATCGGTTATCAAATAGCTGAACCCTTGATTCTTCATGGAGGATATACTAAAAAGGAAGCTGAGGAAAGAGTAAAAGAACTTTTAGAGATGGTGGGTCTTGATCCAACAATAGCGAAAAGATATCCCCATGAGCTTAGCGGTGGTCAGAAACAGAGAGTTGTGATCGCTATGGCGCTCGCGCTAGAACCCCCGTTAGTAATTGCTGATGAGCCAACAACAGCATTAGACGTAGTAGTCCAAGCTCAGATCATGAACCTACTTAAGAAGCTCAAGTGGGAAAAGAAAATTAGTATGATATTTATTTCTCACGATCTGGCCGTTATAGCAGAGGTTGCAGACAAGATAGCTGTAATGTATGGAGGTAAAATAGTTGAGTATGGTCCTGCAGACAAGGTGTACACAGAGCCTAAGCATCCCTACACGAGGCTCCTTTTGAAGAGCATTCCAAGACTTAGAGGACCTATAGAGAAACTTGAATATATACCTGGAGTTCCACCTGATCTTAGGAATCCTCCTCCTGGCTGTAGGTTCCACCCAAGGTGTCCCTACAGGTTTGATCCCTGTGATAAGGAAGAACCTCCACTTATTGAGGTTGAGAAAGATCATTACGTTGCATGTTGGCTTTATGCAAAGAGGTGATGTCCTTGATGGAGAAAGTCTCCGAGAAATCTATACTTGCTCCAGATGAAGTTTTGAAGGTTGAGAACCTGAAGGTTTGGTTCCCATTAAAAAGAGGTATTGGTGAGGCTCTTAGAGGAAAACCTAGAAGATATGTTAGAGCGGTCGATGGCATAAGCTTTACATTGAAGGAAAAGGAGACTTTCTGCCTCGTTGGAGAGAGCGGTTGCGGAAAGACAACTACGGGAAAGGCAATAATGAGATTAGTTCCTATAACAGATGGAAAGGTATATGTCAAGGTGCCTAAGGAGATAGCTGAAGACCTTTGGGTCCTGGGTACAGATATCCTCCCAGGTAATGTAGTTGATCTTGCACAGGTCCCTGACAGAGCTATCAAACCGTTAAGAAGGGTAATACAAATGGTCTATCAAGATCCCTACGCAAGCCTTAATCCTAGGTTTACTGTGAGACAGATACTAGAGGAGCCTCTAATGATACATGGAATAGCACTTTCAAGAGAAGAAAGGTTAGAGATAATAGCAAAGATCTTAGAGACTGTGAAGCTCGTACCACCAGAGGAATTTATGGAAAGATACCCTCACCAGCTGAGTGGAGGACAAAGGCAGAGAGTAGCATTTGCTAGAGCGATAATAGTCAACCCCAAAATTACTGTTGCTGATGAGCCCGTCTCTATGCTAGACGTTTCCATAAGAGCTGAAATTCTTGAGCTCATGGAAGAGCTTAAGGAGAGGTTCGGCGTTACCTACATATTTATAACTCACGACTTGGCTGTTGCCAGATACATATGTGATAGGATCGCCGTAATGTATTTGGGTAAATTTGTGGAAATTGCAGATGCTAGAAGACTTATAGAGAATCCTCTCCATCCATACACCAAGGCTTTAATAGCCGCAATACCTGAGCCAGATCCTGAGAACAGAAAGCACTATAGGAACCTGAGGATCAAGGGTGAAGTGCCTAGCGCTGTAAATATTCCTCCTGGCTGTAGGTTCCACCCAAGGTGTGTAGATTTCGAGGAAAGAAGAAAGGAGCTTTCAGAATACTGCCCTGTCAAAGAGCCTCCACTTATTGAAATTGAGAAAGATCATTACGTTGCATGTTGGCTTTATGCAAAGAAATGAGTTTTCCAAGAATTTCAATTATTTGATACAACAAAAACAAGAGGAACGGCTACTACCTTACTAACGGAGCTAATGCTGAAAGCTGACCTAGGGCTCTTGCAAGAACTATAGATGCCAAAATTTCAGTAAGCTTCATTATATCGATCTTTATTTGGTCTTCATCTTTAGTCAGTATTCCCAGAATGTTGCTTGCCTCGATCTGTGGAGGTAGCGGTGCAATACTATAAGTAACAGATTCATCAAGGACGGGTAATGTAATACCAATGCGGAGAGATCCTTCTCTCGTTAAATCTGTCCAAAGATGTCTAGGGTAATACTTTAATGCCGAAGATACATCGAGCCCTATGGCCGTGTATACCGAGATAATTGCATCATTAAAATCTACATCCAGACCTATATTTTTCAGAGTACTTCCTTTTATTAGGTTTCTTAAGAGAACCAAATTATGAATATCCTCGGGAGAGACACCTAATACATCTTTTATAACATCTTTCTTCACTATAGCCTCTGCAATGACATAACCATTTTTTAAATTTTTATCAACAGCCAAATTACTATAACATCCCTTGCTTAGAGTTAAACACTTAACATCATTAAAACGTGTCTTTATGATCTTACAGACTTTCTCATCTAGTTCCTCTATCGACTTCCTTCTTGAACCCTTAAGATCGTAAATTGTCTTGAGTAGAATAAGGTTCCCAATATTATACACTTTTATCTTCTTTAATTTTTCTTTACCTACAAGCTTATTTACCTCATTCTTAATTAATTCGGCCGTATTATTAAGCTTATCAATAAACTTGACAACCGAATCATTTCTTGAAATTATTAACAAAAGAGTCCCAAGAACTTCATGAATTAAAACCTTAACATTAACCCCTCCGCCCAGAGTTAAAGCCTTGCATCCCTTATGAGTTTCATCTATTAAATCCCTTCGTGTCGTCGCTAAAGGTATGTAAAACTTTCCATAAGCATACGTACCTTTAATGAACAAAGGACCTACGATCGCCAGAGGTATCTGTACAGCACCTATAGCGTTTTCTACGTTTCTTCCAGTTATTTCTTCAAAGTCCAATATGGTTGAAGCTATACTAGATAAATTGAGATTTAGTTCCTTTTCCAAAAAAAGTCTTCTTATTAATGTTGCAAGATTGCTATTTCCTAAGAATGAATCTAACTGTGATGATATATCCAACTTCCCTTCCTTCAACTGTTTAATAATGTTGTCAATATCTAATCTATCGCTCACTTTTTGACACCAAGATCGGCCTAAACTTTATAGCATATCTAATAATTCCCTTATTAGAGTCCTCATCCATCCTTCGAAGAACGGGCTCAACCTCGATTCCTACTTTCAGCTCATCAGGGAAAACGTCTGTAAGCTCACTCACGATCCTAAGTCCATTCATATTTATAACTCCTATAATTATTGGTGCTCTACCTCTGCTCTCACCAGGCGCCGAATATATTACGGAATAGGATTCGAGAATTCCTTTTCCTTTCAATTCGATTAACTCAAGCTCCCTAGAGCCACAATAAGGACATGCTGCGCCCGGCGGGTAATGTAGCTTTCCACATTTTTTACATCTAGCAGCTACAAGCCTATAGTATGAAGTCCTTCTCCTCCAAAAGGCAGGAACTGAGAGGTCCTCAACTACCACCGTGTCTCACCTCCTCTCAAGGAGAACCAACCTAGAAGAGGAGCCAAAACCGTTCACTTGAACTGCGAGAGCTCTTGAAGCATCTGGTACAGAAACGCCTTTGAACGTTCCAGCGAGTTGTCTTGAAAGCTCAGCAACCATGTAAACTCCGGTGGCGCCTATAGGATGTCCTCTAGCCTTGAGACCTCCGCTGAGGTTAACGGCGGGTTTAGAGTCCTTGCCATACTTTCCTTCTGCGACATCCTTGGCAGCCTTCCCCTCCTTAGAGAGGCCTAAAGATTCCAATATCATCATGGCAGTTATTGTGAAAGAATCGTGAATCTCCATAACATCAATATCTGAGGCCTTAATTCCTGTCATCTCAACTAACTTTTGATACGCCGAAATTAAAGATCCTATCTTAAGAGGATCTTCTTGCAGGAAGGGGTTGGGAAGGCCTGAGGAAGAGGAGCAGGCCTTAACTTTAGCTAACCCCTTTCCTTTCACAACCTCTTCATTACTAATGACCACAGCCGCCGCTCCATCACCTAATGGGAAAGAATCCAGAAGAGTTATCGGGTCTGCTATTATAAGCGACTTTTCGACGGCTGAGGGATCTATTGCAAATCTTAACATTGCATGAGGATTCTCCTTTGCATGCGAATGCATGAGAGCTGGCCAGTATGAGAGTTCTTCCCTAGAAACTTTGTACTTTTCCATGTACATCCTCATTAAAAGGCCTGCAAGACCTGCATGTCCTACTTTGTGAAGTAAGAAGACTTCCGAATCATAAATTTTTTGAAGGTCTTCATATACCCTTCCGCTTGTGAACTCTGTCAGCTTGTCAACACCAACTACTAAAACATTATCGGCCAAGCCAGATTTTACTAGAGAAGTTGCAACCTCAACTGCAGCAAGGCCCGAAGCCTCTCCATCCTCAACAGAAAGAGGTCGTGCTCCAGTAAGTCCTATATAACTTGAGATATAGCCAGCCAAGCCTAGCTGCCCCACCTCTGTATAACTTAAGCTACTAGACACGATCACATAATCAACTGAATCAACTTGGGATTCATCCAACGCTTCGAATGCCGCTTCAGCTGCTAGGTCCTTAAGACTCTTCGAATAGTGCCTTCCAACCTTCAAGATGCCCGTTCCAGATATAACAACATCACTCATTTTAACCACCTAATAATAAGTTACATAAAGCCCTCTGAACTTTGCATATAACGCATAGTCAATTACCTTCCTTCTGGAGAGATAGTC
>JALWOJ010000174.1 GCA_026995555.1 Acidilobaceae archaeon | reverse complement strand
CCTGGTAAACCAGATAGCCGGATTTGTCGTTTGAATGTAAAGCTTTCCAGAGCCTCTAACTTCAAATACAAAACCCTCTTCGCCGAAGAGGAACGACTTTAAACCTCCAAACTTTCTAATGTTGTAATCTAATGTATCTTCCATTGCAACTAGGTGGATGTTATCAATAGTTAGCTTCTCATTGTTGACATCGATCTCTGCTATGGAGCCATAAGCGCTGAGCCATATACCTCCTACTCCCTCAAACCTTAACCACATCAAGCCTCCTCCGCCGAAAACTCCCTTGAGTCCTCTCCAAACCACCTTATGTCTGATATCTCCATGATCTGCTAGGTAAGCTTTGTCATTAACTATTATCCCTTTAGTCCCATCGAGCTTTATGTAAACGATATCGCCGGGCCACGGAGGAACAAACCAAAGCCTGACACCATTCTCCTTGGCAATATAAGTATTAAGAAAGAGAGTCTCGCCTCCAGCAAGAGCCCTCATTAATCCTCTGCTCTTTGTTTTGACCTCAAAGGATCCCTCAGCCATCATAAATGCTCCTGCCTCAGCCTCGATACTTTCTCCAGCGTTAAGGGTTACTTCAAGGACAGAATAAGTTGGCCTATAAAGTATTTTATGTTCCACAATAATCACCCTAACTATTATATAAGACATTAAATTAACCTATGGATGCCTGTTTTTATTTTTTGTGTTACAAAATAGTGTTGTCTAAGATTTTATGAAACTCTCAATAGAATCAAGAATTGTGTCCTCAAACCTTCTGTGGGAGATGAAATGGTGCTCCGGATCCTTTATTAATGTCCATAACCAGTAGATGGCGAATAGACCTCCAAGGATTAATGTTAATACTGTATAAAGTCCTGGAGATCTTCTGGGCATTTCCTCCCAGTAGATCGTAGGAAGGTTAACACCCAATGATCTAAATTCATCAGCTACGTTTTTGAAAAATATCTTCTCCCTAGCCTCATGTTCCTGCCACTGAGATGTTAAGAAGTATCCCACATAGAGCCAGTAAAACGGGATTATTATCGAGAGTATTGCATGAAGCCCAGGGGACCTTCTTGTCTCCTTTAACTCAAGTTCGCTGTGAAGAGTCTTGATATGCCCCAGCTCTACAGAGGATCCCTTCAACCTCGAAATAGATGACAGGAGATCTATGAGGCTTTCCCTAAGCATTGAGCTTCTCTTAAAGTGCAGGTTCATCCTATATATCAACTTATAGTACAGAACTGCTATAAGCGCAGCTGCTATAGCCCCTATTATTAGGGAAAGAAGGAGAACTCCCACTCCACCTATAGAGCTGGAAAAGGATATGCTGACTCCTGAAAGGTTTCCACTACTTGAAATAAATACTAGCGCACTTACTGCAAGGAGGATCGGAGCAAATATCACAACTAGTATCCAAGCACCTGATATCGTTATGTCAGTGCTCTCCCTTTCCCTTATTGCTCTCCTTAGCCTCTCGAGCGACTCTTTTACCTCAAAATCGATATTGTGACTCATTTCATTAACACCATCTTCTTAGTGGACAAAAGATTTATATTAAACTATTACCTTTCCTCCAACAACCCTCCTAATTTCATTCACAGGTATAGCGCCCTCTCTTATTACTTTAACAACACCCTCACTGACATCAACGACCGTTGAAGGTAGAGCCCATGGTGACGGGCCTCCATCTAGATAGACATCGACCTGAGAGCCGAAGACAAATAGGGCGTCTCTGGCGACCCTTGCAGGAGGCTCTCCGCTGACGTTTGCACTAGTTCCAACAATAACTCCACCGACAAGCCTCGCTATCTCCCTGCAAACGTTACATGCCGGCAACCTAACGCCCAGCCTGTCCCACCTCCTTAAATGCTTCGGGACATTAGCCCTTCTCTTTGCAATAATTGTTAAAGGCCCTGGCCAGAACCTTTGAGCCAGTATCCAGAAAAGCTTGTTGAACTTGACAAGTCTCAGGGCATGATGGGTCTCAGCCAGAAGAAAGGGCACGGGCTTTGAAGGGTCCCTTTTCTTCACCCTATAGACCTTCCTAAAAGCCCTTCTGATAAAAGGATCTGCAGCCAATCCGTAAACGGTGTCTGTAGGTATTACAGCAAGGCCTCCACTCCTGAGGACCTTTGCAACATAGCCAACTATCTCCTCATCCGGGCATTTAACATTCACTCGATAGATTTTTGGCTCCGTTGCCATCTTATATCCCTAGTGTTCAAGGTCTCATCGTTAGAACTTATCTAGCTTCGCAGTCACGACAAATAGGGGGCGGTGGTAGTTATGCCAGATGCAGAGGAGCTTGTAGAGAAGTTGAAGATTGGGAGAAGGGAGCTTGCATCGCTACTCTCAGAACTTAAGAAGTGGTCTGCCCCAGCGACGGTCTTGCTGAGCCTTTACATACCTCCGGGCAGACCTTTAAGTGATGTAATGCAGCTCCTTAGACAGGAGCACTCCATCTCAGATAACATAAAGCTTAAGAGAACTAGACAGGCGGTCCAAAGAGCCCTTTCAGCAGCCATGGATCGACTGTCCATGATCAGAAAGGTTCCTCCAAATGGTCTTGTGCTCTTCTGCGGAGAGAACATGGATACTGGCGACTTTGCATGTTATGTCTTTTCACCTCCAGAGAAGGTTCCAGTGTTCTTCTATAGGACCGATAAGTTCTTCCACACCGAGTGGCTTGAGGAGATGATAGAGGAGAGGGACGTGGTTGGGATACTTATCATTGAGAGAGATCAGGCAACGATAGGAATCCTTAAGGGGGCCCAACTTCAAATACTTGAGGAGCTTAGCGACTATGTTCCCGGAAAGCACAAGATGGGAGGACAGAGCCAGAGAAGGTTTGACAGAATAATAGAGCAGATGGTTGAGAACTTCTTTAAGAGGGTGGGTGAACATGCCAACAGACAGCTGCTCCCTTACCTTGAGAAGGGAAAGCTTAAAGGGCTTATAGTTGCTGGGCCTGGATATGCCAAGAGGGACTTCGTTAAAGGAGGGTATCTTGATTATAGGCTTCAAAACCTTGTTTCCAAGAAGCTTGTGGACGTCGCATATCAAGGAGAGCAGGGACTTAAGGAGGCTGTGATGAAGGCCGTGGAAGTCGTTCAGACCCAGCTCTATAGGGATGCCGTGATGGCCCTTGAGGAGTTTAAGGTAAATTTAGCTAAGAACACAGGCATGCTAGTGTATGGAGAGAATGATGTTAAGAGGGCCCTTGAGATGGGGATGGTGAAAATCCTGTTGATCCATGAAGATAGAGAGGACTTGGAGAAGTGGAAGAGCCTTGGTGAAGACATGGGAGCTAAGGTCGTCATCTTGCCCTCCTCCATTCCTGAGGCCGAGTGGTTCAAGAAGGTGTTCTCAGGTCTTGCCGGAATTTTGAGATACAAGATTAGGTAAATTAATCCTTAGAGTTAAGCATCCTAATCCTCTCAACCCCTCCTATCTCCTCGATGAACTTTGCGACTGAGGGCGTAACAGATCTTTTCCAGGAGTCATTACCCTCCACCATTAGCCTTCTTATGACCTCACCCCTCCAGCTCTCCCTATTAAAGGAGGGAGGCCTCACGACCTTCAGCCCAGCATCTGAAAATATCTTAGCTATTATAGGGTTTCTGGTAAGTATGTAGTCTACTTTCGGCACGTAGGAGAGAACATAAACGACACTCCCGATGTTCGTTTCGAGAGTGTGTATTGTGGCGGTGATCATAGAGCTTAGAGGAAGTCCCTCGTCCTTATAAGAGAGTCTAATCATCTCTATCCTCTCCCCTGCTGTGAAGGGGTTCCTAGGCGTGTAGCTTTCTGAGGCCATTCCGACGAGAAACACCATTTCATCAACCTTAAGCTCATTATAGGCCCACTTGGCAATTGCCAGATGGCCCTTATGGAATGGTTGAAATCTCCCATAAAGTAATGCCCTTAACGCCATAATGACCATCTCCTCGAAGATGTTCTAAATCCTATCAACAGCCTCTCTCCTGAGGCGAATTTTATCAGAACGTATATAGCTATTATCATGTAAACGACGTTTACTATCAACGAATACACCGCAAGGAGGGAATTTCCTTGCAGGGGCGCTAGGACTGAGACGACAAGCGTTGAAACCGGTAGCAATGCTATAGCGTATCCTGCAGCACCTCCTGGAAGGCCAGCAAACGAAATGAAGTACGCTATTAAGGCTAAAGGAAGAATTACAGAAGAGGATATGCTTTGAGACGTTCTAGGATCTTTTCCAAAGGATCCTAGCAGCATTGCCAGCGATGAGACAAAGAGAAGGACAACTATAAGCGAGATCGATAGAAGGGTTAAGGTTTCAGGCCTCTCCAAAAGCCTAAAGGCAGGACCGGAGCTTATGCCCCCTGCCTCCCCGATCATCTTTAAGTAGGCTATCATAGAGGAGACAAAGACCGCCGCCTCAACCAAGCTAACTATGAAGGCTCCAGAGATCTTTGAGAGCACTATTTGACTTCTGGACATAGGTAAGGAGAAGAGAAGCTCTAACGTCTTCTCCTCTCTCTCAAATGACATGCTTAATGCCGAGAGCTGAGCAACAACCATGACTAAGATAAGGAATATCATTCCTATGGTTAGGGGAAGCCAAAGAAGGCTTTGGGCCTCTTGAGAGCTAAGAAGGCCTACAGAAGGCATTAGCACATAGCTCTCCGTCCTTATTGGAGAGAGAAATAAATTCATAGGGATCCCTAGGTTCTCTGAGAGAGCCCTTCCCAAGGCAACCCTTAACACTTCAGAAAGTCCCATGCTCCTCGCAGAGAGGCTGAATGAGATGCCCTTGGCCCTCATATAGATCTTAACGTTGCCAGGAACTCCCTCACTAACATTTTTTGAAAAACCTTTTGGGATCACTATAACAAGGCCATAACCTTCTTTTAAATATAAGAGGGGATTTGCCTTACTCCCATTCGAGCTAATAACATTTATCCTGCTTCCCATTGAAGCCAAAGCGTTAGCAAAGCTTATAGAAATATTACCTCTATCTTCAAGTATGACTAAGGTCTTTGTTCTAGTTATTATACCAACCTCTTCCTTAATGGCCTTATGAACGGTATGGGATTCAACACCTCCTAAGCTCAGAAGAATTATTGGTGTTATTATGAGGCTGGCTAAAAAAGCCTTATCTCTCATCAAGCTCTTTATCTCCTTAAGCGTTAAGGCAGAGAGACTCATACTGCGACCTCCCTCCCGATAAAGAACCTGAAGACCTCCTCTAGGTTCGAAGCCCCACTCAGCTCCTTCAACTCCTTCGGAGGACCTTCGGCAACCATCGCACCTTTGAATATCATGCCAACCCTATGGCTGAGAAATTCAACTTCCAGCATGTTATGGCTACTTAGAAGGACCGTAACGCCATAAGTTTTGTTATAATTCTTTATGACTTCTCTGATTTTAAGGCTTTGAAGAACATCAAGGCCAGATGTAGGCTCATCGAGAATAGCAAGCTTGGGCTTGGCAGCCAGAACTGTTGCCAGCAGAAGTCTCCTCTTCATACCCTTACTGTACCCCTCTATCCTCCTATCTATCGCCTCTTTAAGGTCCGCTATCCTCATCGCCTCCTCCACGTATTCCTCCCTATCCCTGCTTTCCTTAAACCTAATCCTTGCCATGAGCTCTATGAACTCCCTTCCAGTCAACCTCTTATAGCCTCCAGCATCCTCAGGAAGGTAAGCTATTTGCCTCCTTATCTTGATAGGGTCTGAGAGGACGCTGATACCAAAAACTCTAACATCTCCAGAGGTTGGTTTTAGTAGGGTGGCTATTATCCTTAAGGTCGTCGTTTTTCCCGCTCCGTTGGGGCCTATAAGACCGTATATCTCGCCCTCAAAGACCTTGAAGTTTAATCCCCTTAAGGCTACGACGTTCCCCGGGTACACCTTGACAAGGTTTTTGACATCAACAGCTATTTTCAATGACCTCCCCAATATAGGAGAAGGATCTTGAAAAACAAAAAAGTTTAGGAGATCAAGTTTTTCCAAACCCTTCCCTTGGATATCACAACTAACGTTTTATCATAGCCCCAGGTGTATCCTATCCACCTATAGTTTTCTAGGTCCCAAACTATCAAGTCCCCGGGAGATCCTGGGACCAACTGACCGCCCTCCTCCCTTATGCTCCAAGCCGCGTTAACGGTTGCTGCTGCAAGGGCTTCTAGAGGAGTTAAACCAAGAATGTATGTTGAAACGTCCATAGCTGTCTGTTGAAGAGGAGTCATGTTGTTCGGATTGTAATCTGAGCCCACAGCTATGGGCACTCCTAACCTCCTCAGCTCATTGATAACCTTTGGCCTCTCAATTTCCATCATAGCTACCATGCTAGTCGGAGTGAAGGTTGCTACAGTTCCTGTTGCGGCAAGTATCTTAGCATTTTCAGGAGGGGTCTTCTCTAGATGATCTATTGAGTCCAAGTAAACTTTTTCTGCGAGCAACGAGCAACCTATATATTCAAGTTGATCTGCATGCATTCTGGCCCTGAGACCTTCCTCTATCCCCTTCCTAAGCATGTGGAGGCTCTCATCGACACTAAAGGCTCCTTTATCACAGAAGACGTCTATGTACTTAGCAGCTCTTCTTCTTGAAACCTCAGCTATTATAGAGTCAAACAACTTAACGTAATCACTTCTTTTATCAAGATACTCTTCAGGAACTACATGGGCCAAAAGGGTTCTAACTACTTTTATGGGTAACTCCCTTGAGGCCCTTTCTGCAGCCTCGAGCATCTTAATTTCATGCTCTGGAAGAAGTCCATAACCGCTTTTGACCTCAACGGTTGTGGTGCCCCCGGATAACATCAACTCTAAAGTTTTCTTTGCCTTATTTGTAAGCTCCTCAATTGAAGCATTCCTCGTCATTCTTACGGTCCTATATATTCCTCCTCCCCTTTTCAATATCTCTAGATATGTATAGCCCATTAACTTCAGCTCAAACTCATCCTCCCTTGAACCCGCAAAGACCAGATGTGTGTGAGGATCCACAAGGCCTGGGGTAACTAGCCTTCCCTCAGCGTTAATGCAAACGTTGCATTCGTACTTGGACCTAACAATACCCGAAGGGCCTACCTCAACAACATTTCCATCTCTTATGGCTATTGCATAGCCCTCCTTAATTCCAGCAGTCTCTGGAGAAACCCTCCTTAATGGCTTCTTAGGAAAAAGAACTGCCTGCCCTATGTTATAAACCAGGACATCAGCCTTTGGCACCAAGGAACACCTCATGAATTGCATGAGCTATTAGGAAGGCTGCAAGTCTGCTCGTCATGTCGTTCAGATCGTGGGCTGGAGTTATTTCAGTAACATCAATGCCTTTAGGCACTAAAGACCTTGCTGCGTATTTGATTATTCTGTACGACTCTATAGGAGTCATGCCCAGAGGGGAGGGGGAGTTCACTCCTGGCGCACAGGCCTCACACAAATGGTCCATATCTATGCTTATGTAATAATAGTCAGCCCCTACCGCCTTAAGCCTATCGATCGCCTCAAACGCCGGTTCCAGGCTCTCAACAATTTCATCCCTTGTTACGATATCGACCTTCTTTTCCTTGGCCCTCTCAGCAAGGTATCCGGGATTCATGTAATCTTGAATACCTATGACCGTGGCCCTTACCTTGTCCCCATAAGCTGTCAACAGATCCCATAGCCAGGAGCCGCTTGTCATTCCCTCCTCGACAGTTCTCATATCATAGTGTGCATCGAGGACAAGAAGGCCCAGAAGCTTGCCCTCCTTCAGCAGGGGCTCTAACGTCCACCTGGTTATCGAGTGATCTCCTCCTAAAAACACCGCTAAAGGTCTTTTATATGCTTCAGAGGCCGCCTCGGCTATTCTAGAAAATGAGATCTTGGGATCTCCAGGAGCTATTGCAACATCTCCTAGGTCCTCAAACTCAACATCCAAAGCCTCCTTTCTTGATGGAGAGTAAATGCTCAAAGAGAAGAGATACCTCCTTATGGTCTGTGGGGCAAACCTTGCTCCTGGCCTTCCTGAGGTGCTCCAGTCCCAAGGAACTCCAACTATTGCAACCTTTCCAGGACTTCCAAACTTTATCTTAACCTGTTTTGAGTCCCTCATTAGAGAACTTCCGGGGGGAACAAATATCCTTAACAAGACCATCAACCTCTACTAGCTGAGATCCTTTAAAGAAGTATAAAGAGGTGAAAGAAAAACTTAACCTTTACTCATTATACTCCTTCAAGAACTTATATGCCAGGAGGGAATGGATGGCTGTCCCCATCCAGAGAACATCTTCATCAACATCGAACTTAGGATGATGATGTGGATAAACTATGCCCTTCTTTTCATTTCTTATTCCCAAAACTATGAAGAGTCCTGGAGCCTTTTTTGTGTAGAAGGAGAAGTCCTCAGCACCCATGGTCCGTTCAGGAACTACGATCTCTCCGAGGGGAGCCAAAACCTTTCTTGCAAACTCAGCTAACTTCTTATCATTGACCGTTGGAGGTATGTTCTCCTCAGTAAGCTCAAACTTGGCCTCGCACCTGAGCGCCCTAGCATATTCTTTAGTTATCTCCTCAAGCCTTTTAACTATGTAATTTCTTACCTCCTCATTGAAAGTTCTTATAGTGCCCCTCATTTCAGCATCCTCAGGTATTACGTTGAACGTCGTCCCGGCTCTAACGTAAGTAACGCTCACTACTGCAGGCTCAAGAGGATTAACTTCCCTCGAAATGACCTTCTGATAGGCATTTATCAGATCGGCAACAACAACTATAGGGTCTATGGATAGGTTTGGCATTGCCGCGTGCCCACCCTTACCTTTTATGTAAACCCTGAAGGCGTCGGCTGAGGCAAGTAGAGGGCCTTCCCTAATTCCTATCTTTCCGGATGGAAGGCTTGCCCATACGTGAATTCCAAAGACCGCATTAACATCATCTAGATGACCCTCCTCAACTATGAGCTTGGCTCCGAGTCCTCCCTCCTCTGCGGGCTGAAAGATCAGCTTGACGGTGCCTTCAAGCTTGTCCTTTATCTCAGCAAGGATCCTTGCAGCCCCGAGAAGCATTGCCGTATGGGCATCATGACCACAGGCATGCATCTTTCCGGGAACCCTTGACTTATATGGAACGTCGTTTTCCTCCTGGATAGGGAGGGCGTCCATATCGGCCCTTAAAGCAACAACCTTATCCTTATTTCTTCCCCTAAGTATCCCTATCACTCCAGTCTTTGCAGTCCTGATCGTCTCGTAACCCAAGCTTTTGAGCTCCTTTTCAACAATTCCTGAGGTTCTGACCTCCTCATACTTAAGTTCTGGGTGCATGTGAAAGTCCCTTCTCATTTCTATAACGTAGGAGCTCAGCTCCTTAGCCCTAGAAATTATTAGACTTTCAATAGAGGGCATAAAATTAATCACCTCAATTTTATTATTATGCTAACTGTCAGATTTTATTTTGATCTTTCTACATTCCGCATTACTTTAGTAGGAGAGGATTAGTAAGAAAAATTCAACTAGTAAGAATGTTATTGTTAACATACTATACTTCAGAGAATAACTGTACTCTAAGGGGATCAGAGGTTCCGACTCAAGCCTATAATAATTTATTTTCCAGACGTTCTGTCCTTCTTCAATCATGCTGGCAAGAGCAGGCCCTAACCTTCTCCAACTGTTTTCCCCCTTAAGAGTGCCTAGGACGAGGGAGCTCATCATGTTAGATATCCCAGCTGGAGTTATTCTCCAAAGAAGAAGGGGGAAAAGAGATCCTTTCCTAAAACCTAGCCTGTGAAGAATTCTAGATACTTGTATAGGACTTATGATGGCTAGGAAGAGGAGGGCAATAAATGATATGTATGTCGCCCTTAGGTAGATCATTATTGCGTTCTCTATCAAAGCCCCTTTCTGACCCTCAAAGATCCAGTAAAGATATGCGGTTATCCCATACCAGGCTGCGGGTATGCTTGAAAGGATAAATGAAGAGTATGTCCACATCAAGCCTAGACCTAAAGCTCCAAAGATAATGAACAGTGTAAGGGGTACGTAAGGCCTCAAGTAAAAGGCCTTGTAGAGAAGAACTGAAAGGAGCAGTAGCAGAAGTTTAAGTATACAAGGAGATCTTCTAACTCCTTCCTCCCCTCTATGAAACAGGCTCCTGTAAATTAATCCAACTAAAAGCCCTATGAGCTGCAAAGGACCTTTCCCTCCTTCATTCTGCACACCCTATCATAGGCACCTTCAAGCCTAGGATCATGCGATGCTATGATGATGCCCTTTCCAGACGAGGCTATCTTCTCGATGATCTTAAGAAGGGCTTCTAGCGTGAAGGAGTCGAGACCCCCGCTGGGCTCATCGAGAAGGAATATGTCATAGTTCATTAGGTAGGCTGAGATCAGCGCGACCCTTCTCCTCTCCCCGCTACTGAGCCTTGCAAGGGGTCTGTCGAGAAGGTTAGCTAAATTAAACTCCTCTAAAAGCTCCCTCATTTCTTTAATCCTCTCTCTAGGAACGGCTGAAAGTTCCTCTCTAGGAGTTGCTCCGCTAAAATAGAGAAGAGGATTTTCTGGAACATATATAGGCCTTCCAAATAGTCTTACCTGGCCTCTCTTAGGCTTCAGGACCTTGGCCAAGACCTTGAGCAACGTGGTCTTTCCGGAACCGTTAGGACCTGTTATCCCGAGAACCTCCCCTCTTCTAAGCTCTATGTTCACCCCTCTAAGGATGTAGTCCTCGCCGGGATACCTGAACCATATGCTTGTAGCTTCAAGTATTCTTCCATTCCTTTCTCTAACCCCTTTAATGAGAAAGTTTGGAAACGCTAGAGATTCAACAAGGTCTTTATTGTATTTACCCATGTACTTGACGTTTCCCTCGTCTAGAACGAGCAGATATGGATCGAGAGGTTCCCAAAATCTCGGATCATGATCTATTATTATTGCGACTCTTCCCTCGGAGACCTCTCTTTCCAGAGCTTCTCTAAAGAACTTCCTACCTTCAACATCTATGTAGACGCCAGGCTCATCAAGAACGAATAGCCTTGCCTCCCTCTCAAGGCTTGAGGCCCACAGAAGCCTCTGCGTCTCCCCAGCGCTGAGTCCATAGGTTATGTGATCTTTAAGCTTATAGAGGCCATACTTTTCAAGACTTTTTATATCACATCTCCTTCCGACCATTGACAGGCTTAGACAGAACTCAGCATAGACTATATGGGCGATGATCCCATACCAAGGATCCTGAGGTATATAGGCGACCTTAGAATAGATTTCTTTAGGACTTGACCTTCTGGGATCGATCCCTTCGATAAGGACCCTGCCTCTAAAGAACCCATTAGGTTCAAGTTCCAAGAGCCCCAGAAGGGCCTTTGCTAGCGTAGTTTTCCCACTTCCAGACCTTCCAGTGATTACTAAGACTTCCCCTCCTTCAAGACTTAAACTAACGTCCTTTATCGAAAAACTCCCCCTGTATCCGGCCTCTTCGATCTTAGCCTCTATCATAGGCTTCTGCATATCCTGCACGCCTCAGCCATGAGGCTATAGGAACGGCTATCGCTGCCCCTATAACGGCTTGACCAACATTAACCGGGACCTCTATGAACGCCGCGCTGGGGGGCCTTCCAGTAAGCGGGTTGCTGACAAAGTACTCATAAAGGAAGTAACCAGTAACCATTATTAAGCCTGAAAGAAGAACTGAGGCCGCCTCTCCGCCATGAACGTTCCTTTCTATGCTGTAGAATATCAGGACGCCAAGAACTATAGCAATCCCTATCCAGAGCTCTAAAGGCAATCTAACCAAATGAGATTCAAACTCATACTTAAGCCACTTCTCAGGACCTAGGTAAGCCTTTCCAGCCCAATAGAATGCCGAGAAGGCTAGGAGAAGTGCAGTGTAAGAAGCCCCAACAGCTGCTGCAGCTCCTCTCCCCCTCCCAATTTTAGCCCTCTTGACAAGATATCCAGCAACATATCCCTCTGTAAACTTTATAACAAGGGTTGCCGGTGCAAATATTCCGTAACCAGTTGAAAGGTCAGCTAGACTTGCTCCAACTCCTCCAGCTATTCCCGCAACCAATGGAGATGAAAGCATAGCCGCTATGTAAATTACCGCCTCCCCAAGGTTAAAGTATCCCCCAGTAGCAGGCTGATATATTTGAAGGGCTATTGTAGCGACATATACCGCAACTATATACACTATAATTTCTATTAAGGTTCTGCTTTTCACTTTTAGCCCTATAATAAGAATTTAGCTAAAAGACCAAATTAAGGTTATCTAAAGCCTCATGTGCTTGTCTTAAAAACTCCTTGAAGGTATAAACCATAAAATGAGCCCTGAAGCTAAGATGATCATTCCCAAAATTAATGAAGCCAGGAGAGCGAAACTTACTTCAGATCTTTCTCCATTGCCTCCTACATGATAAGTGAGGTTGTAGGAGAGATCGAACTCGGGACTTTTGGTAAGGTTTTTCACTTCTATGGTATAGTCTCCAGGGGCCAGCCTTAACGTTCTAAAGATCGCGCCAGGAGATATACATGAACATACAACTTTCCCCGTTTTTTCATTCTTAATATCTACGCTAATGTTCTTACCAGTTATGTTAATCTTGAACACTACATCACTCACATTAGGAGGGACTTTGATGCTAAAGAAGAGAGGTTCTATCACATAACCAGAAGTCTCATAGTTATAAGAAACCTTACCTTCGGGTCGGCTGGCCTCAGAGACGGCCAGAAGCCCTGAAAGTGCTATCAGAAAAATGCCAGCAGCAACTAATGCAACACCTAAAGCTTTTCTGTCCACCAAGTTGCACCACGTTCAAGCTCCCTGAAAAGCTTATTTTATTCTAGCTTTCTATTGGATACGGTATCCAGAGATGGTTGAGGTAGAAGGCGTTATAGAGGCTTATAATCCTGAAGGTGTTAGGAAGTTCTTTAGATTGAGACCCTCAAAACCCTTAGCCCTTTATGTAATAGGCTCCACAAAAACCTCCACGATACCAAAGATAAGTGTTGCGGGAGCGACACCTCAAGCAACAATGTTCACACCAGCACTTGACGTAGAATATTTAGTTTATGGAAGAACCGTAAGCATGAAAGGAATCCCAGTGACTCCAGAAGGCATACCGACTCCGGCCGTGTTAACTAGAGCTGTCTTAAACACTTCAAACCTGCCGTTCTTTGCCGTTGATTCCGGATCCTATCTTGAGCCTAAGATACCAAAGATAACTCTTCCCTCAAAGACAGTTGGGGGTAGGATAGATATTGAGGAAGCATTACCTGAGGGGACCTCCGAGAGGCTGTTCAATGAGGCGAAAGCTATAGGAAGAACTTTGCTTAGATGTTGTGATGTCGTCGCAATAGGGGAGAGCATTCCTGGAGGAACTACAACTGCCCTGGGAATAATGGTGTCCTTAGGCTATAGGGCTTGGGATCTCGTAAGCAGCGCTGGCCCACAAAACCCTTTAGATTTGAAAAGAAGGGTCGTTACCAAAGGTTTAGAGAGGTGCAAGGATCTGCCAACGAAGGATCCCTTTAAGGCAAATGATTGCCTAGGAGATCCCGTTCATATAACGATGGCTGGGATCGTTGCCGGAGCTCTTGAGAATGATTTAAAGGTTATCCTTGCAGGAGGTACCCAGATGGGGGCTGTCTTAGCCATCCTCAAGAGGCTCAACTTTGAACTTAAGGATAAGCTGATAATAGGGACGACCAGGTGGATAATAGAGGACCCCACATCCGACATAGTAAGGATAGTCAAAATGATCGATAAAGAAGTTCCCATAGCTGCCTTTGACTACAACTTCTCAGACTCACCTTACGAGGGCCTTAGATATTATGAGAAAGGCTTCGTCAAGGAGGGTGTAGGGGCGGGAGGAACAGCCCTTCTAGCCCTGCTCTTAGGAAGGACCTCTAGGAATGATATAATAAAGGCTGTATATAATGAGTATGGGAACCTGATTAGAGGTGAGGGTCCTGAAGGTTGAACTAGAGAGAAGGAAAGACCTTGCAATTCTGAAGCTACCAAAGGACGCGTTGGCCCTCTCAACCGCAATAAGTGGGGGTTTTGTTAAGGTCAGATATGTCGTTTTCAAGAAGGTAAGCAAGGACTTTTCCGACGATCCTGATAAATTCGTTGATAATGTCATTGAGGAGCTTGGATTGCCTAAGGATAGGTCCATAGTATTTCTCACGGCAGCCAACATTGAGAGAAGCTTAGCGTTCCTTAGTTCTGAAGACGTTCTTATAGCCTCTACAATAAGCCATAACCCTCTTGCATGCATCGGTGGAACAAGTAGAAAGATAGGTGAAGGTTCCTCCTCAACAATAAACATATTCGTCGCAGTTAAACAGAAGCTCTCGGAAAGAGCTCTCGCAGAGCTCCTCTCCTTAGTCTCGGAGGTTAAGGCCCTTGCCCTCTCAGACCTTTGCTTATCATGCGAACCAAGGCTTAGGGC
>JALWOJ010000173.1 GCA_026995555.1 Acidilobaceae archaeon | reverse complement strand
ATGTTTGTTATATCTAAGAATTCTTTATCCCTGCTCTTTTCACCTTCCATTCACCCCTCCTTTAGCTATCAACCTCCACCTCCTGTTCTTCAAGTAGAGATATATCCTCATCTTTAACTACCTTCTCCGGAGAGAGAATAAACACTATGCCACCTTCATCGGTTTTTATGATCCCTTCAAGAAATTCCTCCTCAGGCTCGCTGACACCTTCGGCAGGCTGTATGTTCTCCTCTTCTGTCTTAAATATACCCTTCAGGTTAGACACCTTTATGCCCACCGGGAAATCTTCAAGGACTATGACCCTGTTGGAGTTCTCATTGCAGGAAAGCCCCAGCCTCTTACAGAGAGATATTATCACTATCACCGAGTTTCTCAAATTAAACATCCCCTCAACGTAGTCGGGAGAGTTGGGAAGCGGAGTTATACCTGACAGCTCAACCACTTCTTTAACCTTTTCTATCGGGACTGCCATATCAATATCGTTTATGGAAAATCTTACAAAGTTCTTCATGGGCTTTACCTCCGCATGAACTTCCTCTTGGGCTATCTCTTGAGAGTAGTCCTCCTTGCCCAGCTCTTCAACGTCAAGTATAAGAACCAGCTTGCTTCCCCCTTCTAACGCTATAACGCCTTTAGAAGATGCGCCTTCCACTTGAAGGATTGCATTCTTGCTAACCCACCTTATTTCTCTAACGTCATCAACTGCCGCTCCGAGGCTCTTAGAGCCCACATTAAGCACCACCACCCTCTTTTCTTGTCTATCTGAATCAACACAAAGAAACCTTTTCATGGAATAAAGAATAAGCTCCTTATCTCTGAGCAGGAAAACTCCCTCTATGTAATCGGGAGTTTTTGGAAGTTGGGCTACGCTTGAAGGATAATCCACGACCTCCCTCACGTTATCAACAGGTATGGCGAACCATTCCTTACCGAGTGAAAATATTACGAAACCCTCTGTATCCTCGAGCCTCTTTAAGCCCTCAGAAATATCTAAGGACTTACCCTTCTTTTTTTTTGAGCTTTTCTTAGCTTTTTTTGCCCTCTTTTTAATAACAGGTTTTAAGTTAAGGAGTATCAGTATCCCTCCTTCGTAATCCAGTATTCCTCTTATAAACTCCTCTTTGACATCCTCAAGCTCTGCTTCCTTTACGTCTGCTAAGTCTTCCTCTTCAACACTTATTATCCCTACGACTCTACTTACAAGCAATCCTACAATACCATCTTCTTCTTCAACTATAAGCAAGGTGTCTCCCTCAAGAGGTGTGTCCCAAAGAAGCTTGCCCGTATCAATAACTGGTATGACATTATTTCTGAGGTTTATTACGCCGCGCAGGTAATCCGGAGATTTAGGCACAGGAAATATTCTGTCCACCTTAACGGTCTCTACGACTTTTTCGGTCTCATATATAAACTTTTGTTCTCCCACGGAAAAGACTATGTAGCTAACCATAGCTCACCTCAAAAAGCCTGAAGCTCGTCGGCAACCGCGGCAAGCTCGTCTATCGCCTGAGCTATCTGCCTTACCGCTTGCTCTATTTGAGTTATAGCCTGAGAAAGCTCGTTTATGGTTCTCGAACTCTCCTCCGCAGCGGTAGCTATTTGTTCCGAAGAGGATACCATCAAATCTACCTTATCAAGAATGTCCTTGGCTCCTTTTTCGGTTTTTTCAAAACCAGAGTTTATATTTCTGGACGCAGACAAAACTTCTTCAAGTGTAGACAAAGTATCAGTTGTAGTGTTTATATCTATGGTAGTTTCTGAAGAAGCTATGGTTATTTGGGCGTTGAAGACATCAAACTGCTCGTCTATGCTTGTCAAACTATCCTGTAGGGAATCTATGTTTTCCCTACCTTCGGTGGCGAGGTTCTTTATATCGGAGGACACAACCTCAAAACCCTTACCGAACTCACCCGAGCGCGCGGCTTCTATAAATCCGTTTACGGAGAGCATGTTAGTCTGAACCATGATAAGCTCCAACTTGCCTATTATCCTGTTCATACTGCTGGTGGTCTTTCTAAGCTCTCTAAGTCCATCCAAAGTGTTACCAAGACCTTCTTTGAGCTTTACGAGATTATTAAGAGCTTTATTCAGAGAGTTCTTACCCTGTTCGTAGGCACCTATTGCAGATGATATAGATTCTAGGCTCTTCTCCGCACTCTTTACCACATTTTCTGAAGAGGTTTTCAGCTCTTTAGATAGAGAAAACATCCCCTCTGCAGCCCTCGCCTGCTCCTCTGCAGCTGTGGAAAGCTGGTCAACTGCCTGTTTAACTTGTTCAATACTGCCGCCAAACTCCTCAACTGAAGCGGAAAGTTCCTCGGCTGCAGCAGCAACCTGTTCTGCAGCTTTGTCCTCTATTGCCGGAGCGTCCTTTAACTCCATAGCCATACGCCTGACTTCTTCTGCAGCAGCGTTAATCTCGTCCATAGCTGTGGCAAGCTCTCCTACGGAACGGGAAATCTCCTCGGCAGCAGAAGACTGCTCCGCTGCCGCAGATGCAACCTGCTCTGAACTACTCTTTACCTCCTCAAGGCTTCTCAACTCTTCTCTGTATAGGTTCATAAAGTCCTCAACCGTTAGAACGAGGTCGTTAATCATGGAAGATATATTTCCAAACTCTTCAACTATCTGGTTCATGCTCTCTACCTGAGCTTTGCCTTCTTCAACCAGATTAACTATTTGTTCTACCAACTCCTTTATACTTTCAACTATAACCCCAAGTAATTCCTGTATCTTACCTGTGCTTTTTTCGGAAGACTCTGTCATTATCCTAACCTCTTCCGCAACCACGGAGAAGCCCTTGCCATGTTCACCCGCCTTCGCCGCCTCTATAGCAGCGTTTAGAGCTAAGAGGTTTATCCTGTCTGCAACCCTGAGTATTGAGTTTGTTATCTTCTCTATGTCAGAAGATATACCTTCAACAACTTGGACTGAGCCGGTAACCTTTTCAACTCTCTGGGCTGTGTCAAGGATACTGCTGGATAACTTTTTGACAGTATCCCTTAAATTGTCTGTTTTATCGCTTAGGGTAACACAAAGTGAGTTTAAATTGCTCACTTCCTCAAGCCCTTCCTCAATCAAATTAGCTATAATCTCAATCGCTCTCCTATTCTCGTCCGTGGATCTTGCTGCTTCTTCCGCTGCAGAAGCTACTGTCTCGGCTGAACGCTTTGCCTGTTCCGTTGCAGAAGCTATCTCGGTTATTGAGGCAGCCACCTCCTCCGATGCAGAAGCGAGCCTCTCAACAAGAGCCTGTTTCTTAGCCGATGTTCGGTTCTGCTTCTGTTGAGACAGCTTAGCTCTAATATTTGAAGGTTTATGACTGCCCTCGTCAGGCGGTAGTATGTCTTTCATACCATACCTCCTATCAACATGTACTAACGTTGGTATAACGTCTAACTCACAAATCCAATGCTTCAAGTACTTTATCTAAACTTATAGGGCGTCTTATAAGCCCATCACCGTGCATAGTTTTTATAAGTGCATCTATAGCTTCATGTATTGGTTCTGCATTAAAGGTGAATATATAAACTTTGCCATTGGGTTTAAGAAGCTTTCTTAACTTAGCTCTTATATTTTCCTTTTTATCTTCTGGACAACAGTCCAGATCCATGAATATGATTGAGTAATTACTGCCCGGTTCATAATCCATATCCGCAAGAGTCTTGTATGACAGGCTTTCCACACTATAATCATCGGAACTTAAGACTATAAATTTAATAGCTTCTATAAAAAACTTTGAATCACTGACCACAAGAAGCTTTTTTGATAGCTTTCCCATGGCTTATATC
>JALWOJ010000172.1 GCA_026995555.1 Acidilobaceae archaeon | reverse complement strand
CCTATTCCGCTTCCCGAAAAATTGAACTTAAGAGACCTTAAGTATGAAGTCCTAAAGCCTGAGGAGCTTGTTAAAAAGCCTGAAAAACTTTCGCAAATTATGAAGCTTCTAGCCTTAGCACATTACAGAAATGAGCCAGATGACCTTCTAGTTATTCTGAACTCAGAGAACCACAAGATCTATGCCTTAGAATTGAACGAACGTATAATAGCTGTCTCCGATGTGGCCTTGGAGTCCGACGAGCTCGAAGAGTCAGCGAAAATAGGGCTGGAAAGGCTTTATCTGTACACAACATTAAGAGGATTGAGGTCGTTTAGAATAGTTAGGATAGCTGTTCATCCTAAACTGCAAAGGAGGGGATTAGGATCAAGGCTGTTATCTGAAATAGAGAGGGAAGCCAAATTTAATAAAGTAGACGTTATACTGTCCATTTTCTCAAGGCCCGACGTCCTAGACTTCTGGTTTAAGAATGAATATGTTGTTTATTATGTGAGCCCCAGGTACAACAAAATCACTGGCGAAAAGAATGTAGCGGTAGGAAAAGCTGTTAGTGAGAAAGGTTTCAATGCACTAAGAGAGGCGTCATCACAACTAAGGTTAAGGCTCCTTCTTTCCGCTCATGACGTCTACAGAGACGTCATGGCTGAGACTTTAGTTAAAATACTTAGGAACACCATACCCCTGGAAAGGTCTCCTTTTAGCTTCAAGCTCTCTGAGGCTCAAAGGGAAAGGATAAAAAGATACCTTAACGGGAGGCTTGACTTTGAGCAAGTTTCTGATCTTATCTTCCCTATACTTGTTCACTGCTTTTCTACTAAGAGTCTACCTGTTTTAGATAGTAACGATGCTTCAATTGCTTTAGTTGCAAGGGTTTTCCAAGGAAAGCCTCTAAATGAGGTCGCAGAAATCCTGAACATTGATGAAAAGGAGGTAAACAATTTGATAAATAAGACAGTGAGAGGGCTTGTAGTTGAATGTCTTAGCTGATCTCAGCCGCCATTAGGAAGAACATCAAGGCTATTAGACTAATTGCACCTATTATTATGGTGTATGCAGCCAATGTCATTTCTCTCATTTAGTTCACCACGAATATGTTGCTTTCTGACTTTTACTATTTAATGTTTTACTTTTTAAGGCTTCTGATTTCTATTGGACGTCATTTTATAAGAAAAGTTATGATAATTAAGTCCTCTACTTTGCTTGAAAGCTTTTTTAACGTCTCAAAATTAGCCACTATAGAAAGAATTATAACATTTCTAAGAACATCCTCCATTTTTTCTAGCAGTGACAACAGCTTATCTTCTGAAGGAAACTGTTTGTCTACTATTATTAGTTTTGTCGTCTTTATTTTTTCCAGAAGATCCTTGTAATCTTCTATATTGTCTATCGAAACTACGGATGAGTCATAAAACAGCTCTAGAACGCCCTCTGCTAGGGCCTTAGAGCTCTCCCCTGAAACAACGATTAAGGGATATCTGTCTATTTCTAGAACCCTTACATTCACATCCTTTGAAATTTTTATCCTTCTAACTTTCCACCTCATAAAACTTGATGCTTCAAAAGCTAAAAGAGCTCCCGCTAGTCTAAGAAAATTTCTTCGCTTCTCAATATGCACATTCTTATCCAAAATATGTTTAAGGATCCACGAAGAGGCAGGCTTTTCGACTGATAAAAGATGAAGTATCATAAAGCATCCCAGAACTTTCTTTTTAGTTTTTAAGCTTATTAACATACCACTTCTTCTGTATGTTCGCTTGAGGCTCTGTAAGGCCTATAAGCAGGGGATCCTTCTCAACCTTAATCGGGTATTAAAGGTGGACTGGGTAATTGAAAAGGCAATAGAGATACTGAGAGAGAGGGCTCTCTGCGACAGGTGTCTAGGTAGACTTTTTGCAAGGTTAGGATATGGTTGGAGCAATAAGGAAAGGGGTGATGCCATTAAGAGATTAATCGTTATGGAACTTCATAGAAGAATTCAGAAAGGAGATAAGGATGCAGAAAATCTTTTCATAGAAATAGCTCCAAACATAGGCTACCAGGCTCAGGGACTTTACAAGCTTCTGACAGGGAAAGATCTGGAGGCTAAACCCTGTTCTATCTGCAACAACGCCCTTGAAAAGATAATTGAGGACTCGGTGACAAAAGCCTTGGACCTCCTCAAAGCGTATGACATTAAAAGGTTTGTGGTTGGTGTTAAGCTTGAGAAAAACATAGAGGAAATGGAGGAGGATTTGAAAAGAAGGTATGGCTTAGAGTTTGGAGAATCCATAAAGTCTGAAATAAGGAGGGAGATAGGAAAGAAGATCCAAGCCTTGGAAAGTTCAATAAAAGTTAATTTCGAGAACCCTGAGGCCACAGTTTTAGTTTACTTTCCCTCTGGAAAGGTAGATATTGTAGTCAATAGTCTTCTCATATCAGGAAGGTACTGGAAGAGAGGGAGGATGATAAGTCAAGCTTATTGGCCAACCCCTCAAGGTCCAAAATACTATAGCGTTGAACAAGCCCTTTGGCCCCTTCTTAGACTAACTGGTGGAGAAAGAGTAATACTTCATGCAGCCGGAAGGGAGGACGTAGATGCTAGAATGATTGGGACGGGCAGGCCCGCAATAATAGAGATCAAGGTTCCCAGGAAGAGAAATGTGGACTTCAATCTGGCCCGGAAGATCATATTAAAGGAAAGTAATGGGCTCATAGATTTTGAGTTCTGCAGTGAAGCTAGGCGTAGAGACATAAGCTTGTACAAAGAGGAGAGTAAGTCTCATAAAAAGGTTTATAGGGCCCTTGTTATTTCTGAGGACGCTTTAAGCTTAGATGATTTGAAGAAACTTAAGGAGGAGTTTAGTGGAAGGATGATTCTGCAGAGAACTCCAAAAAGGGTTCTTCACAGGAGGCCCGATATACTAAGGAGAAAGAAGGTCTATGGGGTTTCATGTACACTTATCGATAAGAACGTTATGGAGTGTTTGATAGTAGCTGAAGGAGGCCTTTACGTTAAGGAGCTTATTAGTGGAGATGATGGAAGAACAACTCCTAGTTTCTCTGAGGTTCTAGGTAAAGGTCTAGCCTGTGTAGAGCTAGACGTTTTGGGTGTAGAGAATCATGAACTTTTAACTCTCTGTCAGGCTTCCAGAGATTGATAAAGAAAACTTTTCCCAAGTTTTAGAAAGTTTTTCTGAAACTTTTCTAGCAAATGCTCTGTACAGGGTAACTGTCCGAGGTATCCTCGGTGGTTCCGGAAGACCGCAGGAGCAGTCACCAAAGGAAAATCTAAGCTCCCCTAGGAAGCCTCTTTTCTTAAGCCTTTCACAAAGACCCTTACAACCTCTGCCTATAATTACACCATCTACGCCCTTACCTCTAATAATAAAACCTACGCATATTTCTGAGCTACAGGATGAGGAGAGAATCCTTACTTCACTCTTCAATTTCCTTACCTAACCTTTTAAGTTCCTTTGTGAACTCAGACCTGAACTCTTCAATCATTTTTAATATTTCATCTAGAGCTCTACTCAAGGCTTCTCTGGGAGTTATTGAACCATCCGTATGTATTCTCAATACAATTTTGTACTCAAGAGGATGAGGCATCTCATAGTTGGCGAACTCAACTCCCTTCATTTTAATTAAAACTTTCTCAAGAAGGTTGCCGATGGTATGATCTTCTCCATGAATCACGTAAACCCCCGTTCTATCATCTTCGCTTTGAACTTCGAACTTCACCTCTCCGAGGCCCGGAGGCCTAGGAAGGTTAGCGCTCAACCCCGATCACCCTAGCCAACTCTTTAAGAGCTTCTCTCCAAGGACTTATAACACTTATCTTACC
>JALWOJ010000171.1 GCA_026995555.1 Acidilobaceae archaeon | reverse complement strand
CATTAATAATATATTTCTTGGATTCTGGATTAACAACTCCTTTGGTCAATTCCTTCATTATTATTTCATTTATCTTCTCTATCTCCTCAACCTCAGGAGTTACTACATCAATCCCGAGCTTCTTAAGCCTATCCTTATAGAAGTCTTCTGTCAACGTAACTTTAGTGCCTAAAAGGCCTACTTTCCTTATATTATTCTTTTTGAGCTCCTCTGCAAGAGCGTCTATTATACTTATCATCTTTACATTACTCTTTCTAGCTAAATTGTCAAAGAACATGTGAGGAGTATTCGCCGCTATAGCCACAATTTCGGCCCCAGCCTTTTCAAGGGCAAGCAACGCTTTCTCCAACATCTCTCTAGCCTTGTTCCTGTTAGTTTTCATATAATTGCTAAATTCACAGAAAGTTAAGCTATATATTATTACCTCTGGGTAACATTCGTCTCCCTTCATGTTTCTGTACTCTTCTATTAGGTATTTGTAAAACAGTTGAGTTGATTCTGGACTAAGGCCTCCTATCACACCTATTCTCTTCATTACATAAGACCTCCTAGCCCAATTCTTTTCCTTACAACGTCTAGAGCTCTTCTAGCATCCTCTACAGCCCACTCAAGACCTAACTCTTTTACAGCCTCTGGAAGCGGAACTCCGTAGTTCTCGTCCCATCCTCTAACCCTGTAATATTCCCTTATCGCCTCCCTCATATCATCCTCGTTGAGGAATGCCTTAACTCCTTTGAGAGGTCCTTCTGGAACGGGTTCCATCCACCTTCTAGGAATAGTATCTTCGAGGGGAGGAATTAGATGATCTAATACATCATATATCCTTGATAGGGCCTCTGCCCTTCTTGGGACCTTGAGAAGGTCCTCGAAGGACCTTTTCTCCCCAGTTATAGTCTCATAGAACTTTACTATGGCATCTTCGGGATAAGACACGAACCTGCAAATACCCAGTGTGTCAAAGAGAGCATCCTTGTCCCTCTCTCTTGCAAGTCCTGGAACGACTTCTTTTGCCGGGCCCGCTGAGGGGGGTTCAGTTGTTGGAGGCCAACCTCTCAGATGACTTGCACCGACGTCCGCAGTTGCGTAACTTACTGCAAAGGCCCTCCTCCCTCTAGGATCCCAAGCTGGCGCCTCAAGTCCTTTAACATGGACAGCTATATCCTTACCCCTGCCGAGGATCTCGGAGGCCCTCCTGACGCCCTCTGCCAAAATAGCTCCTATACCTTTCCTGTGAGCAATCATTTCTACAAGCTTTATGGCAGCCTCCTCGTCGCCAAAGCCTTTGACATCAATTCCTACCTCTTCCTTGCCTATCAACCCCTTTTCAACTAACTCGAAAAGCCATCCTATTACGTTTCCCGTGCTTATAGAGTCTATCCCCAGTTCGTCAACTAAATAGTTAAGGTATAGGACAGCATCTGTATTGAAGATTCCTGTAGCCGCTCCAAGCATTGCCAGGTTCTCATACTCAGTCTTAACCTCAAACTCTTTGCCTTTATACCTAGCCCTAACGTATCTGGCACACTTTATTGGACACTTAGCTCCATGAATAAACCATGGAGCGTCAACTTCTCTTTCCTTAATCGGCTTTCCCGAAAGTTTTTCAGCCAAGTCTTCAGGGATCCAAGGTCTGGAAAAGTTATAACTTGGGCTCATAGTGACCGATGCGCTGTATTTTAAAGTATTAGTTGTTCCATAGACCCTTAAATACTCAAGCTCACGGGCTTTTGACAGCTTTTCCTTCCAGAACTCAGCAAGCTCTTTAAGTTTCTCAGGATCGTGAACTGAAACTTCCCTGTCACCATAAACTGCAATAGCCTTTAGCATCTTAGAGCCCATTACAGCCCCTAATCCACCCCTTCCAGCCGCTCTGAAAATGTCAAAAGATATATGAGCTATCTTGACAAGGTTCTCGCCAGCAGGGCCTATCGACGCTACACTGACCTTATCAAAGGTTTCCTTTCTGATACTTTCAACTACTTCCTTATTATTCTTTCCCCATAGTTTAGATGCGTCCCTGATCTCAACGTTACCATTATTTATATATATGTAAACAGGATCTTTGCTTCTGCCCCTGATAATTAGAGCTATAAAGCCAGCTCTTCTTAAATAAGGCCCGAAGTAGTCTCCAGCGTGGCTGTCATGGATTAAGTTTGTGAGAGGGCTTTTAGAGACAACGCTCACCTTGCTGGCTCCGGGAACTAAACCGCTGAAGAGTCCCGCTGAAAAAATTATAATGTTGGAGGGCGATAGAGGGTCTGTACCAGGGGGTACGTTTTTATAGAAAAGATAAGTACCTAGAGATTTTCCTCCAAGGAAAAGTCTACCTTCCTCTTCCCAGTTCAAAGTCTCTTCCTTTACTTTCTCCCTTGAAAGGTCAATATCTAGAACCTTGAGCTCATTGATCTTTTCCAAAAATCTTCACCTCTTCTCAAGCTTAAGCACGTCTTAATTAATTCTAAACCGTTCCCTCGGCATTAAGATCTGTGCACAGATTAATACTTTAGCTTACTGAAAACGAGCAAGAGCGGCTCCAGCCGCAGGGAAACGGTCATCACGTCCCCCTAGGTGTTGGCTCATCATAGCCAACCATCTATTCTTTTTAATTTAAGTTCTAATTAATTATTCTCTATGCCTGCTACTTTATCTTAAAACTTCTAAGCTTTGACGTCAAGTAAGTAACTGTTGTTTTAACTTGTAAGAAGGGGATTGAAAACCAAGAGGAAGTGCCCGGTCCCGGCTTGGGGGGCCTGCAGGGCCTCTCGGACCCCACTGGCACCCCCAACGCGGCCGGCTTAACTTCCGGGTTCGATATGAGTCCGGGTGTTGCCCGGCCGCTATGGCCGGGCCGGGCAATTTTACTGAACAGCGCCTTAGCCTATTAAAGCTTTACCTTTAACCTCATTTCTCTCGAAAGGTATTGCTTCTCTTGGAATCTGGCTTCTGTCACTATAATGAACAGTATAGTATTTTGGCTTAAGACCTTTCAATATAATGTCAAAAGCCTTCCAAGGATCTGTATGTTCGCCACAAGTGTACACGTCAACAGTCGCATATCTGTACTCCTTCCATGTATGGACAGCTATATGACTCTCGGCGACCAAAGCTATAACACTGACCCCTCCCTTTTCGCCTTCGATGCTCCAGCTCCTAATGTCAATTAGGGTAGCATTTGCCTCCTTAACAGCTTTAAGAACAAGCTCTCTAAGATATTCTTCATTACTGGCCAGAGCTACATCTATGTCGTAAAGGTTTCCGTAGACATGCTTTCCTACTATTCTGTCATTCTTTAACATCCTAGTACCCCACCAATCTCCGGCAAGGCAGTACTTCTCTAGAGTTTTTAAGTATTAAACCTTGATTCTTAAACTTAATAGAATTTTACCTATCGATTTCGATAATCTTATAGATCAAAAACTAAAAACGAAAATATCGTCACAATTTTAATAGTGGTGAAGAGGCGAAACTTTATGGTAAAAATAGCGCTTGTAGTCACAAGTGATAAAGTTTTCAGAGGTGAAAAGGAGGACTTAGTTACACCTCTGGTAAAGAAATTTCTTGAAGGCAGAGGTCATTCATTAATTTACTCTTCGATAGTTCCTAACGATCTTTTAAAGATAAGAGAGGAGGTTCTAAAGGCTTGTGAGAAGGCTAGAATCGTATTAGTGACTGGAGGTACAGGCATTTCACCTAGAGATATAACTGTTGAAGCGATCAGGCCCCTTTCCAACAAAGAACTTCCCGGATTTGGTGAAATGCATAGATACCTTAGTTATAAGAGAGTTGGCGAAAAGGCTCTTTTAAGTAGAGCTACTGCGTTTGTAATAGAGAATAAATGTTTTGTGGCGCTCTCTCCAGGAAATCCTGATGCTGTAG
>JALWOJ010000170.1 GCA_026995555.1 Acidilobaceae archaeon | reverse complement strand
AGAACATAGAGGACTTGGGGTTATGAGGGCCATTGAGCTTGTTAAAGATAAATCTTCAAAGGAACCTAACAAGAAGCTTACCTCAAAGGTTATTGAGGAGGCTAGGAAAAGAGGGTTGCTTTTATTAAAGGCTGGTTATTACGGAAATGTAATAAGGCTCCACCCACCATTGACAATAAGTGAACAAAATCTTATCAAGGGCCTTGAAATACTTGAGGACTCTCTCAAGGCTTCTTTATAACTTGGCTTGCTCGCTAACTCTTTTTATTACAATCCTCCTCCCAAAATTCTGAGCACTTCCCTAGCTATATAGGTTGCATGATCAGCAACTCTTTCCAGCTGTCTTAGTATTATGCATTCAAACGCCTCCTCCCTACTTACTTCGCTCTTCGAAGCCAACGACTTCAAGGCCTCTCTATAGGCCTTATCCACGAACTCATCAAGTTCATCAACCTTTCTTGCCTCCTCCCTCTTCTTCTTCATGAGTGCATCAAAGGCCGAGGAGACCATGGCGCTCGCCCTCCTCGCCACATCTATCGTCCTCTCACTCACCTTCATCCCGGGAACTAGAGCAAGGCTCAAAGCTATCTCATTGGCATAC
Organism: Acidilobaceae archaeon; assembly: GCA_026995555.1. Taxonomy (GTDB): domain Archaea; phylum Thermoproteota; class Thermoprotei_A; order Sulfolobales; family Acidilobaceae; genus JALWTO01. The sequence continues at coordinate 14,328 of JALWOJ010000170.1, read as the reverse complement.
CTGGTTATTCTGAAGAGATCATATGATACCTTTATTATAGACTCTATGTACAGCAGTTCATGTCCTAAAGGCTGCCACTTGGCTATGAAGAAAAGCGACTCAGAATAAATAGTGTCCTTAAGATGTTCAGCGTAGGCTGTATTTGCAGAAAGGTCAGGGGCTTTGCCCTTGGTCATTCCCTCCTCAATGGCTTTAAGACTTTCAAAAGCGACCTTGAAAAGCCTTATAAGGTTTGCCTCTATATGCTCAATGTCCTCCTCAGAGTCTTGAGCAGGGTTCAACCTATTTCACCCCTCAAAAACTTCTCAGTGAGCTCGTGGGTAGGGTTGAGTGCAAGCTCCCTTGAAGGACCGTACTCAACGATCCTCCCATTGTATATGAAAGCTATGAAGTCCGAGACCCTAACAGCTTGTGCAGGCGTGTGAGTAACGAAGATCACTGTTATTCCCTCATCTCTAACCAAAGCCTTTATGGCCTCCTCTATCTTCTTTGAGTTGACGGGGTCTATGTTTGCAGTAGGCTCATCAAGCATAAGAATCTTAGGTTTCAGTGCAAGGGCCCTTGCTAGGCATAACCTTTGCTGTTGTCCTCCGCTCAAGACCGTGGGAGGTTCGTGGAGCCTATCCTTAACCTCATCCCATAGCATTGCCTTTTCCAAGGCCCACCTGACAAGCTTGTCAAGCTCCTTTTTACTCTTAACAAGCTTATGAATTTTTGGTCCTATCGCTACGTTGTCATATATGGACATGTGAGGGAAAGGATTAGGGGTCTGGGACACCATTGTTACATCCTTTCTAACCCTGTAAGGATCTTCCGAGTAGATGTCCCTCCCAAACACCATTACCTTACCCTTTACCCTAGTCCCGGGGACCAGTTCAACAAGCCTATTTATTGATCGAAGCAAGGTGCTCTTTCCGCTTCCGCTAGGACCCATTATTGCTGTTACTGACCCCTGAGGAACTTTAAGGTCTATATCCTTCAGTACATGGTTTCCCCTGATCCAAACGTTAAGTTTCTCAACTATAATTGCATGATCCATTAATACCTCACCTCCTTGACCAGCCTTCTCACGACAAAGAAAACGACAAGAAAAGCAATGACCAGAACAAGAGAGCCCGCCCAAGCCAGATCATGATAGTATTCTTGAGGCATTTGGGCATATTGGAAGATCATCAAAGGCACAGCATCTCCAGGACTTAATATACTACATGGCAGTGAAGACCTTGCTGCCCCTATTGTGAAGAGTAGAGGTGCCGTTTCTCCCATGGCCTTTGCGAACCCCATAAGGACCCCGCTTGCTATCCCTCTCTTAGCAATTCCAACAGAGACGCCGAAGAGGACCTGTGCCCTGCTCATCCCTATGGAATATCCAGCCTCCTTATAGAGCTGTGGGACAGATTCCAACGCCTGCTCGACATGAACCATAACGTATGGTAACATTACTAAGGCCAAGGCAAGGGCGCCAGCGAGAAGGCTGAAGTGCCCTGTTGGAACGACGAGAATTATGTAGACAAGCATTCCTAGGAGAACCGTTGGAACTTCGAGAAGGCTTCTCGATGCTACCCTCGTTGCCTTTGAAACCCAAGAGTTTGGAAACTCTGCGACAAAGAGACCGGCAACAAAGGCTAGAACCACTCCTATTATCGTTGAAAGTATTGAGAGAACGAACGACCCTACTAGTGCTGGAAGAATTCCACCATTAATTTTAATCAGAATTCCAAGCCCTCTCCTAGCAAACGCCTCTATTCCTTTATAGAAAACTGATGCCAGGACGTAGAAGACCGGGGTTACTCCTAGAAGCGTTAATATAAATATCGTGATCAAAAATGCTTTCTCTTTGATGGTCCTGGAGTCCATCATCTCAACCTCGACCTAGATATCATGATTACCGCCACGCTGTTCGCAGCAACACCTATTATGAGAAGTATGAGACCTCCCGTGAAGAGGACGTTCATCATGTAAGGGTAAAGGGGTGCCATTGAGAACTGATTTGCTATCAATGAAGATATGGTGTAGCCGGGCTTGAAGAGGCAAGAGCTTATTAGCGGGACGTTTCCTATGACGAGAGCGACCGCCACAGTCTCTCCGGCAGCCCTTCCAAAGCCTAGGAGGGCTGAAGCAATAAGCCCTGGCTTTATCATGCCCATCATTATCTTGGCATATTCATATCTGTTAGCCCCTATTGCGAGGGCCGCCTCCTTGTATGTCATCGGTATCGATCGGTATGCATCTCTAGCAACGGCAACCATGTAGGGGAGGACCATTATTGCGAGAAGAATTCCTGCAGTCAGTATGTTATAGCCGGAAAAAGGCCTGCAAGAGAAGAGGGGTATGAAACCTAGTAGTTGATGCAAGGGAGAGTAAACGTGAACCTTTAGGATGGGAGCAAGCACCTCAAGCCCCCAAAGGCCATAAACTATTGTCGGGAGACCAGCCATGATCTCTATAAGCGATCCTATTAGATCCCTCGTTTGAGGAGGCGCATACTCCTCAATGACAAGCACTGTAGAAATTGTAACAGGCAAGGCTAGTATGACGGCTATAATTGAGGAGACGAGGGTACCATAGAGCGGTGCCAAAAGGCCATACTTAGAGCTCTTGGGCCCTGTCTCGCTCGGCGACCAGGCGCTGCTTGTGAAGAGCCTCCAGCCGTACTCCTTTATTGCTGGGGCTGAGGTATATGAGATCACGGCAAAGAGCAAGATGAAGGCGGCTATCACGACCGCCGCAAAGGGAAGCAATGAATAGTAAAGAAGCTTGTCACCTTTCATATCATGCACCTCTTATTATGTTTAGGGATTTGAGGTTGATCTCTCTGAGCTCCTTTGGTATTGGAGCGTAGCCTTTTATTACGTTCTCCTGACCAACGGTGTTTATGAACTCTATGAAGGTTTTAAGAGCCTCAGCCTTCCTCTTAGGATAAACGTTCCATACCATCATGAAGCTGAAGCTTACTATGGGATAGGAATCCTTTCCTGGGGCATACACTATCGCCTCAAGGGCCTTGCTCCAGTCGGCCAAAGGAGAGCTAGGGAGCAGTCCGCTCTTCAACGCTGCGCTTACAGCGGCCATCATTGTAGTTACGTTAGGCTTTATGAAGATCCCTGCCCTGTTCTCTATGGCAGCGATGCTGAAGTTGTTCTCCAGAGCGTAACCGAGCTCAACGTACGCTATTGCGGACTTGAGAGTTTTGAAGTACTCTGAAACCCCCTGGTTGCCCTTGGCCCCTAAACCTCTTCCAGTTCTATCAACTGGCCAGCTTATTGCCTTTCCCACCAGGCTCTCTGGCCAAAGGTCTGGGACAGCCTTATGAAGGAAGAACGTGAAGACCTGAGTTGTCCCGCTTGCATCAGATCTATGAATCACCTTTATCTCGACGTGAGGAAGCTTTGCTTTAGGATTAAGCTTCACTATTTCTGGGTTGTCCCAGTACTTTATTTTGCCAAGATATATCTCAGCTATGACCTTCGCTGAGAGGTTGAGAGGGCCATTATAGCCAGGTATCTTATATACTATCGCTATGGCTCCGACAATAACAGGCATTTGAAGAATTCTTCCCTTAAGTGCCTCATAAGTATCATGAGATAATGGAGGGTCTGAGCAAGCAAAATCAACAACCTTTTCCTTAATGAGTTGCGACTGGCCAGCCCCGCTTCCAGTAGGATTATAGTTTACCACTATGTTTGGATGTTCCTTCTCAAAAAGCGATATCCAATGCTTGAGCTGTGGATATATGAACGTTGAACCTGACCCCATTATTCTTACTTGTCCGCCAGGTCCTCCATATCTTTGAAGAAAGCAGCAGCTTACCCTAAGGGTTATGTCAACAACTACCAGTCCTATAAGGATCATTAACAGTATGATCACTATAGATCTTTCTACAAGTCCTAGCCTCTCTGGCATCAGCTTTCTCCAATTTTTTCTTTCACTATTTGGATTTAGAAAGGTTATCTAAAGAGTATATAGAAACTATTTATATCTATATAGATTACAATAAATATTTGCCATTTATTTTTCATGAATCAAAATGTATATACAATAAATATCTGGAAGAATAATGTCTTGGGAGGACATATTGAGCGGGGGGACAGAGTGAACGCTGAGCTAAGAAAGGTTCAAAGACTTGGAACGAGCTCTCTAGTAATAACGTTACCAAAGGACTGGGTTAAAAGGTTAAAAATAAAGGCTGGAGACAGGCTCTATGTCGTTGATGAGGGTGATCATCTTAAAGTACTTCCAGCGGAGAGCAGAAACAAGGCAGTACCCCTTGTGGATGCAAGCAAGATACCTGGAGGGGATGTGCTCTCAAAAATAGTTCATTGTCTCTACGTGAGTGGGGTTAATGAGGCCATAATAAGGGTAAAGGACTCCTCCTCAGCCCTATTAGAGGCAAAGAGAAAGGCTAGCGACTTTATAGGATTAGAGATCTATGATGAGGGAAAGGATCTCTTAAGGATCAGGGTCCTTGCAGACCTTGGAAGGATGGGACTTCAGACAATAATTAAGCTTACGGGACAGAACGTCGTCAAGCTAATAGATCTGATTCTGGAAACAGTTTCCGGAAGATCTGGAGATAATGCCAAAGAGAGGCTCCAAATTATAAAGAATGACTTTATAAGACATCAACATGCAACAATAAGGTTCCTTATGGCGAGGCCCTCCTCAGGACCTGAAGGCGTTGAGAACTATCAGACTGCCCTAGTCACCAGCTACTTTGGCTTTATAAACGATATCCTTTTAGATGTTGCCCAAAAGCTCGTTGATAAGGAAATAAAGATCGTTAACTCGGAGAGGCTGAACGTCCTTCTGGAGAACCTGAAGTCTATTGTCTATGAGGTCTCTGCAAACATAGCATCTCCAAGTGCCAAGAGGCTGGGACCGCTGTGCATTCAAATATCCCTCTATGAGGAGTCCTTAAAGGACGTTATTACCTCAGGCAAGGACCCTGGGGAGGTGTTCATAGTTTCAAGGCTTTTAGATGTTGCCCGAGTGCTCAACATAACTTCCTGTGTCCTTCTCTGTAAAGTTTTGATGAGTAAGGCGCAGTGGGTTGATGAGGGCAGTTACAAGGCTTGATTAAAATCTTTCATGGTCAAGGAAGACATTATTATAAATCAATTTCCTCATAAATCCTGCCATTGGCAATTAAAGCTTGGTGTGTCAAGATGTCTGAGGAGATAGACTTTGAGAGCGTTGGTGAGCTTCTGGCCGCGAGATCTGAGTGGATCGGGGATGGAAGGACCCGAACAAAGATAAACATTGGTGAAATAGAGGTTGACAACCCTCTGAGCGTTCCTCCAATAAACCCTCCTCCAAGCGTGACCTGGCCCGAGCAACTCTTCCCCGCTGCGTTGGCAGCGTGCTTCATAACAACCATGACCTCAATAAACGAGAAGATGAAGCTCAACCTCAAGTCCTTGGCTGTCACCGTGAAGCCAATACTGAACTTCGATAAGGACGGAGGCTTCAAGTTTGAAAGGATGGATATAACAATTGAGATGACCGTGAGCAAGGGGGAGAGGAAGAAGGCTGAGAGGCTTGCCGACCTTACTCATAAGTACTGCTTGATAAGCAAGGCCATAAAGGGGAACGTTGAAGAGGTAATAAAAACGGAGATAAAGGAGGTGTAGGGAGGAAGTTTTCGTTTTAGCTTTTAAGAGCTAGCCCTTCTCGTGACAAGTAAAGATGATGCGACGCCCAGAGTTATTATGACCAGTATAAGAACTGAAACCTCTAAGTTTATGAGCTTATGATAATCACTTCTTATCTCCTGATATGAGCTCTCTACACTCTTGCTGCTCGACTCGAAGGCCCCCTTAAGGCTGTTCATCTCATTCAACAAGGTACCCTGCTGGTTTAAGATCTTGTTGCACGTGGAGCTTATTGTGTTTAGCTTCTGCATTATCTCATTGCTGAAGACGGTTATGTTGTGTGAGACTCCGTTCAGAAGTGAAACTATCCTGGCGTTTGCAAGGGTTGCATTGTTGCTTAGGTGCTCAAGGATCGACTTAATCTCTTTTGCTATGTTAACCAGAACAACTGTGTTGTTGTAAAGCCCTTTCATTAAGGGCATCATAAAGGGCCTTTTCATCGCTCCATGAACTGGATAAAACGTTTGAAGGAATATGGGCTTTGCAAACGAGGATTGACCCTTAAGTATTACAGCTAAGCCTATGTTGGGCTCCATCCATATAGCTCCATCATCGCCAGGCGCATCACCTATTAGTGGAAGTTTTGACATAATAATTGAATCTTGTATGCTAAGTTTTTCTCCACTCAGTTGCTTATCGTAGATATAATGGGCCATCATATATGCCCTTGTGTCCTCCCATATCCAGCTGTAGTTTGCTGAAGAAATAGCTTCTTTCCAAGTTTTTGGATATCCAGGAAGACCTACTATCATGTCTTTTAGTGTATAAATGCCCTGTCTAACTATCCAACCCTTCCCTTGAAGAACATTATTATATCCAACCTTATAATAGACAATATAGTTTGTTGGAGGGGGTAATGAAGGGGTTTCAAGGAAGGGATCCTCCTTAGGCCAGGTAGGATCCTTGTTTGGATTAATTATATACACGATCCTATAAGGCGAGATTTCTAAAGTTGCTATATTTCCATATCTGTCAGAGAGCTGAACAGCATCCCCATAACCTGAAAAGCCATACTTCTTAAACAGCTCTTGGAACATCTGTATTGCCTGGGAGACGTTGTCGGCATACTGAAGGACGTACCTATCCCTTATCATCTCTGGCATGCCGACAACTCCCTTCCACTCATATATTCCATGCTCGATCATTCCAAGCCCCGCATCGTTGAAGCCATTCTGGAACAGACTTCCGGCAGCCGTGAAGTACGCTATCTCATGCCCCTTCTCTGGGTTCTCAACGACATATACAAAGTATGGAGCTAGGGGCGGGGCATCTATTGTGGTTCCAATAATTGGATTACCATCCACAGTCAAGTTTCCAGAGATGACCGCTCCAGTACAGCTGAAGTCAACAAAGGTGTTTATCACCATTACATCAAGGTAGGTTATGTTGTAGCCCAAGTTCACCTCGTTAGGGTGTTCCGCCTGGAAGTCATTGAAGCCAGCAGCTATTCCCTTCATCTCCTCAACATATTCTTGAGGTATGTAAGGCTCATACTCCTTAGCTAAAGACGTGAACTTCTGCCTCAAGATCTTCCCTGGAACGCCCATTGCCTTTCCTAAGACGTTATAGGCCCAGTTGAGAACCCCAGCTATTTCCTGGGCGGCGAGATATCCATACTCATAGCCCCTGTCGAACGGGTTTCCTGAGATGTAGATTATCTTCAGGGGACCTGCCCTCCCCTCACCAACAATTATTGAGAATCCAAACCCTGAGGGCCTCACCACATACTCAGGTCTCTCAAACATGGCAGAATTATTAGTGGCCCTTACATTGATCCCGATCATCGGGATGATGAGAATAGCTATAAGAATTAGTGGGAGAAGCTTTTTCAGACCCAAAAGTCCCACCAAAAAATAAAACTCTTCAAAATTTAATTAATAAAGTTCTAGCAAATCAAAGTATTGCTATGGTAATGGGCTCCAGAATAAAATTCTAACCCAAAGCTTTAAACGAAAGATATATCTACGATGTATTGGGAGTTCTGCGTAGATTTCTACATACAACACATTAGTTAAGGGTCTTTGTCTAGGACTTAGATATTGTTGATAGGTTCAGTGTTAAGTGAACTATAAACATATTCATAATATAGAATTGAAAGCTATCCCTTAGATAGATAATACCATTGCTCTCTTTCGCTTATCAGCTCTATGTGTACATCCTCACATTGTGGCACGCTAGCTTTTTCCATTATTTCAGCCTTAATCTTTCCCCTTTCAAGCATAGACCTTGGCAACTTCTTGCAAATAACAAGTATATCTATGTCGCTTGAAGGTGTCGCTTTACCTTCAGCCCAGCTACCTATAAGGTATACTTTACAACCTAAGGACTCGGAAATCTTTCTAATTCTCTCAAAAATTTCTAAGACCTTGGCTTTATCTTTATTTTCTTTTAGGAGCTTAATGACCTTTTCTAGATTCAACAAAGTTTATCACCTCCTCAACAAATTTTACAAGCTCCTCAGCGTCCTCCCTCGTAAACTCCTTGGGAAGGTACCTTGCAGAATAGTATGCATCTTCGAGGGTATGGAACCTATACTTGTTTCTTCTTATGAACTCCCCTACCTCTTTGGCAAACCCGAGCATTTCACCTACAGCATTAAGGAGCTTCCTTAAGTTATGCGTACATGACACAGAGTCCGTAAACTCAAGTATCGGAGATTTAAGATACAACTGAAGGGCCTGCTCCGCATCAAAAACAGCACCATCGTAGTCTCCAGCCTCTAGATCCCTCTTAGCCCTAGCTAGCGAGTTCCTTGACCTTCTTCTCAACAAGCTTACAACGTACTCGTGGCTTTCTTCATCCATGTCAGTTTCTCTAATAACATGTCTGGCTGGCATGTCATGCTACCTTCAGTTAATCATAATAGGTAGCATGGCACGACTGAGACTACGATGGAGGTTAACAATGATATGTTTCTCTTAGTCTTACTAATTGTGAACATGTTATAGAACTGCAAAACATAAAACTGAAAACTAACCATGTCACCTGTGTATATCCTTATATACTATATTAAGGAATAGTGCATCACATTAAGCCATTATGTACTAACTTCTTTTAGAAAAGCTATGAAAACGCTCATGAAGAAAAGGAAGAACTTGAAAAACAATAATCATTTCCTTTTCATCTTTTGTATACAATTTCTAGGTCCAGGTCGAAGAGTCAGAAACATTAAATTTTAGCAGGGGCTGCAGCCGAGATTTTTCCTTACCCGCTTAATGATGTCCGTCAAAGTGTACCTTCTTCTTACAAGTATGTAGTGATAGTTTCTCTCCCATAACTTTTTACCGTAGGTGATTGTAGCGTTTAGATTGTGATCCACAATTCTATCATCTATAGACTTTGCATACTTCATGACGTCTTTTACATCAACATAGTCTAGCAGACGAAGGTCGAGAACTGCCTTCAGAATGTCGTGGATATTATAAATAAGGTCTTCACCAAAATCCTTTGCTATCTTGTACTTTATCTTTGATGCAAGCTGATATTCCACATTAGTTATCCAAGCTTTACTTTTCCATCCAAACAGATCCTCTAGTACAACTTCTACTCTGTGCATGCCCTCAGGGTTTAAACCAACTTCAAACCTGACATAATCTATTTTAGCATTTTCAACTCCGAGTGTCTCCTTGAACAGCCTTCTAAGTCTTGTTATCATGCGATAGTCCTTGATACCTAGGAACCTGTAGAACGGCTCACCATCATATCTAGTTATAACAGGCATTCGAAGCGAGAGCAACGTAGGAAAATGGTCCTTCTCGGTATCATATTCTACTAGGAATAGCTTCCTTACTCTTCCGCCTCCTGTAGGTATCATGAGGATCAAGTCGTTCTCAGCTAGCCACTTGTTGAACTCTACCATTTTAGATAGAATTACGCGCTTGGATCTAACTGTTTTGTACCATGACGAATCAAGATCAAAGGTCAATCTTGGGGGTTCCTTGTATTTTATCATATACACGTAGTTCAGTATAGCTCCTCCACCAAAAAACATGCTATCATCAAAGTACTCAGCAAGTAGATGCAGAAGCCTCATAATGTGCCAAACTCTCTCGAGGCCCCTAACTAAGCTGTTGAGCTCTCTCCTGCTAAGACCACCTTCAGCTCCTGGCATTCTATATGCAGCTCTTATTAGTGCGTCGCTGCTTGGTGTTAATGTTTTTATCCTGCTTCTCAGCTCCTCCAGCATTGCGCCTATATCAGTTCTTTCCTCTTTGAACTCTACTGACATCGTCATATCCCTCGCGCTTCCGCTATGCCATTTGCAAATACCAAGTTAACATAGTCGGCAAGCATCTCGTTTAGGAGTGCGGCGTCCATTAAACCGAAGTAGTTTATCCTTGTCAGTACCTCTCTGCCTGTAGCCGTTCTGTAGAATGCCAAGAACGTTGCAAGTCTTCTCAAACCTCTGAGGTTGGCCCTTTGGGCTATGTCATCCAAGTTCAACCTATCAATATTATAATAGATGTACTGCTCCACGGGATAATTGGTATCATAACTTAGCAGGTCTGCAAGGGCCTGTTCTGTCGTTGCTCTCGATACTTGCATATCACGATCATATATCCACTTTCTACCGCGCATACTTACATATACAACTTTATAGCCACTTGGAGGATTTATCTTGTCTCTAAGCACATTATCTACAATTACAAGTGTCTCTTTCGGATATCCCAACCACTCTATGCTCGGTGGCTCGGCAACATAGTAGTATACTTCTGGGACGTTTTCAACCCAATATTTGTATGGGCTGTCAGTTACGGTGCTAAGCACGTACTCTGCCAAGTACCTAGCCTTGGGCGTACTCTTTAACCTCCACCTACCTTTACCTGTAACCTCTACTATTCCCTCACTCTTAAGCTCATTAAGAAACTTGTACGTAAGCTTTGAGTTCAGGTTAAAGACCTTTACAACCCTGCTGATAGGAACGTCCAGGTTTAGCTTCCAGGCCTTGGCCAGGTTGTAGAGTACGGCCCACCTAAGCATGGATAGTTTCATTGACTGACACCAAATAAAGCAAGCAAAGGGAATCTAATAAAGTTTAGGCAGTAGCAACCTACGAATTATTACTTAATGTCCGTGAAACATATTTGGCCAACAGCCCCTCAGCAACCTGTAGTAAACAATGTAGGCTTTGGACTTCTTACCTTTCAAAGATCCAAAAGGTGATAAATACGAAATATTTCAGCCGAGCTAGCAACAGTAAATAAAAACAACATTGATGATATGGTGGAAATCGAGCTGTTAGACGTTATATACATCATGCTTTATAAAAAGTTAAAATTCTTAACACTCAAGTTTTACTTTAGGTGCACCTTCTTGCCCAAGGTCAAGGTCAACGGTATCAACATATATTATGAGATGTATGGAGAAGGTTTCCCTTTACTAATGATAATGGGCCTAGGCGCTGACCTGACGTGGTGGGATCCAGAGATAATTAATAGCTTCTCCAAGAAGTTTAAGGTCATCGTGTTTGACAACAGGGGAGCTGGTAGAAGCGATAAGCCTCCCGGAGAGTATTCTATCAAAATGTTTGCTGAGGACACCTATGGCCTGATGAAAGCCCTAGGAATCGATAAGGCCCACGTACTAGGAGTTTCAATGGGAGGGATGATAGCCCAAGAGCTAGCCATAAGCCACCCTGAGGCCGTCGAAAAACTTGTCCTAGTTGTCACAACACCTGGGGGGCCAAGAAGTGTTCCTCCGAGACCCGAGGCCCTAGCAGCTTTGACTATGAATAGAAGAGGTATGAAACCGGAGGAGATCGCAAGGAAGACTGTCGAGAGCCTCTTTCCCAAGGAATATCTTGAAAGGAATCGAGAGCTTGCAAAGGAGCTCGTGAGGAGAATAACAAAGTATCCCATACCTCCTGATGCCTACGAGAGACAGCTTAGGGCTGTCATGAACTTCGATGCTTACGATAGGCTACATTTGATAAGAAGCTCAACACTCATAATAGCTGGCGGAAAGGACATAATAGTGCCACCTGAAAATGGCAGAATTCTTGCCGAAAGAATACCGAACTCCAAGCTCGTGATCTTTGAGAACAGCGGCCACGGACTTATAGTACAGGAGAGGGAAAGGTTTATAAAGCTGGTTCTGGACTTCTTAACCTCTTAACATATTCCTACACAATTCAGTTATTAACCAGATGTTTGGGAAGAAACTCTTCGGCAAATTTAAAACAATTTTTAGCGTTGTCAATCACAGAACCTGCTAACCCCCTTCATATACTTAGCAGAATAAAGGATGACATGGCTTCTTCCTCGAATCCTTCTAAGGTAAATGCTTAAGGTCGAGGAAGAGGGCTCACCGGACTTAGCTTAAAGGAACCTCCTCATCTTATTTAGTTAGTTTTTATAGAACTTTATATTAATCTTTCTAACCACTTCCTTATGACATACTTCCCCTCCTTCGTCACCCTTAAGAGCCCCCCTTTCGACCAACTTATCTACTACATCCTTGTTAGGTATTCTATCTTTGACCTCGATCCACATTTTCGGCTCCTTAAATAAACTCAAAAGTCCTCTAAGCTTCTTCACTCTTAGTCTTACTAATTATAGACGGCGGGCTGAGCGTAGGGGATATTCATTACTCACTCTTAGTCTTACTAATTATAAACCTGTTCGGTCCTCAGCCTGAGGATCTGTGCATCATATTTAGAACTGAAGGTAGTAACATAATTTATACAGTAATAACATGTTATTTTTACAGGTGAAACAACCTGTCTACCATTACCGTTCGCATAGACCCTGAAATTAACTTTCAATTCCATATTATGGATACACTCTAACTTCAACGTTAAAATTCTTCCATATTTGGATACGAAACCTTCATAGCCCCTGAGATTTCCCGGTGGGATGGGGCTCCAATGACAATGATATGTGATCTGCTGTATTTAAAGAATTATGATCATTTAGGGTATTTGTTCCCGCTCAGGGGCGGGAAGTTCATTTGTTAACTGGGGGGTTGAGGGAAAAGGGTATTTAAATTTGTCTCTGGTGGGAGAGGGGAAAGATTTAAATACGTCCCGGGCAGAAGCGGAACAAATCTCTTAACCTATTGTTAACGGGTATCCAATCGTATCTATACTATAGAATTGAGAGAGACAAGTTCAAATCATCAATCAGAACAACCTTCCTCTTTTTGATGTCAGAAATTATGGGGTTCCTCTTCTTAACCATTCTATTGAACTCTTCAACGCTGACTATAACGGGCTCAACTTCAGGATACTTGAGCAGACAGCTCTCAACAAGATCAAGCCTCCTGAGGGGGTTCTTTGGAGGATCCTTAGCAACTATGAGCACGTCTATGTCGCTCCACTCGTTAAAGTCCCCCCTTAAGTAGCTTCCAAAGAGAAAGGCTGAGACCTCATCAAAGACCTTTTTTGTGCACTCAGCAAATTCCTTTGCAACCCTTAATGCTTTCTCCCTTTTCTTCATCCTCTCCCTGACAACCTTTTCCATATGCTCCTCACCCAGTCTATTATCTTGGTTGCATAGCCTATTGCCTCCTGAGCTTCATCCTTAGTATAATACTCTTCAGGAACCCCCTCGCTCCACGCATCGGGATATCTCGTTGCTATATAGTACTTCGCCAACCTTACGCTTGCCTCCTTTATATCCTCATCCACCTCTATTCCGAGCTTCTCGATCTCGCTGAGAAGTCTTGGCAATGAATGCCCAGGCTTTGGATTTCCTAAGGACCATAGAAGCGCTTTAAGGGCAAGCTCAGCCGCCTGCTGAGCCTTAAAGCATGCCCAGTTATAGAAGCCGCTCTCCAGGTCGTTTTTGCTGGACTCTAGCGTTCTTATTGAGCTCTTCATCCACCTCTCAAACTCCTCCTCATCCAGCGTTGAAGATCACCCCTTATACAAAGAAGTTATTTTGAAGAAGTTATGTCAAGCTCCACCCTTTTCGGGGTTCCGCCCTTGATCCAGGATATCGGAACCTTAACATGCTTTTCGTAGCTGTTTATCAACGCTTCGCCCTTCGCTATGAGCGCTCCATTTATATCATAGACCTTAACCTCAAGGATAACATTTCCTGTATTGATTCCAGCTAAACTGCTTATGCTTTCGGAGCTATCTATTATAACATTTGAGCCAAAGATCGTCACGTTGAAGAAGTCCTTATAGCCTGGAAGGATGAAGAAGACCCTGCTGTAGTTCTTTTCGATCTCAGAACCTATTTTTACTATGGTGAAGTTTGTCGACCTTATTTCCATGCTCAGGCCGTGCTCCTTGATCATGATTCTTGAGCAGGCGAATCCTGCAAGCATTCCAACCGCAAGCCCTATGACAAAGAATAAAGCTAGGATCGCTGATCTGGACGAAGCAGTTCACCTCTCTAAGTTAAATATTAATAATCTAAACCTTTATCTTTGAGTAGAGCCTCTTGAAGTAACCTTCTACATCAACATTCATCTCCCCGCTCCTGAGCTCCTTTCTCCACGCCTCAAGGAGAAGGTTCTCCATCTTCATGTACTCCGCTGAGGTGAGGACCTTCTTTCCAACGCTCTCAGCTGCCTCATATATAGGCTTCATCTTCTCCTTAACGTTCTTGTCCCTAACTATGTGATGATCAATTATTATTGTCCTTGCTGGGGTCTCCTTTATCGCCCTTATAACGTTCTCCACGCTCTCCTCAAACGACCTCTTTGATACCCTCCAACCCATTAATAT
>JALWOJ010000169.1 GCA_026995555.1 Acidilobaceae archaeon | reverse complement strand
AACCTCCCTAAAGGGACATGAGCGACAAGGCTCTCCCAGGTTTGATCTATCTCTAAGTTTGTTAAAGAGGTCCCCGTTCCAGATTTTGCGTGCATCTTCCTTTAGTAAATTTCCTGCGACTACTGGAATGAATGGACAAGGCCAAACATCTCCGTTAGGCTTTATGTAAAACATTCCTCTTCCAGCAATGCATCCAGTAACAAATCTTTTCAGGATGCTAACTGGAATCTTGAACTTTGAAGCCAAGTATGCATAGTACCACGGTGCGGCCACGGGCGCTATAACCAGCTTTACAGTCCCTTGAAGATCTGCTGCTCTCTCTATAACCTTAACAAACTCTTCTTCGCTTAAAGCCAGCCATTTATTGATCTCACCCCTACCGACAGATACAAACGTGTAAAGCAGTATTACGTGAGCTCCCAACCTGTCAGCGAAGAGCACCAGATCCTCAAGCTCATTGATATTAAACTTAGATATTGTTATATTGATTTGCAAGTACATGCCCTCAGAAAGAACGTTTTTTGCGCCCTCCACTGCCTTTTTCCAAGCTCCAGGAACACCTCTAAAGTAGTCATGCCTTTTAGGATCAACACTGTCTATGCTTATTGCTGCTCCCAAAACACCACTTTTCCTCATTTTCTTTGCCACCTCCTTATCGATAAGGGTGCCGTTAGTTGCATAGATTACGTTAAAGCCTAAGGATCTCGCGTATTTGGTTAGCTCAAAAATATCATCTCTAACAAGGGGCTCTCCACCAGTAAAGATTAGAGTTCTAAATTCTTTAACGCTCGTAAGGTTCTCTATTGCTCGTTTTGCTTCATTGGTGTTGAGTTCCCTATATAGGGGTTCCCCACCTCTAGCATGGCAATGTATGCACCTTAGATTACACCTGCTTGTAACTTCGAAAACGGGATGGGCGGCATAGCCAAAGCAACCGTACTTTTCAGCTCCTGAAGCAACCTTAAGAAGTAACGGAAGATCTTTTAACCATCTCCTACTTATCGTCCACCCCGTCGCTCCTGAGATAAAGCTTAATGCCAAGGCTTGCCGAACAAGCAATGTTGGAGGAATGAAGAATGGGAGAACTTTTTTCATTTTACATCACCTAGTGAGTGACTAAAAGAGAAAAAAGGATGGGATATGTTGCTATTGCATTAGCTAATATTGTGATTTTACAGAGATCCTCTAAGATCTTACCATTATTTTCAAAGATCTCTACGAGTCTAAAGGTCGGATAGACGAGCAGGGGTGATAGAATTAGCATTACCATGATCATGCCTAATACTCCACCAAAGTAAATCCCTGCAGCAGATGCTGATGCTAAAGCCAACGTGCTAGAAAAGCTGTACAAGATCTTTGCTTTTCTTATGCCCAACTTAACGACTAAGTTTCTCTTGGACACCTTAAGATCTGCCTGGAAGTCTGGTATTTCATTTATTACAATAACTGAAAATACCGTAAAGGCGGCAGGAAGGGATAGGAGAGTTGCCTTGAGATCTATCCTACCTGTGATTATATAATAACCACTAACCGTTGAAAGCCATCCATAGGCTAAAGCTATTAGTACTTCTCCGATACCCCTGTAAGCCCACTTAAATGGCGGAGCGGAATAGAATACTCCAAAGAAGAGACCCACAATAGCCATATAGAGGAGGTAAGGTCTTGAACTAAAGAACTCCCTTAAATATATAATTGTTAAGAGGGAAAACAAGAGTAAAGCTATTAGAAGAAGGTAAAGACCTATTCTCCTTGATAATAGATGTTCTGGAAATACCCTACTTCCCCCGCTAAATTTGTTATAATTTTTGTTAATTAGATCTCCCTCATAGTCAAAATACTCGTTAGAGTAATATGTTGCGAGCATTATTAATATCAAACCTAAGTAACCTACGATTATAAGCCTCCAGCTTGGTAACCTTTTCGTATAGTATAAGCCTAAAATTAAACCTGCAGTAAATGGTGAAAGTCCCGGCAATAGAAAAGGTATTCTACTAAGTCTAAGTACTGCCTTAAGCTTATCCATTTTTACACCACTAGCTAGTGGTGTAAAATCTGTTTTATAAAAGTTATCTTTTATAAAGTTACTCATGGTGTTAGGGTTGAAAATACTTACATTTAGAAGGAATAACTTCTTGGAGCTGGGAATCTTTGTCGATAAAAGCGTGTTCAGCGTGTCTGATTTATTGAAAAATTATCTCGAAGGAACGTTAAGAATGATGTCTAGAGAAATGATTGAATTGACCAACCCTCTTAGATTCTTCAGGTTTGGAGACCTGTTCCTGAAGTTGATCAGTAATGCACTTAATGATTCTATATCCTCCGTAAAGCCTGTAAATATAAACATTGAGAAAGAACCTTTAGAGCCCCCTGTGCCTAATCCATCTAAAATTATTGGTATTGGTTTAAACTATGTAGATCACGTTAAGGAGATAGGGGCTAAGATGCCAAGGGAACCAATACCTTTTCTCAAGGCACCTTCTAGCCTTATAGGCCATAATAGAGCAATAGTTATACCTCCGGACATTGAAAAAGTTGATTATGAAATAGAGCTTGTTGTAGTGATTAAGAATAAGGTGAGATTTGCTTCAAAGAAAGAGGCATTAGACAGCATCTTAGGTTTCACCATAGGTAATGACGTCTCAGCCAGGGACATACAGATTGATAAAAGAAGGCCTTGGAGCTGGGCAAAAAGCTATGACACATTCTCCCCCTTGGGCCCTCTACTGGTTACCTGCGATGAATTAGACTGTGAAGATCCCGATCTAGAGATGATCACAAAACTTAATGGAGAGATAATGCAGAAATCTAGAACCTCGAACATGATATTTAAACCTTATGAATTAATAATGTTTGTTAGCAAAATAATGGCTCTCTATCCAGGAGACCTGATTTTCACAGGGACGCCTGCCGGAGTCGGCTTTACTAGAAATCCTCCTGTGTTCTTGAAAGAGAAAGATGTGGTTGAACTGACGATAGAGAAGATAGGTACGCTTAGAAGCTTTGTAGAGAAGGAATCCAGAAGTAATATATAACATCTTTAAAATATATTCTCGAACAGAAGAGGTGCGAACCTTGACTAACAACCTTCTTGAAAAACAGCTAAAGAGAGCTGCTGAAATCCTAGCTAGAAGTAAATACGCTATTGTGTTTACAGGAGCTGGGGTAAGTACAGAAAGTGGTATACCAGACTTCAGAGGTCCACAGGGACTTTGGAAAAGAGTAGATCCTGAAAAGTTTACTATTAGCTACTTTATTTCAAATCCCGATGAGGTTTGGGAGCTCTTTGTGAACTATCTAATGATTAGCAGTGATGTGAAACCTAATCCTGCCCACAAGGCTATAGCAGAACTTGAAGCCTTAGGCATAGTGAAGTCTGTGATAACTCAGAACGTCGATGGTCTGCATCAAAGGGCTGGGTCAAGGAAAGTCATAGAGCTTCATGGAAACCTGAGATACGCCGTTTGCATTAATTGTGGAAACAGGATCAGCCTAGAGGAGGCAATTAAGTTGTTTGAGAAAAAGAACTCTGCACCTAGATGTCCTAAATGCGGAGGTCTTTTAAAGCCTGATGTGGTTTTCTTTGGAGAACCGCTACCTCAAGGGGCATTAAAGGCTGCCTTCGAAGAGGCCAGAAAGGCCGATGTGGTTCTTGTCGTGGGGAGTAGTTTAGTCGTTACACCTGCCGCTTATGTACCCATGATCGCAAAGGAGAACGGAGCTAAGCTGATAATAGTAAATCTTGAAGAGACTGCAATGGATCATCTTGCAGATGTAGTAATAAGAGGGAGAGCTGGGGAAATTTTACCCAAAATAGTTGAACGCGTCAAAACACTTCTTTAAATAAATTTAAGGTTAAAAATTCTCTTCCCTTTGAAGGATAAGCGGCGTGGGGAAGCGGCCGTCGTCTAGCCTGGACTAGGACGCCGGCCTTCCAAGCCGGCGATCCCGGGTTCAAATCCCGGCGGCCGCACCATTTTCAATTCGCCTTCTCCATGAAAGGC
>JALWOJ010000168.1:19415-52132 GCA_026995555.1 Acidilobaceae archaeon | reverse complement strand
GTATAGAGAAAATAAGAAAATTCTTTGAAGGCCTGTCTGAGGGTAAGATATTGGCTACAAGGTGCAAAAAAACAAACAAAATATTCTTCCCGCCTCAGGTGGATTGTCCAGATGATCCAAACGATGAAGTTGAGTGGATCGAACTTCCCAAGGAAGGAGAGTTAGTGACCTATACTGTAATAAACACTAAGCCTTACAGCTTTGGTCATTATGATGATTACATAGTTGGAATAGCAAAATTGACAAACGGCGTCCAAGTGCTAGCTTGGGTTAGAGAGAAAGATCCTAAGAAACTGAGAGTTGGTATGAAGGTCAAACTTGAGGTTGTTAGGAGACAGCCAGAGAATTATATTACATATGAAATTGTGCCGATAGGTTAATTTTTAAATGAGACGGCACTTAAATCAAGATAATTTTTTATCAGACCAAACCTATATTTTTCTTCTGAGGTCGAAGGATTAATGAAAATACTTTTAATGCACTCAAAGGATACCTGGTACAAAGCTGTAGAGCCCGCAATAGATAGTCCGCCTGATGAACCTAAGGAGGAGAATATAGGAGAGTCTGTTGTGGCCTTTGTCTCAGTTGAGTCAGAGGATGGAAGTTCTGAGATAGAGCTTGCAATAAAAGAGATAATTGAACATGCAAAGAGAGTAAAGATAAAGAAAATACTAATTTATCCTTTTGCACATTTAAGTCAAGACCTAGCTCCACCTAAAAAGGCACATGACGTACTTGTAAGAATGGAGGAAAAGTTAAGGAAAATGTCGGGCTACGACGTTCATAGAGCTCCCTTTGGTTGGTACAAGTCTTTCAAAGTTTTTTGTGCTGGTCATCCTATGTGCGAACTTTCAAGAACTCTAAGATCAAGGACTTCAGCACAAAAAGCTTTCTATCTGCACAAGGAAGAAAAAACAATAACCGTAAGTGAGGCTGCTAAAGAAGGACACCTTCCCACTGAATTTGGAAATAAGAAAATTTGGGACCAGAAAGCAATAGAGCTTTTTGAAAGATTTGGTGTTTACCCCAACTTAAGGGGTATGGGCTACGTACTAATAAACGAAATTAGAAAATGGTCTCTTGTGACACTTAGAGCGAAAGAATACATGTTTTCTGGAGGTATAGGCAGAAACTCTTTAACTAAAGACTTAGATCAGGAAATTTTCTTTATACTCAAAGATGTCTTGGATACCGTCAGGTACGGGGTTAAGGAGCCTGTTATTAAAACTGCTAATATTCCAGGGGAGGAAATAGTCATCGGTTCCTCGAACAGCTCTAACGTAGATCTAAGCACTTTTAATGATCTTATGCCCGAAATTTCTAGTCATATAATAGAATTAAAAGTAGGAAAAACTGGTTTGACAATAAACTATGACCTAGAATTCAACGGAGTGATGTTCTTCTATAAAACAAGGGCAAAGGGTCTTGTTCCTATCGGGGGGTCTTTAAAGGTACGAGGATTTCAGGGAGTCTTCTTAGGACCTCTTCTAAATATAATTAAATCCTTACTAGACCATGGTCTAAGACTTGCAGAGGAAGGAAAGACTCCTCAATTTCCATTTTGGTTAGCGCCCTTCCAGGTTGCTATAATACCTGTAAAAGAAGAAAATATGAGTTATTCGGTTATGATTAAAAGTTTGATAGAGAATTTAGTTAGAGTATATTTAGATCCTCCAACAAGAAGTCTAGGAACAAGAATAAGAACGGCGGCAAGACTTTGGACGCCTTATATAGTAGTTGTTGGTAGTAAAGAGGCTCAAAGCAATACGGTAACTGTAAGGAGAAGAAGCAAAACAGAACAAGAAACTATGAGCTTAGAAGCCTTTATTGAAGAATTATCCGTTTTAAGATCTAACTCTCCAGAAATAGAACTTAATCCTCTATCTTCCTAACAACTATGTGAAAGGTATTCTTTTTACAATAAGGACAGTAATGATAGATTCTACCCATTTTGTCTAAAGGGAAACTTGCTGAAAGTATCCATTCTTTTCCACATTCTGTACATTTAAGTAACCACTTGGTCAAGTGTAATCTTCCTCTCAGAACCCTTTTTACTTTCCTATTAAGGCTACCTCTCTTTCGAAAGTAAATATATTTTTTCAAGAAAGACCTTGACCTCAGGGTTCAGTAAATGTCTGAGGGGATAAAGACCTTGGAGAGAGACCAATATTTTCTTTCTTTCTTTATAACCACAGACTAAACATCTAAAGGTATAGTTTATTTCAATAACATCATTTTTTTCTTTAGAAGAGGTTTCAATAGGCCCCTCTAGGATATATTCATAGATGCCTATACTTCCACACTTCGGACAAAGAGCTTCTCCTCTTATCTTCATTTTGCTTCTTTGGGTTAAGCTCGACATCGTTTTCTTCACCGACTCCTTTTGAGGTTATTTTGGACAAAAGAGAATATATAAGGTGACTACCTAAGCGTAATATATGTATGAATATCTCTTACCTTAATCTAAGTCTTCATTCATTCTAGCACAAACTAAAATCTCATAATTATTACTTGACTTAAAGATTTAAACATTTACTATATGTTATATTTTATAAATTAAAGTTGCTCAAAATTAAACAAGAATTAGAAGAAAAGCTTTTTCTTAAATTGTAGAGAACTACTATTAACAACAAAAGTTTTATAAAAATTTGATTGACCTTGTTCCCAAGGGTCAAGAAGAGGGGAATAGGAAAAATGCCAGTAACAGATCCCGAGCTAATAGCTATATTTGAAAAAAGAGTTCTTAATAAGTTGATCTGTAGAAGATGCGGAGCAATAAACCCGCCAGGAGCTACTAAATGTAGAAGATGTGGAAGTAAGGATCTGAGACCTAAAAAGCGTGGAACGAAATTAAAGGCCTAATTAGAGAAGAGGTGATTTTTTGCCTCATCTTTACACAAGGAGTGGTGATGACGGTTACACTTTTTGTGCAGCTTTGAAAAATAGAATATCGAAGAGTAGTTCCATAATAGAATTTATAGGAACCTTAGATGAAGCTAACAGCTTTATAGGATTAGCAAGGTCATTTCTACCATTTTATTTGTCGGATATTGACAATGAATTAAGAAGAATTCAAAGTATACTGTTTAAAATAGGCTTTAGCATAGCAAAACAGAACGTAGAGGTTACTGAAGATGATGTTAGATGGTTAGAGGAGATCGCAGACAAATATTACAATAGCCCCTTAAAGTATTTTGTCTTACCTTCAGGTCCTAAGCCTGCCTCAGCACTTCATGTAGCAAGAACGGTTGTTAGAAGAGCTGAACGTCGCTTGGTAAGAGTTATGGAGGAGGGTAGGATAGAGATAAACCCTATTCTATTAAAGGCTCTTAACAGAGTTAGTGATGTGTTGTTTGCAATGGCTCTTTGGGTATCAGAAAAGCTAGGTTATGAACCAGAGCCTGTCTAATCTTTAGTTTTTATGGTTATCACTTGATGCCTTTAGCTGATGTTTCTAAATAAAGCTGTTCAATAAAATTAATTTCTCCGTAGGTTATAAGTGCTTGAATGGGGAGCGCTTTGGGAGAGTTAGCAGCTATTTTGGCAGGAGGTTATGGAAAAAGGTTAAGGCCTCTCACAGAGAAAATTCCAAAGCCTCTTCTCCATGTTGCTGGAAAACCTATAATAGTTCATCAAATCGAATGGCTTAAGAAATACGGTGTCACTGAGATATTAGTTATGGCCGGTTGGCTGAAGGAGAAGATTATCGAAGAGTTGGGAAGTGGATCTAAATACGGTGTCACTATAGTTTACAGTGTCGAGGACGAACCTTTAGGTACAGCAGGTGCATTGAAGAATGCCTCTGGAATTTTATCAAAAAGAGATAGATTTCTTGTTCTAAATGGTGACATAATAACGAACATAGATCCCAGACCACTTTTAAATTCTCTTGATAATAATGTGATAGCTTCTATGGCAGCAGTTCAACTGAAAAGTCCATATGGTGTGTTAGATATAGACAATAACAATTTAATAAGGGGTTTTAGAGAAAAACCTGTGTTAGAAGAATATTGGATAAACGCTGGAGTCTATGCTATGAAACCTGAGATATTTAATTATGTGCCTGAGGAGGGCGACTTAGAAAAACTAGTCTTTCCTAAATTGGCAGCTGAAGGAAGACTAAAAGCTGTAAAATATAGCTTAAAGGAGTATTATTGGAGAAGTATAGATACTCATAAAGATCTTGATGAAGCATCTAAGGAACTTGAAAATCTAAACCTGGTATCTAAATCTTAATAACCTTTTAATTTAAAAGATTTGTGGTACTAACAAACAATTACTCTCCATATTCTCCTAACTGGTCGAGGACAAGTTCATAATAGTTCTCCCTAGCCTGTTCAAGTTCCTCTTTGTTCTTCTCAGAGCTCGCGGTCTTGACCTCAGAGATCTCGCCAGTAGTTTTGACATGTGACTCTTTCTCGGCCTTGGACGAAGCCATATAGCTTTTTAGATCATCTTCACTAGCCTCCATTTCATATCCACAACGTGTACAAACTAGAACTATCTTACCGTTTTTCTTTCTGGGTACCATTATTCCTCCACACTTAGGACAGAACTTCAATATACATTTACACCTCTTACACTCCTTACGACCTCATTTTCATAGGAGTTCGGGGTTAATAAGAGTTGAGGCCTTTAAGACTTGTATAAACTTTTAATAACTTTTCTTTGTAAGTTTACCATCGCTAAAGTTTATTAGATATCAAAAGTCTTCTTTAGACGTTATTAAAATCATATCAAGAGTATAGAGTGAATTTGTTTGAAAAATTTCAAACTTACTTGTCTAAAGTAAACTTAGCGGAAATCTCAAGTTCTTTCCTCTATATTCTCCCCTTATATTAAGCTTATATCCGCATCTAGGACAAACGTTGCCTTTTTTCAATTTCCAAGCTACTATACTAAAGCCCATTCTCTCAATAACGGGATATCCACATCTAGGGCAATATGTATTCTCCAATGGATGGCCCGGAACGTTCCCTATATATACATGCTTTAGGCCTTCACCCATAGCTATCTTAGCCAGTTTTTCAAGAGTTTTGACCGGTGTTACAGGAAAGTCTCTCATCAGGTAATCAGGATGAAATCTTAGCAAGTGAAAAGGAGTTTCATCGCCTAGATTCTCAACTATCCACCTTGCTAGTCTTCTAATGTCTTCCTCTTTATCACCAACTTTTGGAACGACAAGATTCGTTATTTCTATCCACCAGCCCTGCCTTTTCATTTCTAATATTGAGTCAAAGATGGGATCTGGATCTGGAACACCCATGAACTTTCTGTAGAACTCTTTATTTCCTCCTCCCTTGAAATCGACGGTAGCAGCATCCATGTAGGGGCCTAGTTCTTTAATCGCCTCTGGTGTCATATATCCGTTTGTAACCATCGTATTGAAAAGCCCCTTTTCCTTAGCAAGCTTTGCAGTATCGTACATGAATTCGTAAAAAATAGTCGGCTCGTTATAAGTATAAGTTATTCCATCAGCTTTCCATTCGAGGGCCGCCTTTACGACTTCTTCAGGACTTTTATATTCACCATAAAGCCCTTTTTCCAATCTGCTTTGGCTTATTTCCCAGTTTTGACAGAATTTGCAGAAGAAGTTGCAACCAACAGTAGATATACTCAAAACGGTACTTCCAGGGTAGAAATGCATTAAAGGCTTTTTCTCTATCGGGTCTAAGTTCATAGCGGTAAGTAAACCATAAACAAGGACATATAGTTTCCCATCTATATTTTTTCGAACTCCACAAACTCCATATTTTCCAGGAGCTATAATACACCTTCTATGACAAAGGTTACACCTTACATATCCAGGTTTGTCTTTTAAAGGCTCCCAAAATCTGGCTAATCTCACATAAGGTTTCTTTAACAGTTCCTTATCCTTAGAGGAAGTGCCTTCAGATGATACCAAATAACCTCACCTCTGGTTTCTCTAACCACTCTTCTCGGGGTCATCTTGGAAATTTCTCCCCGAAAAAGTATACGTGTTCCGCATTTGGGGCACTTAAGATCTTCTGCAAGCTCAAGTTTAACCAGAACACCCCTTTCTCTTATAGCGATGTAGTTCTTACAGTTAGGACATATCGTGTCGAGCAAGGAAAAACCGCCCGCATGTACATACACATAGTCTAAGCTCCTTGAAGTTAGTTTTAAAAAGGGATTATATCCCAATCCTTTAGGATTATAAACCTTTATATGCAGGGGTATGTTCCTTTTCCTTATATTATTTATGATTGGCACTAAAAGTGGAGGCTTTTCCACATCCATATGAACAACTACTTCGACATGTAGATCTGTGGAAGTTAGTTCACGAAGAAAGTTATAAACAGTTATTTTCGTTTCAACGTCAAAATAGCCCTCTGGACTTACATCAACTAAGAGAAAGTCGAGAATAGAGTTATCAACAAGTTCCATAACTGTCTTAGAAGAGATGACACCTTGAGTTCTGGCTCCCACATGAAATCCTACATCTTTTAACTCTTTTAAGCAAACGTCTATGTAGGGAATAGAGAGTGGTTCTATTCCATCAAGAAAAATAGCTCTAACGCTCCACCTCTTAGCCAGCTCAATAAGGTCAGTTATATCGACACATTTGTAGGAGTAGGCGGAGGGATCTCTGTTAAGATTTTCGAGAAAATCTGTAGGAAAGTTTATGGGTATCTTGAATAAAGGAACGCTTATCAGCCTTAAGGCCGTATGACCAGGATCAAAGTGATATATTGGTATGTTTTCCATTGTTGAATAGCCTAGAGAACTAATTTTTAGCTCTCTACACTTCACTAAACTTTTCACCAAGGGATCTTTTAAAGAAAAGGTTCATAAAGTTAAATTTTGAAAAGACTATTGGGCGATGTCGACATGAGTAGCTCTCTCATGGACAATGTTAAGTCTCTCGTAGAGTTTCTTAGAGAGAGAGGATTTAAGGTTACTAAACCTTCCTCTTTGGGAGAGTGTGTAGAGATAAGTGTTGATGCCAAAGGTTTCGTTTTCTTCCTTTATATATTCAGTGGTAGCAACGATAATCTAATCATTAAAATTACTACTAGTCCTAGAACCTGTCACGAATCCCTCCTAGATCCTAAAGGACTTTTTATTATATCCAATAACATCGAAACAATTAAAGAAAAAATCCTAGATAAAGTAGAAAGGTTAAAAAAGATATCGAGGATAATTAAGGTTTAGTTTTAGATAGGCTTTGTTAGTATTCCAATAGTTTCGTTAATCTCTGCTTTTCTAGCTTGAAAGACTGTAGAATAAGAGGATAAGAATTAATTTAAGTCTCAAAATTCTTCAGAGCTCAGGGGTGTGGAAAGGAGTGGCTGCAGTAACGCCGAGAAGAATAGATGTTTACGATCCAATTCAGCCTCCCATATGTTCAAGTTGCGGTAGAATAATTCATCCTGGAGAGAAGGCTACTGTCTTTTACTGTCCTAACTGCGGAAAAGCCATAATCTGGAGATGCCAGAGATGTAGAAGACAAGGCACTCCTTATAAGTGTCCGTACTGTGGATTTGAAGGGCCTTAAGGTGATGCATATGGCTAATGTGTTAGTTATAATGAAGGTGTTTCCGTCTTCTCTGGATATCGATCTCAATGAATTGAAAGAGAAGATTTCGTCAAAGCTACCTGAGGGATATTCTATAAGGAGTTCCGGGGAAGAGCCTATAGCATTTGGTTTAAAAGCCCTTAAGTTAATAGTTGAGATGCCAGAGGATGTAGAAGGCGGTACGGAAAGACTAGAACAGATAATAAAGTCTTTGGATGAAGTGGAGGAAGTGGAAGTAGAGGCTGTTCATAGAAGAGCGTAATTAAAAGTTAAAGTTTATAATTAAAAGGCTTAAATCTCTGATTTAGGGCACACCTTGCTGGACCTCATTCCTGAAGGATATCGTTTTGTCCTTTTCCTCACGTTTGATCTGGACGTTGATTCGGCTGAGAGGCTTAGAGGAGAAGAGCCTATATCATTAAGCAGAGGTAGATTTACAGAGAGGATAGGTCTTAAGAAAGTTTTAGAAGCGTTGGACATATTTGGTCTAAAGACGACGTTCTTCGTTCCTGGATGGGTTGCAGAAAAGTATCCATATCTGGTATCAGAAATTAAGAGAAGAGGTCATGAGATAGCCGCTCACGGATATATGCATGAGAGATTGGACAGGCTTAGCTATTATGAGGAGCTATCTGTATTTAAGAAAATGGTAGCTGCGCTAGAGAGAGTTGTGGGTGAAAGGCCAAGAGGATTTAGAGCTCCTTATTGGAGGTTTAGCTTCAACACAATAGATAATATTGTGAATAATAACTTTCTATATGATAGTAGTCTAATGGACGACGAAAGGCCTTATGTAATTGAAATTGAAAACAAAAAAGTCGTTGAACTTCCTGTTGATTGGAGACTAGATGACTGGGTTTATTTGGAGTCAAATAGGTGTATTACACCTGAAGATCTCCTCAAGATGTGGCTAGAAGAGCTAAAATATGCAAGTGAGGTTTCAGGTTATGTTGCTCTGACGTTTCATCCTCAATGTATAGGTAGAGGTGCGAGAATTAGAGTTCTTGAAAGGATAATCGAAAATGCCAGAAGGTTAGGGGCATGGGTGCCTAGAGGTCAGGAACTGGCTAACAAGGTTCTTGAAAGTAAAAAGAAGTAGACATGGCGGCGGGGCCCCCACATGGTAGCGGGGGGTGGATTTGAACCACCGACCTCGGGATCGACCCGAAATTATTCGGTGTGTCTCCGAGGCCGCCCCCAGTCGGTCTTTCTGGGGGCCTCTTATGAGCTTCGCGGGTAGGGGGCCAAGCCCCACTCCTCCCGCGGGCTACCAGGCTACCCTACCCCGCTAGGTTACCCCGCCATGGATGAAATTGGATCTTGAACTCTTTTAAACATTTTCTACATCCTTCAATATAAGGAGATAAACCCTCATAG
Source organism: Acidilobaceae archaeon (assembly GCA_026995555.1). Taxonomy (GTDB): domain Archaea; phylum Thermoproteota; class Thermoprotei_A; order Sulfolobales; family Acidilobaceae; genus JALWTO01. The sequence continues at coordinate 43,215 of JALWOJ010000168.1, read as the reverse complement.
ACAAGTCTAATTTTGAGGTGTGATCTATGGTAAGCAGACCTTCCTTATCGGAACTTATATCCTTAAAGGGAAAGGTTTCTTTGATAACTGGAGCGGCTGCTGGAATAGGTAGAGCCATAGCACTTAGGTTTGCTGAAGCTGGTTCAGACCTTTATATTGTTGACATAAATGAAGAAGGCTTAAGATCTTTAGAACGAGAAATAAAAAATGTATTTAATGTTGAAGTTCTCTCCTTTAAGAAAGATCTCTCGAAAAAGGATGAGATCGACTCACTGTGGAACGAACTAGAGGATAAGGAACCGGACATACTCATTAATAACGCCGGAGTCTACATATTTAAGGACTTTAGGGAGGTTGACGAAAACTTTCTAGATTTCATAATGAAGGTCAACTTATATTCGGCTTTTTGGATGTCACAACATATGATAAAAAGAAGGGGAAATAAAGGTGGCGTAATAATAAATGTAGGTTCTATAGAGGCCATTATGCCTTTTGCCAAAGGCCTTGTTCATTATGATATAAGTAAGGCAGGGATCCTTGCCCTAACAAGAGCCCTAGCCAAAGAATATGGAAAGCTAGGATTCAGAGTGAATGCTGTTGTTCCAGGAGGAATTAAAACGCCAGGGACTGAGAGGTTAAGGAAAGAAGCAATAATTAAGCTCAAGATTGATATAATAAAAACGGGCATAAACTTTATGACGAGACTCCCTTTAGGAAGAATGGGCGATCCTGACGAAGTAGCAAGAGTTGTACTCTTTCTAGCGAGCGATCTGGCCTCTTATGTTCATGGCGCTCTAATTCCTGTAGATGGAGGCTTCCTGTCAGCCTAAGAATCTAAGTACCTTATCCTGTCCAACAACCTCCTGAGTCTTAATATGACCCTTAGCTTTTCTTTTTTACCAAGTTTAGCAAGTTCAACAGCCTCCTCTAGAGTAAGGACAACTTTTTCAACAGTCTTCCTATTATAAGGGTAAGGCACCCTATCCTTACCGCCTACGGCATAGGCATAAGCAAACGGGTCGAGAGGATGAGTCAGCGAGTCTTTTGTGCTCGTTGGAATGTTGTATATTAAATCTGCTATTAAAGCTAGGGCTCTAATCACTTTAGGTCCTAATCCAGGCGCTAGACATAATTCTATATCATTACTTGGTGAGAAATTTGAGAGGTCTTCCAGAGCCTTTCTTAACTGTGGACTAGGTTGTATTGGTTTATAATAGGGTTTTTGCTGTCTCTTTGGAAGTTTATTCTCATCATTATTTTTTAAGAAAGACTCAAGAGTTGGAATACCTTTAAGTATTCGATTAGTCTCCGCGAGCATTTTTATTATTTTCTTAGGTCCGTCTGATATGATATCTATGTAAGTTTTTCTGGCCTCACGGCTCTCGGCTAAAGTAGCATTAAGTATAGGATTTGATGTAAAGCCCGCTATGGCACTATGAGGTTCTTCAACAGAAAACCTATCAATATGATACCTTCTTGCCAATTTGTTGTGTAGATTCATACCCTGTTGAATCACAATGATTTTGCCAGACTCAGATATTATCACAGAATGATGATAAAGTTCATAGCCATCCTGTAGGAATGAGGTGTCTACCCTTGCTGCAAGCTTGCTATATTTAACTATTTTCTCGGGATCTATTTTGAATATATTTGGAATCCTTTTAACTTCCTCAGGCACTTCTTTGGCCTTCTCACCCTTCCCACCCAGAACTATAATGCCTAACTCAGGGTTTCTCCAAGTTACAGTTTTCAATATTCCAGTTAAGACGGTTGTCGAGCCGCTGCTGTCCCAGTCCATCCCTATAACGTTATTAAATGCTTGAAACCAAAAGGGGTCAGAAAGACCTTTAAGTACCGCATCAGGTCCGTACATTTCAACTAAGACTTTAAGGATAGATTCGCTCATTTTCTCCATAAGCTTTAACATCCAAGGAGGTACCTTACCCTTATGAAGTGGAAGATCAGCTATTCCGACCAATTTTCACTCTTCCTCTCTTAATGATTCGAGTGGTCCATTTATACTTTATTTTTGTATTTACATATCAGTATAGTTTGGGGATCATTTATATGAAAGGTTTGTTTATAGTCTTAGAAGGAATTGATGGAAGCGGGATAACGACGCATTCCAAATTATTAGTTGAAAAGCTCAAGGAGAAGGGATGTAAGGTCGTGTATACTAAGGAACCTACTAATGGTCCTATAGGTAGGATAATAAGAGAGCTTTTAAAGACAAAAAGACCTGATCCAAAGCTTCTTTCTTTACTCTTTGCAGCCGACAGGTACTGGCACTGTTTTGAGGATTCATCATTGCCTGGAAGAAAGGGTATTAAGGGTGCTCTAGAAAGAGGGTACATAGTTGTTAGCGACAGATATCTGTATTCGAGTCTTGCATATCAAGGAAAGGACGTTGGTATTGATTGGATCATGAACTTGAATAAATGGGCATTAACTCCAAACGTTGTAATATATTTGAAGATAGATGTCGATGTAGCCCTTCGAAGAATTAGAGAAAGAAAGGTTAAGGAGTACTATGAGACAAAAAATGAGTTATATAAAATACTTGAGACTTTCGACAAAGTTTTTAAGGGGTTTGTAAACGAAAAGATCAATCTCATTATAATAAACGAGGTTGTAAACTCCAAGGAGTTAAGTATCGAAGAGACTAGTGAAAAAATAATGGAGAGATTAGAGAAAATGATCAGCAAAATATGTTAAATTAAGATAACAAGTTATGAAATATCTTAGCCGAAGATCCTTTTTAAGAAGGTCTCAGCTATTTTATTCAGTTCATCTACACTCCAAGAAAAAATTCCCTCACTCGTTATCCCTTTTGATATGAGATCAGGTGTTGTTATATCGAAAAGAGGATAGACCTCGCTCTTCCAGCCTTCGATTTCAAAACTTCTTTCGATTATAGGCGCTGTTGAACAGTCCAACCTCATGTTTATTTTGAATGGTTCAAAGACAACAATAAAAGGTACATCTTCTCTTGCAGCTACTCTAGCTAGGAGTTGAGTACCCACTTTATGCACAAGACAACCATCATTAGTTATGGTATCAGCCCCTGACATAACAAAATCTATATCTTTTATGTATATATGCATTGTACTGTCCGGGATGACCTTGACGTTAATTCCAAACTCTTTCAGGCTTTGGGCAAGTCTTATTCCTTCACCTCCAGGTCTTGACTCCAGAGCTATAACTTCCTCTAAAAGTTTCCTTCTAAAAGCATTCCTCAGGACAAGCTCAACGTTACTACTGTAACTTATGGTCATGATCCTGGACCCTTTTTTCAGAATACCCAAAGAATTATCGGGGATCCTTTTTCTAGCTTCAGAGACCTCAAAGAGAAGTCTTCTTAGATAGGTCTCCGGATCTCCCAGTTCGCAGCCTCTCTTAAAGGTCATAGCCACCCAGTATAGGCTAGACATAGAAGGATTGGCCTCTATTATTGCATTATATACTTTTTCGGATATCCCACAAAGTTTACTGCCTGCGGATAAAGAATCTAGGAGACCTTCAATTATTCTAAGTGCGCACCAGGCGGCTCCACGAACTCTCTCCTTGCGTACCTCTTTTAGGGCATTGAGGAGAGGTTTTGGAAACTGCTCCAAAAAATTAACCCCCTTTATACTTTGGATGATACTTTCTAACATACTCTTCCCTTATGTTTGTGAGCTCCTCCTCGGGTAAGATTGATAGAACCTCCCATGCCAGATCTAACGTCTTCTCTATATCTCTATTCTCTCTAGTGCCCTGGCTTAGGAATTTTCTTTCAAATTCATCTGCAAACTTCAAATAAAGTCTTTCAGTTTTACTTAGGCTCTCCTCTCCAACAACGGCAGCTAGACTTCTAAGCTCTACCCCCCTGCTGTATGCCGCATACAACTGGTTACTAACCTCGGCATGATCTTCTCTAGGCTTTCCAGGACCTATCCCTTCCTTCATAAGTCTTGAAAGGCTCATCAAGACATTTATCGGTGGATAAATGCCCCTGTTATATAATTCTCTGCTCAAAACTATCTGCCCTTCAGTTATATATCCTGTCAAATCTGGTATAGGATGCGTTATATCGTCGTTAGGCATAGTAAGTATAGGCATCTGCGTTATGCTACCCTTCTTGCCTTTAACTCTTCCTGCCCTCTCATAGATGCTGGCCAGGTCACTATAAAGGTAACCGGGATATCCCTGTCTGCCTGGAACCTCTTCTCTTGCAGCACTTATCTCTCTAAGGGCTTCTGCATAATTTGTCATGTCAGTAAGTATCACCAAAACATGCATGTCTCTCTCGTAAGCTAGATATTCCGCTAATGTTAGTGCAGTTCGCGGGGTAACTAGCCTAATCATGGCTGGCTCATCAGCTAGGTTCACAAACATAGCTACCCTGTTAAGGGCTCCAGTCTCTTCGAAAAACTTTTTAAAGAAGTAGTAATCATCATACTTTATGCCTATTGCGGCAAAGACAACTGCAAACTCTTCCTCCTCGCCTCTAACAGTTGCCTGCCTAGCTATCTGAGCAGCCAAAATGTTGTGAGGTAAGCCGCTGCCACTGAATATTGGTAGCTTCTGTCCTCTGACTAGAGTGTTCATACCATCTATTGCACTCACACCGGTCTGTATGAAGTCTTCAGGGTAGTCTCTCTCAGCAGGATTTAAAGGTGCTCCATTAACATCTCTTTTCTCCTCAGCAATTATGGGTGGACCGCCATCAATGGGTTCGCCCAAACCATTGAAGACTCTGCCCAACATATCCTCGCTTAATGGTATCTCAAGAGGTCTCCCTAAGAACCTAACTTTAGTCCCAGTTGTAGTGATACCGGTAGTGCCCTCAAAGACTTGAACTACAGCAATATTTCTATTAACCTCTAGGACCCTACCCCTCCTTTTCTCTCCCGTGGAAAGCTCGACTTCAACTATTTCATCGTAGGCAACTCTAGAGACTCCTTCAACTATGAGCAATGGCCCTTTGATTTCAGTAATCCTAGTATATTCCCTAACTCCAGTTAGGCTAGCCATGAACCATCACCTTAGCCTCATAATCCTCTAATGTCTTGATGACCTTCTCTTCTAAAGCATCTATTTCCTCTAGTTTATCGTTAGGGATTGTAAACTTTGCTCTTACTATCTCGAGATATAACCTTCCTAGGGCTTCCTTTATTTGAGCTACTGTAAAGCCTCTCTCTATCATTTCAAGAGCTTTTCTGTGGATGTCTATTATCATCTTAAGCAGTTTGAACTGTTTGAGGGGTGGTGAAAAAGCATCTATAGGATCGAAGGCATTCTGTTTTAAGAAACCATCTTTTATAAGCCTTGCAGTCTCTAAAGTCAATTTATCTTTTTCGTCAAGTCCTTCAGTTCCAACAAGTCTAACAATCTCCATTAGCTCATCTTCCCTGTTCAGTATGGCCATAGCTTCATCTCTATACTCTCTCCAAAGAGGATCAACGTTTTCACTCCACCAATTCTCGACTGTATCGACATAAGCGCTATAGCTTAGGAGCCAGTTTATTGCAGGGTAATGTCTGCTGTAAGCAAGTTTGGTATCAAGAGCCCAAAAGACTCTTATAAATCTCTTTGTATGACTCGTTACAGGTTCTGTAAAGTCGCCTCCAGGAGGACTTACCGCGCCAACGAGAGTAACGCTTCCTAGCCTCTCAGGATTTCCTAAGGCTACGACTCTTCCAGCTCTCTCATAGAACTCCGCTAGCCTACTAGCCAGATAACTGGGATAACCTTCCTCTGCAGGCATTTCCTCTAATCTTCCAGCGATCTCTCTAAGGGCCTCTGCCCATCTACTAGTCGAGTCGGCTACAAGTAGCACATCATAACCCATATCTCTATAATACTCGGCGAGGGTTACACCAGTGTAAATGCTTGCTTCTCTTGCGGCAACTGGCATGTTGCTCGTGTTTGCAATCAATATCGTTCTTTCCATAAGAGGCTTTCCTGTCCAAGGATCTTTATATTTAGGAAATCTTACTAGAACTTCGGTCATCTCGTTACCTCTCTCCCCACATCCTATGTAAATAACTACGTTAGCTGAGCTCCATTGAGCCAAGGAATGAAGGGTCACAGTTTTCCCTGTACCAAAGCCTCCAGGTATGGCACCCGTTCCACCTTTGGCCATAGGGAACATGGTATCAATTATCCTCATACCAGTTATAAGAGGCTCTGTGGGCTCCAGCTTCTCCCTGTAAGGTCTTGGAGTTCTCACAGGCCATCTATGAGACATAGTTATTTCTTTAACGGTACCGTCCATCTCAATTTCAGCAATAGGTTCCGTTATGGTGTAATCTCCCTCGCTAGCTAACCATCTTAGCTTTCCATGAATACCAGGTGGTACCATGATTTTATGTTTTATTATCTCGGTCTCTTGGACCCAACCAAGAACATCTCCTGGTTCAACTTTGTCTCCAGGTCTAAGTTTATAATTTTTATCAGGATCACCTTGAGTAAAACTCCACTTCTTCTCACGAGGAAGGGGTGGAGCTTCAACTCCTCTTTCTATAAACATTCTTCTCTGTGGCATCTTGCTAGCTATGATCTCGGCTATTAAAGGAAGGGGTCTTTGAACGCCATCATATATAGTCCCTATTAACCCTGGTCCAAGCTCTACACTTAAGGGATAGCCCGTCCCTTCAACTGGCTCCCCAGGACGTAAGCCTGAGGTCGATTCATAGACCTGAATATATGCTAGATCACCGCGAATCCTTGTTATTTCACCTATAAGTCTGTCCTCTCCAACTCTTACCATCTCATACATTTTGGCTCCTGTCATTCCTTCAGCGACAACTAGAGGGCCAGAGATTCTGACGATTCTTCCTCTTAAAGGCACCATTAAACCCCCAGCTAACTTCCAGGAAAGTCCTCCTTAAACCACTTTATAAAATTATTTTCTTACCCAAGTCAGCTTCGAACTAAATAATTTTTGCACTCTTTACTATCAATTAATATGAGGATGGATATGCAGACAAAAATAGTTAAAAAATTAGTTGGGAACGTTGATAAAGAATTTGTAAAAAAGGCTATTGATCTCTTGAGTTCATTTTATGCATTAGTACGCAGAAGAGGCTTTTCAACACCTTATTTAGTGGATGTGTACTTTTATGAGAATAAGGAAAAAGCCCTAAGGTTTTTAGAACTAGAAGCATTTAGAAGAGGTGTAAGAGTTCTTAGTATTTATCCAGCTATGCATGAAGCTTGGAGTGGTTTGCCGAGAATACATTTAATAGTGAACGAACTCAAAGCAATAGATGATCATTCAAGGCGATCAATAATTTTACACGAGGCCACTCATAGCGTCCTTCACTCAGGAGTGAAATACTACGTGGTGTCGTTACCTTCAAATTCTGATCTTGCAAAATGTGAGAGGGACTTTCTTGCTAAAGCCCTGAGCCTATCCGCAGCTATAGTTAAAGATTTTGAAGTTTTCCGCTTGCTAAGGGATCTAGGATTAGAAAATGAGATAATGTGCTATGCTACTTTCACCTCAAAGGAGTTATCCTCTGTTGGTTGTAACGATGTTGAACAAGCATTGAATTTAACAAAACTACTAGCCCCTCTTGCATTTATCAAGAGAGAAGAACTGCCAAAGGATTATGTTCAAAGGTTTGATAGAAGGTGCGAGAAAATCTCTCTAGAAATTTTAAACATGCTTAGGGATATCTTTGATGAAGGAGAAGATTTTGACGAGATGGTCATAAAATTAATTAAAAAAGTGTTGAGAATACTTGAAGTTAAATGTTAAAAATTTATTTAAAGTTTTTAATTTGAATTAACCTTTTATTCCTTTTAAATGGCTATGACTGAAACCTCCGACCCCGAGGAGATGATGAGGAGGCCCAGCGCGGAGAGGAGCCTCAGGAGGTATGACCTTTGAGGAGAATACCAGCGACCTCGTTACCGTACATAGGTTACATATTAATGGTAACTAGCACGGCCCTCTTGGCTTCAGGACTCTATGGGCTCATTTTATTTATAGTGAAGGGTGCCGAGTCTGAGGTAGATCCTGCTTTAGTAATGTCGACATACGGAATAGTTTATCTTGTTATAGGAGTTATACTTTCAAAACTACCTAGAACATCTCTAAGACCTCCAACGGCAGTCTCCATTACTGTTTTGGCATGGATCCTCATACCAGTCCTTGAGGCATTTCCTTTCTCCAAGGCGGCAAAGATACCTTACATAGATGGTCTCTTTGAAAGCGTAAGTGGGTGGACCACTACAGGATTAACAATATTAACAGGTCAACCAAGTAGTTGGCATCATATATACGTTCCTAGGGTTGAACAGATCCCTAAGACGCTTCAGGTTTGGAGAACTGTAATGCAGTGGGAAGGAGGCCTAGGAATTGTTGTGTTTACGTTAGGAATCATGGCCCAGCCAGGAATCTCAGCAGCGGCTCTATATCTTGCTGAAGGAAGACAAGAAAAAATAGAGGCCAGCGTGATAGCCACAGCCAAAAAGGCTCTCATCATCTATACAGCTTTAACAGGGATAGGGGCGGCCCTGTTCTATTTGGCTGGAATGAACATCTATGATGCCATAAGTCATGCAATGACAGGCATAGCAACCGCAGGTTTTTCCACACATACCCAGAGCTTAGGATATTATCTTAATAAACCAGCAGTACTGATAGTTGCAATGCTAGTCATGTATTGGGGTGCGATGAACTTTAAAGACCACTATGCAATTTTTACTGGCAAGTTTAAATACTTAAAGGAAAGTGTGGAAAGTAAGGCTCAGGCCCTAATTGTTGGTTTATCAATAATAGCAGCTATTCTTATGTGGAAGGTAAATCCTAACATGCAAAGGAACTTCAGTCTTCTACAAATAATATTCCATGTAGTGTCAAGTAGTGCCACTGCAGGGTTTCAGGCAGGAAATTTGGCTAAGGCAGACGATGCATACAAGATACTTCTAGCAGGTTTAGCCCTTTTAGGAGGTAGCGCCTTCTCAACGGCAGGAGGAATAAAAATATTACGTTTAGTTATTGCCGCTAAGACCATAGGGATAGAGTCAGGTATTCTTCTTCATCCTTCAGGATATAGACCAAGAGTTAAGCTTGGTAGATATTATCTAGATGGTGAGTTAATAAGAAGAGTTTTAGCGGTAATGACAGCTATGCTGTTAACCCACCTATTTTTGTCTATGGCACTCTCAGCCCTTTATCCCCAATACTCAATAGCCGATTCAATGTTTGAGGTTGCAAGTGCGATGGGTAATGTAGGATTAAGCGTCGGAATAACCTCAGCCGCGGCACCAGTAGGAGCGAAGATAATATTGATCTTGGCTATGTTACTTGGTAGGCTTGAAGTTGTAACTTACCTTGTTGCTCTTAGGTATACTTACTTAAAGATAACTAGGAGGAGACGTAGAAGATCATATAACTTCTCTTCAGTTACCAACATAAGTTTTGGTTTCTAAGTTTTACTTAAAGGAGTGACGGTGTAAGGTGTTGAGTAAGAATAATTATGATGCAAACGCTTCGGTATATTATAGAAAGGTTCAGATAGTGGGTAAGTCAACGTTCATAATTTCCCTCCCCAAGGATTGGGTAAAGCTTTACAGGATAGAACCCGGAGCTATCTTGGTAGTGAGAAAGAATCCTACAGGCTCGCTAGTTATAGAACCTCCTACCGCAGGTCTGGGAAAAGAGAAAAATGTAGCCAAAGTTGAGCTTGAGCCAGAAGATATAGGAAAGACCATAAGAGAATGTATTTCAGCTTACATAGCTGGTTATAACGAAATAATTGTTCTCTTCGATGAGAAATATAGAGAAAAAGCTATTGAGCTAAGAAAGCTTCTTGAGGAGATAGCTCTAGGTTTAAGCGTTCTTGAGGAGGGCCCCAATTTCTTAAAATTTTATATAGTAATAGACCCTAGAAGTATGAAATTTTTAGATGTAATAAGTAGAGCATGTAAGGTTACCAAATCTATGATTAGCGATATAAGTAGAGCATGTATTTCCTTAGAAAAAACGCTCTTAGAAAGTGTCATTGAAAGGGATCAGCTGGTTGATAAGCTATATATTCTGGCATTAAAGCAACTAACAGGGGCTCTTCTAGGCAACTTCAGGATCTCAGAACTAGGCTTAAGAACTATGGCTGAAACTATTCACATATTCATTGCAATAAAAAGTATAGAAAGGATAGCAGATCATGCAACTATTATAGCGTCGGAGCTTTTAAGGCTTGGGCCTGAAAAATGTTCTTCGAAGAACGAGATTGTCGATATGTTGAACATTGCTGAGTCCCTTGTAAGCAACACCTGTAGCTCATTAATTCAATTGTCTAAAATCAAAGCTCATGAGATAGCTAGGAAGGCTTCAAAGCTGAGGGAAAGGGTGAGAGGTGTGAGGGATAGAGAAATATTGAAAGGAAATATACTAGCCTTAAGGGTATTTGATAGTATTGAAAGAATAGCAGGATATCTTATAGACATTTCAGAAGCAATGATTGATATAAGCACTATCAGACTTTTCGCAGGAAATGAATAATTTAAAAATAAATGAACCTCTGTTCACCTTATTTCTCTTTGGATGATGTCTACCCTGGGACCTAAGTCCCCTCTTGGGGACGATGTGGAAGTGGTCCTTCACTGACTTTATTTTTTCTTTGACATAAGATAGTTATGTATGGCTCTGGCAGCATCCATACCGCTTTTCATTGCTGGACCTATCAGGCTAGGGCCATGTCTTACGTCACCAGCGGCAAAGACGCCCTCTCTGGTTGTCATGAAGTTCTCGTCCGTGACTATGGTCCCATTCTTGTTTAATCTAATTCCACAGCAACCGTCCTCGATAGGAGCAGTAGGTATAACACCTACAGCTTTAAGTACATAGTCAAATTCTTCTTCGAACTCACTGCCCTCTATAGGCACAGGTTTAGGTCTCTTCTCACCTTCAACCTTCACTAGTTTCATCCTAACAAACCTTACTATTTTCTTTCCATTTTCCTCATAGAACTTAACTGGAAGGGTTAAAGGCCAGAACTTCGCCCCGATAGATATTAAGTGATCTATTTCTCTCGCCCCCATTGGCGCATACTCTTTGCTCCTTCTGTAACTGAGAACAACCTCCTTAACCTTCCCCTTAAACTGTTCGTATGATAGAGGGGTTAGAACAGCATCGGCAGCCGTGAGGCCCCCACCAATTACAAGGATCCTTCCTTCAAGTTTCGGCACCTCCTCCCAGCTCTTGTAGCCAAACATAGCCATGTGAACTGAAACAAGCCATTCAGCTGCTGGATATATCCAAGAAAGATCTTCACCCTCAGCACCCATACTCCTAGTGGCCCAGGTTCCAGTAGCTATAAGGACAGCATCACTCTCCTTTATCACATCCTCCAGATGGATTTTGTTAACAGGCTTTACTATATCATCAATAACTCCATATCTCTTTGTCATATCAACTTTAGTTCTTAAGACAAACTTGACACCTGCATCCATCAATTCTTTTATACCAGCTCTCACAGGTTCCTTCTTTATTCTGGTTACTGGTATTCCAAACATTACAAGGCCTCCTGGTTCAGGGTTCATGTCATAAATTACTACTTCATGGCCCCAACATCGGAGTAGGCCTGCCGCACCGAGACCAGCGGGTCCAGCACCTATTATGGAGATCTTGAAACCCGTACTCGGCGGAATCTTATCTGGTTTACATCTCAGAAACTTCAAGGCTCCAACCCCCAATCAAATAGAGTGCAAATGTAAGAATTTAAGGATCTCTCTTTGTAAAAAATATAATTCTTTTCTATTAGCCACAGACTTTATTATATTTACAAATTGAAAAATTAGCCATAGCCCAATTTATATCTTAGTCCTAGAGGGTCATGGTATTGAATTATTTTCATCTCTTTTTCATTGGGAGCTCTTAAATAATATAGTTTATTCGAAGTATTGATCTTCATGCTAGCATTTTCTATCACATCTTTTACATCCTCATACTCAAAAACAGCCTTAAGTATAGGACCTTTGTCTGTATATTCAATTAAGCCCTTGTTCGTACAAAGCAATAGTTCTAGTCCTTTTTTAATTCTTAACCAGCCTTGACCTGTCACAAAATCAACTCTTCTGACGAGCGTTCTTTTATCATGTCGAGCCCACACAACTATTCTCTTTACGAGAGGGAATAGATACGCAGTCGCGGCACCTCCTGGTAACCTGACTTTCGGTTTATCATATCTACCTATCACGCTGAGGTTTGTATTACCGTTTTCATCTACTTGAGCAGCACCGAAAAACATTAGGTCTATTCTTCCTTGAGCCGCTAAGTCAAAAACGTCATAAGTAGGAACTATTCCAACACCAAATTTTTCAGAAAAAGGATCCCCAGAGGAGGGATAGGACCTTATAGTTTCTGGAAGAGGCATATAGGCTTCCGTAACACTTAGCCATATAAAGTCTTTGCCTAAGGCTTCTCTTGCCAGGATCATAGAAAGTACAGGAATCTGACTTGCAAGTCCATGATAAACAATATCTCCATCATTAATGAGTTCTGCCATACATTTTATCATGTAATCTGTAGGTCTAGGTTTTATTTGACTGACCAAAATCTACCACCTGCTTAGTAGATTTCTCTCTATCCAGGAAATAGCATTCCCTTTCTTAGCCTCATTGTAATAACTCTCTATCGCACTATAATCGGCTTCGTAACAGTTGTGCATGGCCGTAGGCCATGCACCCTTGGAGGCCCAAACTACAGCTGATACATGTATTGCTGTTGCTGAAAGAGGACATTCATACTTTCTAATATAATCTGTAGGCACTATCTTCTCAGCGGTTATTATAACCTTCTTTGCAGCTCTAACTTTAAGTTCATCCTCGTATCTTGGTCCCTCAATAACAGCATTTCCATACTCGTCGCTGTAATTTACATGTATAATGGCCACATCTGGTCTTATCGCTCTAACAGCTAGGATCTCTTCATTTGTGAAAGGATCCTTCATGACCTTCCACGTTCCTAACCTTTCATGGAGTTTGACTAGGTCAGAACCCAAAACCCCTCTTACAGGCATAAAAGGTATTCCTTGAGCTCCAGCTCTAAGTCCGGCAACAAAGGCGCCACATGTATCCTCTATGAATTCTACTTTTCCCTCTTCTACAAATCTTCTAACGCTCGGAGCCAGTCCGTAAAGTTCAAAGGTGACCATACTTGCTCTAATCCTATTAACCGCGCCTGAAGCAACTAACACATCCAAAGCAAAACCGGGCTCTCTATCGATAAAATAAAGGTCCTTCTTGCCAGACTTTATGATATAAGAAACTAGCATCATGGGATTCCTACTAAATGTTATTCCGCTCACGGTAATGCTCATTCCGTCTTCAATTAGATCTACAGCCTCCTCAGGCTTCATAAGTTTACTAGAAGTCATGTTTTAAGCCTCCTCAGCCGTTTATTAAGTAATGGATGAAATAATTTTTATGGTTTTAACTGTAATGTTTTAAGGTGATAGGGGATTTAGGTTGAGGTCCATTGAAGATAGGCTCAAGATCCTTTTAAGCACAATAGGAAATACAAGAATTAAATGTATGAACGTTGATGGAATAGATCTTTGTTTTAAACTAGAATATGACAATCCGACGGGTAGTCATAAGGACAGGACAGCGGTATACATGATTAAGGGACTTATTGAAAGAGGAAAGATTAAGGAAGGTGAATGCGTAGCCGAGTTAAGTAGCGGTAACACTGCTGTCTCGGTGGCCTGGGCCTCCTCCTTCTTAGGATTAAAGAGCTTACTCTTGGTTAAGGAATACGCTTCTAATATCAAGAAAAACCTTGTGAGACTTTATGGAGGTGAACTGTTAATTGTTAAGAAAGATACAAGTGTTAAGGATGCGAAGAACATTGCTGAGGAAAGAGGATGCGTATTCCTTAACCAGGATGCTAACGAAGATAATTTCCTTGCTCATTATGAGACCACTGGTCCAGAAATATTAAACCAGGTTGAGGAGGGTTTTGATTTCTTCATAATGGGAATAGGAACAGGAGGAACTGTTACAGGTGCTGGAACAAGGATAAAGGAGAAATTGAAAAATGTTAAGATCGCAGGAGTTGTTCCTACAGGTTCCGCCCTCTCGGAAAAGAGAGGAGGAGGCTTCAAACCTATAGAAGGTCTTGTCAGCTCAAAGATTCCGGAGCTCTTTGAGCGTCACAAGAATGTTGTAGATTTTATAGTTGAAGTGAGCTTGGAAGAGGCCCTTAAAGCTATAAGGGAAATATTTAGGCGATTCTTAATACTTCCCGGGCCGTCCACAGGAGCTAATTTTGTTGCATTCCAGAAGCTAGTTAGGGACGGACTGATTGAAAAAGGACAAAGGGTGGTTACGATAGCTGCTGATCAGCTGATAAGATATCCAGAACTTTTAAAGAACGTTACAAATCTTCTATGACATAATATTATAGACCAAGTTATTTCAATAAAGCTGTTAGCATATTATGGTGAATGTCTAGAGATAATTCTTACTCTCCTTAACAGACTCTCGGGTGAAGTTCGTTGATCGGAAAGTTTCCCCCGAACCTCATGAAGAAGTATATCTATACAAGACTCGGAATTAAGGACCCTGATGTAATAGTGGGCCCTCAGATAGGGGAGGACTCAGCTGTAATAGATATAGGTAATGATAAGGTCTTAGTGGTCCATTCCGATGGGATCACAGGCGCTGTCGATCTTATGGGCTGGTTAGCTATACATATAGTTAGCAACGATATAGCCGTCACTGGAGCTAAGCCAAGGTGGTATCTCTCTACCCTTTACTTGCCTGAAAACACCCCTGAGGACGTTATAGATAAGATAACAAGCCAGATGGACGTTGCTGCCAAGGAGATAGGAGTTATGATTGTTGGAGGACATACGGAGTTCACACCCAAGCTGGAGAGACCTCTAATAGCAACTACAGCCATGGGTATTACAGATAAGAACAGGTTTGTGAGAACAGGAGGCGCTAAGCCTGGAGATAAAGTCATCATGACTAAAGTAGCTGCCATAGAGGGAACTGCTATACTTTCAACCGACTTTAGGGAGATCTTAATTGAAAGAGGCGTTAAAGAGGAAGTCCTAGACTCTGCAAGAAGGTTTATCAGAAATGTGAGTGTCGTTAAGGAAGCTCTTGCCTTAGCTGAGAGAGGCCTAGCAACCTCCATGCACGATCCTACAGAAGGAGGTATTTTAGGAGGTCTAAGTGAGATAGCTTATGCATCAAAGACAACGTTGGAGATCTGGGAGGATAAAATCCCAATAGCCTCTGAGACCTCAATTATATGTAAGGCTCTTGGAATAGATCCTTTAAGACTTATAAGTTCCGGAAGCCTGATAGCTACAGTCCCCGATGACAAGGTGAATGAGGCTCTGGAGGTTTTAAGATCTGTTAATGTCAGAGCAGAGGTTATAGGTGAGGTTAAGAGAAGAATAGATAATATTCTGGTGATCCTCCATAGAAAATATAGAACAGAGAAGATTTCAGATGTATACGTTCCCGATGAACTTACTAGACTCTGGAAGATATATGTCTAGATAGATTGCTTAGATTTTCAAAAAATTAATGTTTCCGGAGCCATGTATATGTTGTTGCAACCACCAATGTCAAAGTTGAGATAAGAATTAGGATCGCAGGGCTTATGAGATCCATCCTATTTATCACTTTCTTTGAGCTCTCAGTAGCATGTCCGATCAGAAGATATTCCTTCGGCGGAGGGTCTTTATGAAATGTGATTGTCAGAGGTATGTCGCTGTACCCAGCATTGTTCCTTAACCACTTCACAAGCTCATAGACCTGCTTTTTGGTCGGCTGGGGCCCCCAGAAGTCTATTCCTACACTTCCATAAACTCCTACTCCCACCAAGACATGCATCTCGATAGGGTATTTGTGCAGGCTTGCGTTCACAAGCTTTGCTATCTGGAGCAGATAAGATGGGACGTTCTTGTACTTCCCAGGATTTGATATTGCAGAGTATATGAGATTGGAATATGCATACATGGCTCCTACAAGCTCGTTAGGGCTTGCGTTTGAGAAAAGTCGAACTATCATTAATGTATGATATCCTTTGCTTACAAGCAGGGGCTCTAAGGTTTCCGCAAGAATTCTAGATGCCTTTGTTAGGTTAACGTTCGGCCCAACAACTATTTCAACCCCTCCATAGCGTTTCGATATAGAGATGAACGAGATCGTTAAAGAGTTTTTAAGAGGACTTAAGGTGCTATAGACCTCTTCCTGAGTTAGAACGCCAACATTCTTAGCAGGCTTTATGTTGGGAATCGCCTCAAGGTCGCTGAACATGAACTTTCCTACAGCGTTCAGGCTTATGTAATTTATTCCCTTGTAGTTGATAACATAGTCTGGGTTGTAAATGTTCTCATAGACAATAACCCTAAGATCTTTATACTGAAATTCTGTATATCTGCCTCCATAAGTTCCTGCATGTGCAATAGGCAGAAGGGACACGATCATTATTAAAATTAAGACAATTGAGGCAACCTCAAGCCCAAGTTTAAGGGAGCTCATAAAAAATCCCCTTGTAAAGTTAGAGATGCTCAGGTTCTGCTCAATTACAAAAATAAGAGAGGCAACAGTTATATATAATGTATATGAGTTTAGTCAACATAATATACTAAAAAATACTCAAAATTATGACCTAAGTTACATATTCTTGCATTAGATCTTTTGCTTCTATTTTTATACCGTCCAGCATTACACTAACAGCTACCTTCCTTCTTCAAAATCGGTTGCAGATGGTTGTAATGGTCTGCCGTTGTGTAGCACTCATGGCAAAGCGCCTAACTATATTAATGGTTAAGTCTGTATGTTAAATGGAACGTTATAAACAAAATAACCGACTTTAGATCATTTGATGAAGGAATAAACAGCCTATATAAGGCTCCTCAGGTTGTCTTCAAGGTTCCTTTAACCAACGGTGCTGGTTTTCATAAGGATTCTTAAGAGCATGACAAACTGCAGAGGTTCAGGAGAAGCCTTGAGAATGAGTTGGAGGAACGGACTTATGGGCTAGTGTTACCGGGATGCATGTCTGCTTCTATACACACCTTCTTATCAATGGGTGCTAGGATGTATGTGCACCATGTATAGCATTTCCTAATGAGATAGCTTGTATTCCCGTATATATGCGTGGGTGTGCAAGCAGTAGAACGTATTTACGAGTGCTCCCAATAATCCTATGAATGGAAATAAGGAAGAATGAGGAAATGATGGTGAGGGGAGTGGTTTAATCTGATTTCCCCTTTTCTACTAGGGATGCTACCTCCTTCACCAGCTTTTCAACCCTCTTTCGGGCGGTGGCGATGTCTTTCTCTTTGCACCAGCCCTCGTAAAAGCAGATGTGCATGGCGCTGGCCTGGGCCCAAGCGTCGCTGACCCACTCGCCGAGCTCGTCTTCAAGCCTTCTCTTCCACTCCCACAGCTCCTCATGACTTGTTAATCTCTTACCCTCCACCGAGGTGGCGTAGGCTTTAATAGCTAGTGCTGCTGCGCCCCATAGTTTCTCGGCCGCTTGTCGGACATTACCCTTCCCTAGCTTCCTTCAGCAGGTCCTCTGCGGCCTCAACATACTCCTGAGCTCTGTCCTTCGGGTCTAAGCCCTGGCTCAGGAGCTCAACAAGGTACTCATCGACGCTAAGGCCGTATTTTTCAGCCTCCTCCCTGACACGCCTGGCTAGGCGGCCACGGATAACCAGCGCCTCAGCCAACTTGGTGCCCCTAAAACAAAATATGGGCTCAATGGCTAAAAAGAATGGCCGCGCCAGCTAACACAGGCGAAACACAATCCACGCCCTTGCACTACTTTTTTGATTTGCAGATGTGGGTGTGACACAATTATAATAGCGCCGGGCCCGTGGCAGTAAGATGATGGAGGGGTGGTGGACCGGCCGGGATTTGAACCCGGGACCTCCGCCGTGCGAGGGCGGCGCTCTTCCAGGCTGAGCTACCGGCCCACTGTCAGGAGCTAAAGATCTCTTAAGAGTTTTTAAAATTGGTCATACTGGTTTCATCAAGGTGTTGTTTTTGGAGGAGGCCATAAGGCTTACTTTCGATCCGGAAAAGCTCAAAAATATAGTAGAAGAGGTGGATAAGTATCTATCGGAGAGAGATTCGATAAGGGAGAGTGCAATAAAGAAGGCCAGGGACGTAATAAAGTTCAGCGGTTGGGCAATAACAGCTGTTCACAAGGGCGATTTGAACGAGGCGAAGAGCTATCTTCGGAGAACTGAGGAGGTTGCCAAGGAGCTGCTTAACCTAGTTAAGAATTACCCGGAGATTTACTACTCTGGAATGATCTATAATGCGATCTCCGAGTATGTTGAAGCCAGAGTATTTATCGACATAATAACAGGCTCCAATATTAAAGGGCCTGGAGAGCTGGGAGTTCAGCCAGTTCCCTATCTTCAGGGTTTGGGAGACGTAGTGG
Organism: Acidilobaceae archaeon; assembly: GCA_026995555.1. Classification (GTDB taxonomy): domain Archaea; phylum Thermoproteota; class Thermoprotei_A; order Sulfolobales; family Acidilobaceae; genus JALWTO01. Next base: position 24,797 of record JALWOJ010000168.1, on the reverse strand, counting down.
GAGAGCTTAGAAGACTGGCCTTAGAATTTATTAGAAAAGATAATTATGATATGGCTTGGAAATTACTTAAAGTTATGGAATTTATATATTTTGAGCTTAGAAAATTCGACTACCCTGAGGCAATAGCACCAGGTATAAGGCACAAAGCTGATGTTGCTAGAAGGTTAATAGATGATACCAAAGCCCTTATAATCGATCTAGAAAAAAGACATAGGCTATCAAAAGAAATAGAAACTTTGCTTAATAATAATTGTACAAGATTGAAATAAAGTTTTATACGATATAATTATTAAGTGTATTACTGTCAATAACAAAAGTATTAAGATAGCTGAGGTTGGAGTTTGATCTCTACATCTTGAGTGCATTTTTAAAAAGACTATTAGGTTTCTTAAAAAGGTTGGAATTTAATGGGAAATGTTTCAGAGGACATACCCTTTATGTAAGGTATTACTATATTAGTAACAGTAAGGGTGGAGGGAGCAACACTTGCTAATAGGCCATCTTGCTGATGTACATCTTGGTGCAAGACTCTATGGGAGACAAGAATTAAGAGACGATACTCTCAAGGCATTTGAAAGCGCTGTAGATGTTCTTACTAACGAGAAGGTGAATGTTATAGTAATCGCTGGAGACCTTTTTGATCAGCCCAGACCGGACAATTACTTTCTACTGGGAGCAATAAGAATCTTAAAGAGGGTTAAAGAGCAGGGAATTAAGGTCATTTTAGCTGGAGGAGATCATGATACACCAAAAGTCAGGGATAGAAGTCCTCTAGAGATAATCGCAGAGACATTGGACGGGGTTTACTATCCGAACCTACAAGATTCCTCCAGCCTTGAGAGCCTGGTAGTTAATATAGATGGTGTGGACTTCGCCACAGTGCCTTTTCCTAGAGGCTCTTCAGAGCTTAAGAAAAAATTCTTTAATACAATAATTCCTGCCTTAGAGTCTATCGTAAAGAGAAGAGGTCAGAAAAAGTCCGTATTGATAGGACACTTTGGAGTTGACGAGGCCTGTAAATGGGATGCTGTAGTTCCAGCGAGTAGATTACCAAAAACCTTCAGCTACATAGCCCTAGGCCACGTCCACACTCGATTTATATCAAGAGGGTGCAGCGATTGTACAACATATGCTTATCCAGGAAGCCTATATCCTTTAAAGATAGACGAGGTTATGAGCTCTCATGTAAGAGGTCCTCTTATAGTTGATATAAGCTCTGATGAACCAATTATACATCAACCAAACGTTGAAGTGAGAAAGCATTACGTTGCTAAAATTAGTTTCAATTCCGAGAATATGTTAAGGGAAAGGTTAAGAGCTAAAATAATGGCTTACGCTGGTGCAGAGCAGCCCGAGGAGCCAGTCATTCATTTAGACATCGAGGCTCCTGTGAACGTTAGATCTCTGGGACTTATAAGAAGTCTTATTTCTGATCTTGAGAAAGAACTTAAAACCATTATTATCTATAGGATACTTCCTAATAAAAGGACTTCTGAGAAAGCAGCTCAGGTTCACAGCGTTGCGGGTATCGATGAAATAGAACTCATATCTAAGTTTTTGGCAGGGAATAGGACGCTCTCAAAGTTAATACTTGAATTAAAGAACGCATTGGCGCTGGGAGAGGAGGAGAGGGTAAGGAAAATACTCGATGACTTGCTGGATGAGAGAAATTATGAGACCTGGAAGAGAGTCCTAAGGGGGACCGCGTGGCAATGACATTAAGATTGAAATCATTGAAGATCTCAGGATTTCTTAGTTATCTGAAAGAAGTTAACGTAAAGCTTGACTCAGGGGTTATAGCAATTATCGGAGAAAACGGATCGGGCAAGAGCAGCTTTGTTGATGCCATATATTACTCTTTAACTCAGCCCCAGCAAGCTTTAAGAGCTAGTAAGAAGGCTGACCTAGTTAATAAAAGATCTCCAAGAGCTAGGATCACATTAGAGTTAGTTGATGATATGAAGAATGAAGAGGTTATCTACATTATAGAATCAATTATTGATAAGAGAGGTTCATCTCAGGTCGTTCTTAGGAGAAATAAGAGAGTTGAGGCTTCAGGAGTCAAGGCTGTTAAGGAAAGACTTTCAGAGATTCTGGGCATTGAAAAGGCCAGATTGGAGAGCGTTATAGGTTCCTCAGTAGTCATAAGACAAGGAGGTCTCGATAACATAATTTATTTGCTTTCTTCAGGTGAAAACAGAGAGAGGATTAAGTTTTTTGAGAACGTTTTCGGACTTACCGAGTACTCTAAGGCCAAAGAGTTAATGGGTGAGCTTAGCGTTGTTGATGTTAAGATCAAAAATACTCAATACTCACTAGCCCCAACGAGAACTTGGAGAAGAGAGATCAATAATCTAATACTAAGGCTGAGAAGAGAAAAGAAGGAACTCCAAGAGAAGCTTGAGAATATGAGAACAGAACAGAACAAATATGAAAGGCTTAAAGCCAAACTGGAAAAGGAGGTCGAAACTCTACGTGAGAAGGTTGATGAGCTCAACAGGTTCAGAGGGAGAGCCTTAGCTTTAGAGGATAGGGTCAGGAAACTTAGTGGAGAAATATCTAAATTGGAGTCAGAGCTCAATTCTAAGCTTACAAGGCTAGAGAGTATTAAGGCTGAATTAACTGCTCTTTCTAATGCCGTCAACTGTGCCCAATATCATGAGAAGGCAACAAGATACTATGAGTTAAGTGGTAAGATTTCAAGGATGCTTTTAGATCTAAAGAAGTTGAAAGAGGTTAAGGAGGCACTGGAGATCATCAAATACAACAAGGGTATTGAGAGAGAGTTTGAGAAAATTAGGACCTCTTTAGCAGAAGTCAAAGAGGAGCATAGAAAACTTCAAAAGGTGTTAGGAGAGGTAGAGGGCAGAATTAAAGAGTTAGAAAATCAAAAAAGAAGGGTGTTCAAGAACATAATGGATATTATCAAAAATAGATTAGATATCAATGAGGGCCTCAAGAATATTATTACGAAAATAGATGACGTGATTGACGCCGTCCAGCTTTCCTTACAGAAAGTCGCGGAGGAAATTTCTTCTAAAGAAGAACAATTGCAGACCTTTAAAACTAAAAGGTCCTTTCTTGAGACTCGTGTCAACGAGTTAGAAAACTCCTTATCCCTGCTTAAGGACTCCAAGGAATCTAAATGTCCACTTTGTGGTGCACCTTTAACTTTAGAAAGAAAGACAGAGCTCATAAGTAAGTTCACCTCGCAATTGCAGGAGTTTAGAAAGGACATAGATTCTCTCGGAAGGAAGATAAAGGTTATAGAGAGGAGACTTCAAGAATTAAGAAACAATAAGGATCTTTTAATGCTCAGGTTAAACGACCTTAAGAAAGCCAGAGATTCCTTGGTAAATATTATGGAGACTATTGGACCCTTAGAGGACAGAAAGAAGTCAATTAAAGAGAAATTAGAGTTATTAAATCAAAGAATAAGAAAACTTGAGGAAGAATACGATGATGCTATTAAGAGGTTACAGGAATTTAACAGAGCGAAAAAGATAGTAGCAGAACATGATTCGTCTCTCTTAAAAGATCCTGAGTCCTCACTAGAAAGCCTTGCTAAGACGATCTCATTAATAAATGGAGAGATCTCCAGAGTTTCTGAGGAAGTGAAAAGGCTTGAAGAGGAGCTTAAGAATGTATGTAAAACGGCTTCTCTAGAGCAAGCTTTAGAACTCATAAATGATTCCTTAGAAAAGCTAAAGGTTGTCGAGGAGTTAGAAAAAGAAAAGAATTCCCTTGAACAGGAGGTTTTTTCCCACACAAAGTTGCTCGAGGAAAAGAGGAGGGAGCTTAAGAGAATTGCCTCTGAGTTAGATGAATTGAAGAATAAGGAGAAAATTCTAACAATTGCAGAAAGGGATTATCAAGTAAAGAGCAAAGAGCTAAAGGATCTGCTAGAAAAGCTAAGTAGATTAAGTCAGGAAATCCTTAGCATTGAGGATAGAATAAGAGAAATAGATGAAAGCATTAGGAACGTTGAGGATGCAAAGTTTAGGCTAGAGATTCTTACATACATAAGAGACGTAGTGTTTGAGAAGGTACCTAGGCTCCTCTTCTTAGAATATCTAGCTAAATTGGAGGACCTCATGACTGAGATACTTTCAAAGTTCGATCTTAGTTATAATGCTGTAAGTATAAAGGTTGAAAAGAACTTTGATTTAATTAATATAATGGCAGTAAGCCGTGATGGAACGCCTGTACCCTTAGGAGTGTTAAGCGGTGGTGAGAGAACAGCTATAGCCTTGGCTTTCGTCTTAGCACTCAACGCTCTTCTGGCCAGAAAAACAGGATTCTTAGTACTTGATGAGCCAACCAACAACTTAGATGAAGAGAGAAGGAAGGTCTTAGTAAATATATTAAAGATATTTAAGGGAGGAGAGAGAATACCACAGCTTATCGTAGTTTCCCATGACAGAGACGTAATTGAGGCGGCAGACATGGTTTTTGAGGTTACAAAGGGTCCTCAAGGATCTTTGTTGAAACCGCTTGGAGAGCAACTTATGTAATTTCGATATAACGGTTTGTGGGGCGCGTTGGAAGTGAATTATTTCAAGAACGTAATTGAGGCGGCTATAGGGAGAAGAGACGAGCTAAAAGAGCTGCTTAAGATGTTTTACGAGAAGTCCAAAGACATTAATAATGAAAATGTTGAACTGAAGGAGTTGCCTCCCCCTGCAAAGGAGGCACCTCTTCACGTTGCAGAGGATGGTGGACAGAGGCTCATTGATTTCGAGGCTTATAGTATATATCTTGTAAAAGCTGGAGCCCTATGTATAAAGTCTGAAAAGAACTCTTATAAAATAGTGACCGAGGAAAGTGTAGCTGACGTTAACGTAATTGTTCCTCCCCAGCGTATGGAGGAAAGGATATCACTCTATAGAGAAATAATGGAACTCTGGATTTCGAGGAAGGTATTGGAGACTTGCAGACCAGATATCTTTCTCTGGGATGGAAGTCTAAGGTCTCTTCTTCTAATGAAACATAGGCCGGAGGCCAGGTATGTTAGGGGATACAATAAACTTTTGAATGAGATTTCGAAAAAGATACCAGACATATCATCCCTGGAGGACGTGGCAGCTTTAATAATGAGCAATTCTGAGAGCGGTCCACTTTCAACGTTGAGAATTATACGAAATAAAGTAGGCATATCAAATATAAGTGATAACGATGTCGAGTGGATCTCTTTTCTGGAGTGGTTAGAGAAATTATTACTGTTATCAGCATTCCTGAAGAATGCGTGGGAATTCGGGACAACGCTCATGTTCATAACCAAGACTAGCAGATCGACAACTTTATTTAACAAGGCATTTCCTGACGTCTATTATCTTCGTCAGCTAAAACCGTTTGAAGCTTTTAGGACAACAGGAAATCTTA
>JALWOJ010000168.1:14534-19405 GCA_026995555.1 Acidilobaceae archaeon | reverse complement strand
GATTATCTTTGAATGAAGCGAAAAAGCTAAGCCCTCTATTTCCTATGATTGACTCATTCAAGGAAATATTTGTAAACAGGCTCGGTCTCATAGAGTTTTATGCCAGATTGGAAAGAGGAGCACCTCTCCTCAAATTCGAAATAGCAGTGGACTTGGACAAAGTAGGTTTAATCAATTCGGAGATAGTCGAAGAGATTGTAGCTAAGGCTCTGAGGAAGGTTCTAGCAACACCTTTAATTGACGGTTATCCGATCTCTTTGAAGCTCTCCCACTTAAAGTGGAGGGTCACAAATGATGAGGTAGATAAGGTATTACAGGCTTTAGGTTTAAAGGTTGAAAGAGGGAGTAGGGAGATGCTAAGTTGAGCTGTGGAGACCTTCTAGTGGGGTGGGTAGTTGGAGAAAGTACACCTTCTCGAAGTACCATCATCATTAGCAATGATGGCTCTAAGGTGGCTAGAGCAGGTCTCTACGTTACTGCGGAAGTTGACGGTGAGTGTATTTTAGGAATTTTAGAAAAGGTGGTCAGCGGAAACCCTCTTTTACCGGAGGAAATTTCAGACCTAAGGGAGGTAGAGGTATTAACGTCATTTCCCGACCTCACTAAAAGGCTCTACAAAAGGGGATACATAAGATGGTTGTCCAAGCTGGAACCTCTAGTTAAGGAAGGTGTTGTTAAGGCTTTGAGGGTTCCAGTAGATCCTAGTACACCCGTTTATATGGTTGATAGCCATTACTTAAAGAAGATATTTAGGGGGGAGGAAAACTCCTGGATCGAGATAGGTTCCCTGGTAAGTCAGCCCGAGGTCAGAGTTGGAATAAATGTTAACAAGCTTTCAAGGCACCTTGCAATACTGGCTGTTACTGGGGGAGGTAAGAGCAATACAGTTTGTGTAATTTCTAGAAACATTGTGGAGAAATTAGGAGGGACGGTTGTTATATTTGATATACATGGGGAATATTCGAGAGCTGGGATCGCTTCACCAAAGAAGCAGAAGGTTATAGAGCCTAGAATTCATCCTTTAAGTCTTAATCTATCTGAGCTTTTGAGACTTATGAAGATACCACCAAACGCTACTAATCAGGAAAGGGTGTTAAGAGAAGCTTGGCACGAGGTCTTAACTAGCATTAAAAAGTCCAAAGAAACCGTTAAAACCAAAACGTTGGACCTTCTCAGGGAAAAAGTCAAATCTAAACGCAATAGTAGTAAGACCGATCCTAAAGCTGTTAATGGGGTTCTAAACAGGATTGACGATCTGGAGGAAAACTACGGGGACGTAATAGATGAGAGCACTCATATAAATCTCATCAACATTATTGAACCTGGAAAGTTGAACATCTTTGATCTAAGCGGCGTTGACGAGAGCGGGGCTGATGCAGTTGTTAGTCACTATCTTAGAAGAATTCTTCAGGAGAGAAAGTTATGGAAAAGTAGCGGGGGAACCGAAGGTTATCCCTCACCGGTCCTCGTGGTTATTGAAGAAGCACATGTACTCATACCTAAAGACTCCAACACTTTAACTAAATATTGGGCATCAAGAATAGCAAGGGAGGGTAGGAAGTTCGGGATAGGTCTAGTGCTCGTCAGCCAAAGGCCTAAGGGCTTAGATCCTAATGTGTTGAGCCAGACTAACAATAAGATAATATTGAGAATAGTTGAGCCCACCGATCAAAAGTATGTGAGGGAAGCTAGTGAACAGCTTAGTGAAGACCTCTTAGAATTACTTCCTGATCTAAATCCTGGAGAGGCTGTTGTAATAGGCTCCATGGTCAAAATACCAGCACTCGTAAAAATAGACTATTGTAAGAGTTTAAGCATCAGCGCAGACGTCGATATGGTTAAGGAGTGGAAGGCATTAGCCCAGCAGTCTATGAGCTTAGATGAGCTTAAGGATTTAGTTTTATAGAAGACTTTAGTAGACATGACGAACATAAAGGAGCTTATGCTTAAAAAGCCATGGTTGATACCATTTATCGCCAGCGTGCTCAAAGGTTATACTTCACCAAGTTTAATTACAAAGTATTTACAGTGCTCCGGAAGGCTGGTAAAGTCCGCACTTTTCTTTCTAAAAAGATATGGCTTAGTTGAAAGAGAGGTTATTGAGAATGAGGTAAGTAAGAATAAGGTTTGTTTTATAAGAAAAGGAAAAATCTTTATTGTCAAGATAGGTGCTACAATAATATTCTCGAAAGTCCTGAAGAGGCGTGTAAAGGTTTATACACTTCCTTATAATGTCTTGGACAAAGTCAATAACATAGAAAATGAAAAATTAAGACACAGGGCTGACGTGATAAGATTTGTCATCAAGAACTATGATGAGATTGTTGGCTACTGTGAGGAGTTACTTCTCTTTTTGGGAAAAGAATACTCCAAGAAGAATTAAGCTCATACCTAGAACTTCAATCCTTCCCAACTCTTCACCTAGAAATATTATGGAGAAAATTGTTGCGAAGACGGGTTCAAGCATAAATATAAGTGCTGCTATAGCAGGCTCTACAAGCTTTTGACCAAGTACTTGAAGTACAAATGCTGCATCGGCACAAACTAGTCCTAAATATATTATAGTGAATATCACCGTTTTGTTAATATTAAGAAAAGCTGTTCCGATTATAATGTCAGGAAGTATAAAGAGAAGGCTTGGCATCATTTCAAAGAAAGTAAATATAATCGGATCACTCTCACTATAGGTGTCAACAAGAATTACCTGTAGGGCCCAAAAGAAGGAGCTAGCTAAGACTAAAAGGTCACCCTTATTTACTCCACTCCCTTTCGGGGCTGTTAATAGATAGAGACCGATAATGCTCATAATTAGGGAAATTCCTAAATTTAAGCTATATTTCCTTTTAATAAGAGCCGAGTAGAGATGAACAAAGACAACATTAATACCAGTTATAAATGCTGATTTGCTAGCGGTTGTATATTTGGTTCCAAATCCTTGCAACCATAAACCTAAGGCGAAGGCAAGCCCAGTAACTAAACCACCCTTTATTGAGAAAAAGACAGTGTCTTCGTTCCTTAGATTTAAGACTTTATAAATAACGTAAGGTACTATACCTAGCATTGCAACCAGGGCTCTGAGCCAGACGTATGTAAAAGAGCTTATGTTTGTTACAACAACCTTTATGGCTGGAAAGCTACTTCCCCATAAGATTACAGTTCCCATAAGTTCTATCATTCCTTTGATGCTGTTTCCTTTTTGTATTCGCCTACCTTTACTTTTCATAATGTTCTCAACCTTCAGTTCCTCTATGTGTTACCATGTACATATCAGTACCATATGTTACCGTATATTAGTAATATTTTAGATAAATTTTTGAGATTAAACTATGATACAAAAGGCGGCGTTACAAATCCTGAATAAGGTTGAAGATTATTATTAAAAAGCCTTCGGAAGAAAATTAGTAAAAGGGAGTTTTAAGTCTTCGAATTAAATGATAGTTTAAACTACCTCCCATTAGGATTGTAACCTTTATTTACAGTTTACATTTCCATTTTCAACAATTAAATTAAATCTTTTGATAAATTCGCACAATGTTGTCGAAGGAATGACAGCTTTGGCCCCACTTTCGGTCTCTATAAAGGCTAACCTTCCCTTGATCGTAACCTTTGCTTTCTCCATAGTTAGCACCGCTGCTATATTACTTAGAATGAAGATCTAAAAGGGGTTAGATTTACTAGAAGTCCTACTGATAATAAACTTCTGAGGACACTTCACTATCTAAGCCCTTTATCTTCCTTAATATGAGGGGATTCTTAATCTTGCTATATTCTTGGGGAGGGACATATTCAGGCAGTGCATATCTAGTCCTAGTTAACTCGGCTATAACATTCCTCACCTTAAGTGATATCAATATTTTTCTGAGTCTATCTTCGCCGACAACACCGCTGAATATAGCCTTTAGCTCCCTCCATGAGAGAGGCCTTCGAGCTTCCTTTAATATCTCTAGGACTAGCTTCTCTATTTCATCGTCTGACAGAGCAGCAGTTACACTAATGCCCAGATCGTCGACTAGTACCTCAACAACATCTTTAAGCAGTTCGTGTAGTTTGCGTCTCAGCTCTTCAACCGTTGCACCCTTTTTGACAATGACAGATGACAAGTCTTCTCACCTCTCTTAGCATATATTTAATGTACCCACGAAAAGCTTATAAACCTTTCTAAATTTTAAAATACCCACCAAAATAAAACTTTTTTCAGGATTTCAGTTATAAGGAGTGAACCTTCTTTACCTCTCTTTCTTAATCAATATTATACTATCATCTTCCCTTTTTATATACCCTTTTTCCTCAAGCTTAGAAAGGGCTAGCTTCCAGTAAAAGCCTAGCTCCTCCCTTTTAATACCATACCACTCAAAGAAAAGTAGCGCAAGTTCATCCTCTTTTATTAAACCCTTCTTTGCTCTTTCGTCCTCTGTGAAGATTCTCCTTATCAATTGCATTATATCCTCCAACCTAGTCCAAGGATATTGGAACCAAGTCCATTCTTTCACTTCTATATAGTAATAGTCAGGTTTGAATTTAGCTGTGGAACTTATCCATTGCAAGGCCGCTGTCCTTAAGGAGTCAGGTTTCCATTCCCTTTCTATAAAGTCTCTGGCGAGTTTAAGGGTGTCGCCAGTATCCACAATATCATCTACTACAAGCACATTTTTTCCACTAAGATCAACCTTATATGGATACTTCAGTATAGCCTTCTCTGCAGCCTTTGCGGCCTCCACCCAATGTTGGCTTTGAACGCTTAGAAGATCTGAAATGTCTAAAAAATCACAAAGGAGCCTGGCAGGCACAAATCCTCCCCGAGAGACAGCGACAATGACGTCGGGCATCCATCCAGAATTCTTTATTTTGTCAGAGAGTCCTCTAGACCACTC
>JALWOJ010000168.1:0-14524 GCA_026995555.1 Acidilobaceae archaeon | reverse complement strand
AAGATTTCAGATGTTCTAATAAAGGTTTTTTAAAGTTTCATAAAAGTCTAAGGTTTGATACTTGCCAAAGGGCGATAGTAGCATAAGCACCTGGAGGTAATGCAAACTTTAAGTTTAATTTTTCATTTTCAGAAACTCGACATCCTAATACGCATATAGGGAATACAAGCGGTCTCAACTTGGCTTTAAGGCCTAGGCTCGGATCCTTCACAAGAAAATACATGCCCTCCTCTTTAACAATTTCACTTAAAAGTTTAGACCATTTGCTACGCATCTTCATTTTTGGCGCGGGTAGCCTGCCTGCAGGAACTTTGAACTCCTTATCTAAACACATAATCTTTACATTCATTTCAGAAAGGGAGCTTAAATTGTTCAACTCTATGGCCTTGGAGAGCGCCCTATTAAATACGTAAGCCTGAAGAGCTTCTAGAAAGAATTTTCTTAGCCAACCTTCAGGCTTTTTTGTCAAAAAGTAGGGAGACTTTCTTAATTTTAGAACCTCAATAACCTTCTTTTCATAGTCTCCAAGACCTCTTCTGCTCTCCAGAGGGTATCTGTACATAAACTCCCTTATTAGAGGACCAAAATCTTGCTTCAGTAGATATAAACCCTCAAGATGAGTGTTTGGTCTTTCTAAGCCAAATCTCTGTGGTCCGAAGTATCCTGGAATGTATTTAAGGGACTTGAAAGCCCTACAGAGCTCCTGAGGCTTGTTAGAAGTAATTTTTAGGCTAAAGAAATTTTCTCTATGGCTTCTAGTTTTGATCTTGTATCCTTTAGTTATGAGCCAAGCACTTATCTCCTTAGCCTCAATATAGGTCTTTATTCTCTTAGGATTAGAGAAGGAATAGTATTGATATGCTATTGCTAAGGCATCTTTAAGTCCTGAGAACGAGAAGGAGGAAGCTTTAAGGAGCTTCATTAGGACATAGCCTGTTTTTCTAGTATCCAAGCAACATCGTTTCACTAAATACACAACGCTTCCCTTTTCAGGACTTAATTTAGGTCTAGATTCAACTACTAGAAATCCTTCGGGTCTAAGGATCTGAGCATTGGCAGAAGGCTTGTAGTTCTTAAGCCTCTTTTCTATCCCCCAAAGGATCTCCAAACTTTCCTCAACATCCAAAACCTTCGCCCAGAGCTTAGCTAGATTGTATTACCAATTGTTTAAGATTTCCGTTTTAGGACCTTCTGAAATTACATTAACATTTAAAGGATCTGCAAGAGATGCCAGAAAAAGTGGGGAAGGAAATATGAACAAACGAAGAGAAAAAGGTAAGTCTCACTCCACAAGACCTGCAAGAGCAAGGCCTCCATTATGGATTCGTTACTCTCCTGAAGATGTAGAACTTCTAGTTGAGGAGCTGGCGAAGAAGGGTTATGGGCCCAGCATGATAGGAATAATACTTAGAGATCAATTTGGAATACCTTTAGTGAAGTTGGTGACCGGCAAGAAGCTAACAAAGATCCTTGAAGAGAAGGGCTTGGCACCGCAGATACCAGAGGATCTTATGGCTTTAATTAGGAAGGCTGTGAACTTGAGAAGACACTTGGAGGAACATCCTAAGGATCTTCATGCTAAAAAGGGCTTGCTAGATCTTGAAAGTAAGATAAGAAGGATAGTCAAGTATTACAAGAGAGTGGGAAAGTTACCTCCCGATTGGGAATATGATCCTGAGAAGGCAAAACTTTTGGTTGCGGGATCTACTTGAAGAGCCTTTCTGTTTGAAGTAAAATCATAAATTTTCTTAGTTTTACCTTCAAATGTGGTGTTACTTCGATGTTTCTACATAAGCGTGACCTCAAAAAGATTAAAGAGTTAAAGCTAGACAATGAAACGGCAAACCTTGTTGATTACTTTATGAAGTCGGAGAAGATCGAAGATATAAATGATGCCATAGTTAAGCTAATTAAGAAAGGCTATAGCTACTGGCTATTGGAAAGGAAGTATGGTGAAAGGCTAGAAGAAAATAGTAAAATATGGTCTAAGGAGTATTGGAACTTAAAGACTAGCTCAGGTTTTGTTTACTATAGGTTAAGGTTAAAGGATGCTGTTGATGAAATAAAAAGACTTGCCATAACAATGAGCTCGCTATTGGCAGACTTAGAGGACTGTTACCAGAGGTCAGGATATGTGGGAAAGGAGGAATTTGTCGAAAGACTTAGGAAGTACAGGATAACCATAGAAGACTATCTCAATAGATTCATTTTTGATCTTAAAAAGGACATAGAACAAACTTCTAAAAATTATGTAGAGAATGAGGAGGAATTTGTCGAATGGGTAGAGGAGAATTTAAAAAGATACAAGGAGGAATTCCTTAAAAAGAAGAACATTACTTCTTCCCACTAAGGAAAGCCTTGGCTCTAGTTATAAGTTCTTGACTTCTGGACAGGGAAATCAAATCCTCTATATTCTTGAGGACCTCCTTCTTGGCTTCCCTGATAATAGGAAGATAAACTTTTAAAGCATTACCATTTCTCATCAACTCCTTAGAAATGTTGATTAATTTATCATAAGCTTCTTCAACAGAATCAACAACTTCCGATATCAAGCCTAGAGATAAGGCTTCCTCAGAGCTAATTCTTTTAGAACTTAAGGCAATGTATGTCAGTCTCGGAAGAGGGGAATGCTTTAAGATAGAGGAAAACATGGGTGCGACAATGTTCCATCGAATTTCAGGCCATTGTATCCATGCATCTCTCGTTGCAAAGACTATGTCAGAAGCTAACATCAACTCTGCTCCTCCAGCTATAGCAGGTCCATTAAGGACAGCGGCAATGACCTTTTTGCAAGAAAGCATACTCTCGATTACTTCCCCTAGGGCTTTAAACGGTCTCGAGGCCTCCTCCGGGCTCGAGGAGTTAGCTACCTCTTCTAAATCTATTCCCGAGGAGAAGAATTTGCCTTCTCCTGTAAGGATTATAATATTAGTGTCCTTACTATTACAGGCATTCTCTATTTCCTCCTTTAGTTTATGAAGAAGATTGGTATCAAGACTGTTAAGTTTTTTAGTTTTTGAGATCTTAATTACAACCAAGTTTTTATGTAAATGTTCCTTAATAATATTGCTTTCCATTTCTACCGCACCATTCTTAATTTTAAAACTTAAGGCATTAAAAGAACTAGGCTTGATTGGTTTCATTTTCCTAAAATTCTTCTTATCCAAACGAGGGTGACTAGTATCAATGTTGAGGCTAGAAGGAAGTCAAGCATAAATCCTAAGGATTGAACTATTATTCCACTCACAAGGGAACCTACAAGTATCCCCAAACTTATTGCTCCATTGAGTTGACCCATTCTCTCCCCTCCTTTTTCCATCCCACCTAAGTCAAGCGTTATTGTGTTAGTCGAGACGTTAATGAGTGCCCATGTGCTTCCTGTTATTAAGAATGTTATGGGCATAATTAACTTATAGTCAAGGATCTTTGTTGTTAAGGGTAGTATAAATGCTAGAGATCTGAGGCTAAATGCTATCTCCAGAGCCTTAAGAGGCCTTATAATTAGAGATCTTGTACCCAAAAATCCGAACATTATAGTAGATACTCCGTTGTGTATGGACATAAGGGTCATGACTTCGCTATTTGGAATTCTTAAGACTCTCCTCATAAATACAGGTATCTGCGTGAAGAAGAGAGAGATACCCATAAACGCCATCATCATGGCTACTAGATATGACATAAAAGGATCAAGATACGAAGGCTTAGAACTTCTTTTAAAGGGCGTAATTATTCTTGGAATGTAATAAAATAACATTCTAATTCTTTCGGCCACACCCAAAAAGAGCATATGGGGCTTGAATATTATTTCTCTTTCCAAGCCTACTAGAGGTCCTTTTGCAAGCATTATTGAGAATATGGCAAAAGCGATCATAGGAATTCCAAAAATGAGACCTTCCCTAAGTCCAAAAATTTTCACTAACAGGCCTCCGAGAAGAAGTCCCAAAAACCAACCGCTTCCACTAGCAAGCCCGGCCTGGGCAAGAGATCTCTCAGGTCTCCTTTCGCCTGAAAGACTTCCAACTTCCACTACGGCCATGACAGCATTTGATGAGAAAAATGCCGACGCTATACCTGAAAGGACAGAAGCTAGTAATACAGAAATATAATTGTAGAAGCTAATGATAATTGATATGGATAAAAACAGAAATAATGTTCCCAGGATCATAATCCCTCTTCTAGCTCCAGTTCTATCTCCTAAGCTTCCTGCATGTGATGCCAAGAGAATGAAGGTTAAATTTACTAGGAAGCTTGATAGAGAAACCTCCACAGGTCCTAGACCTAGGGCCAATATTATAAGTGGCAGAGAATTGCTGTAGAGGCTTGCTGAAAAATTATAAAGAAATAGCGATGTCAGTAGCATTATTTTCGTCTTGTTGTTCTTTGATTGTCTGATTTCTTCCATAAATTTTATCACCGAACTTTTTCAATTTTAGAAATCTCATAAGCGATATTGGATACTTATGAGCTATAAATTTTATAGATTTTAAATATTGGAGCAAAAGTATAAAGCTCAGTAAAGCAAGCTAACTGGTCATATTACAATGTAATCACTTTGAATAGTTGAAAATAAATTAGGAATATTGAGAAAACGAGATAGAGTTTTCCTTGATTTGCCGTACAGTAGGTCTTCATTTATATAAGTGCTAAGATATCATTGTTAAAGTTAAAAGCATTAAGATTCGTAGTCGGCACTAAGGTTATGAAAAATTTTTATATTTATTGTGTAGGAAAGTTGTGGGGAATCAAATGGATAAGTTAGAAATTGCTAGGTTTCGATTACTTGTTACAGATGCCTTAAGGACAGCAAAAAAGCGTTACTCATATAGAGAATTATCTAACGTTGTAGGTATCGATGCAACCCTTTTAGCAAAGTATGTGAATGGACTTCTTGTTCCTAGTTATGAACATTCACTCAAGATATGGAAGGGACTTAAAAATCTTTTAGATCCGTCTAAAATAGTACTAGACGTTGCAAAAAATTACAGAGGACTTTTAGATTTAACCCCCATAATTACAGACCCTTTGTTTTTAAGAATAATTTCCTTAGAATTTTTAGAACGATTTAAGAACAATAATATTTCAAAAATTTTAGTGCCTGAAACGAGCGGAATATCTCTAGCAACAGCTCTCAGCCTTCACTTTAATGTACCTTTGGTGATAGCTCGGAGAACTAAGGAAAATCCCTTTGAAGAGTATGTAGAGGGTCTCAGGGTAGAATCACCGAGGATTTCTAGAATTTTTTACGTGCCTAAGAAAAGTATAAACAAAAATGATTACGTCCTTGTTGTGGATGACATAATTCAGACAGGAATAACTCTTGCTGCTCTCGAGGATATAGTTGAAAAGGTTGGAGCTACGATTGTGGGCGTGGCTGCACTAGTCGTTGTGGGAGAGGAATGGAGAAGAAGACTTAGAACTGATAGAATAGAAGCGCTCCTGTTTCTTTCAGGTCGTCATTCAGTTCTTTGATAATTTTCATGCAAAGTTTCTACGTAAGGCTGTTACCAGGCCTAATTATAAACTGTCCAAGTAAAGAGAATAAAATCGGTGCGGGGTTTGAGCGAGAAGGTTAGCAGAAGAGATTTTCTCAAGTTGGCTACGGCCAGTGTAATAGGCCTCGCAATAGGTCTTGGGGGAGGTTATGCCTGGGGAAGGGAGAGTTCAACAAAAACTGCAACCCCACAAACTCCGTCTAAAACTACAACGTCATCAACCACATCAACATCACTAGCTCAAAGAAAGATAAGGGCTTTATGGATATATGTAGGTCCCATAGGTGATTACGGTTGGACCAAGGCTCATGATGATGGAAGAAAATATGTTCAAAACAAATTTGGTAAGTGGTTAGTTACGCGTTATCTAGAGAAAGTGCCTGAAGATCAAGCTTATAGCGTGATCAAGGATCAGCTTGAAACGACAAGATATGATGCAGTCTTTGCAACCAGCTGGGGCTATATGAATGCAGTTAAGAGGCTAGCTGAGGAGTATCCTCAAGTATTTTTCTATCACTGTAGCGGTCCTTGGGAGTACTTCAAGGACGAAAAGAATGTAACAACTTATTTTGCTGAGTTCTATCAGCTTTACTTCCTTAACGGAATAGCTGGAGGGGCTGTCACAGAGACATGTAAGGTCGGATATGTGCCCGCTTTCCTAACTCCAGAGGTAATTAGGCATATCAATGCCTTTGCCATGGGTAGTGTCTATGGAGCTAAGCTCATGGGAAAGTGTGGGAATGGCGAAAAGTTAGAGATATATGTAACAAAACCTCTAAATGCGTGGTTTGCTCCAAGCGCAGCCAGGAATGCCGCTAAGATGTTAGTAGATAATTATGATGTCGACGTTATAGCGTACACTGAAGATTCTACAAGCATATTGGAGACTGCAGAAAGTTATTGGGATGAGGGCAAAAAGGTCTATAGTTTTAGTCATTATAGCAATATGTATGAGTATTTTCTGAAGAAGGGGAAAAAGCTTAGGAGTCACCTGACTGGTCAGGTAGCCAATTGGGGTCCAATATATGAATATCTCCTTGCTAGACTCTATGCAAATGATGCTTTTAAAGAAGATATTTGGGCCAGGCTGGGAGACTTTACACCAATAAGGTGGAAGAGACCAATAAGTGAATCAAAAGCAGGTCAGCCTGAGGGAGCAGTGTATTTGGCTCCTTTAAACACTAAGGTTATACCTTCAAAGGCGATAATTAAAATTAAGGAGTTATATGAAGATATGAGAGAATTACTTTTCGAACCGTTTACTGGTCCTATTTGGGGATACAGAATTGACTCGGAGGGCAGACCACAGGAATCACCTAAGCTTAAGGTTCCTCCAGGAGTCAGATTGGGAAGAAATGACCTCTGGTATATAAACTGGTTCTATGAAAAGATAACGTCCCTTGTAAAATAACCTAAAATTAAGCAATGATAAGGTGCACAATCTTGATGGACAAACAAGAGTATGCTCAGAAAGTACAGAAAACTATTATGAATGTTAAAAATATAGTTGTAATATATCCTAATGGTGTTGTAGCTAACAAGGGTGTAAGTCTAGACATCCACAAAGGTGAAATTTTAGGGATATTAGGTGAAAACGGGGCCGGGAAAACTACGTTAATGAAAGTGATCTCCGGAAGACTAAGACCTAGCTCTGGCGAGATTTATATAGAAGGTAAGAAGGTACAGTTTCGTTCAGCAAGGGATGCTCTTAAATATGGAATAGCTATGGTTCCTCAACACCCACAGCTTTTTGGTGGTCTCTCGGTTCTTGAGGATCTGGGTCTAAGTTTAAAACTTGCAGGAATGAACATAAGCCGAGAGAGACTTAGATCAAAGATTGAGGAAATAGAGGAAAAATATGGTATTAACATAGATTTAGAGGCTAAAATTTGGAGGTTGTCAATGGGAGAAAGACAGAAAGTAGATCTAGTCAGAACCATTCTTTTAGGTAAAAAGATAATAATACTAGATGAACCAACAACCCACTTAACACCTATGGAAAGCGAAAAACTTATCAACATAATGAAAAAGCTTTCAAAGGAAGGAAGAGCTGTTCTCTTTATCACTCACAAGCTCAAGGAAGCATTAATGGCTTCCGACAGAATAGCTGTGATGAGGAAAGGAAAGATAGTAGGCATAGTCAAAAAGGAGGAGGCCTCAGAGGAGTTACTTATAAAGTTAATGTTTGGTGATAAGATAGATTCAGAGATTAGCTATGTAAAAGCTCAAAAACGAGAGAGGGATAAAGTTCTTGAAGTTATAAATTTGTGGGTTAAAGGGCCTCACGGCGTTTGGTCCTTAAAGGGTATCGATCTCCACGTTTTCCATAATGAAATAGTTGGCATAGCTGGCATTGCTGGTAATGGACAAAGAGAGCTTTTTGAGACGCTTTTAGGTTTGAGAAAAGCCTCCAAGGGAAGGATAATAATAAAAGGAGTGGATGTCACGAAAAAGGCACCATTGTATAGGAGACTTTTAGGATTGGCAGTAATACCTGAAGAAAGGCTTGGTTGGGCCCTCGTTCCTGGGAAAAGTATTTTCTATAACATAGCTTTAGGTCTAGTGTTCGACGATAAATCCTTCTTTATAGATTGGAAGAGATACAAGACTTTGGCTAGAAAGGTCGTTAAGATGTTTGATGTTAAGCTTGGTAGTGTAGATGATCCTGTAGATTCTCTGAGCGGAGGTAATATGCAGAAAGTTATAGTGGCAAGAGAACTTTTAAGAAGTGTTGACCTAGTTTTGGCAATGAATCCTACGGCAGGTCTTGATTTCAAGGCTACCCTAGCCGTGAGAAGGACGCTAGCATCATTAAGATCTAGAGGCTCATCCGTTCTGCTAATCTCCGAGGATCTGGACGAACTGACAGAACTCTCAAATAGGATTTATGTTATGAGCAGGGGTGTAATTAAAGGTCCCTTTGAAAGGCCATTTAACTTAAAGGAGATAGCTAAAGCGATGACAACATAGAGCAAGAGGGAGAGGAATGAATAGAGCTCAAAGAAATTCGCTACTTTCATTAATTTCAGGAATATTGGGCCTCATCTTAATAGCATATATGACTCCTGCTGGCCTCAGAGGAACCTTTTCAACACTTGGACTAGTTTACTCCAGAATAGACCTCCTAGAGACATCATTATTATATTCAGGTCCTATAATTGCTTCAGCTATAGGACTCGCATTAGCTTACAGGGCTGGATTTATAACTATAGGTTCTGAGGGTCAAGTTCTCCTAGGAGCGTTAACTGCTCTGTGGCTAACTGCGTATTCGGGACTTCATATATCTAGATCCTTAATGCTTCCTCTAGCTCTACTATTTTCTGGCTTAGCAGGAGCGCTTTTAGGACTGATCTCTGGGATTCTTAGGGCGTATTGGGATGTTAATGAAACTTTAAGCAGTTTAATGCTTAATTATATAGTTCTAGCATTTGCAAATTATCTCATAGCAGGTCCTTGGAGAACGGGACCATTCACTCAAACGCGGAGCGTTCCCAATCTCTATGCTATAAATAAGATTGATGTACTCATAACCGTTTTATTCTTAGCTTTTATATATGAATTTTTGCTTAGAAGAACAAAACTAGGCCTTGCTATAGAAGCCTTAGGAAAAGCTCCTAAAGCAGCATATACATATGCTATTCCAGTATCATCAATTATAGTCTATGTTTCTTTACTTCAAGGTTTAACTGCTGGTATGGGAGGTGCGCTTATGATAATGAGTTTTCAGAGAAATATGACAGCTATGAATCAATCGCCAGGTTACGGCTATATGGGCATTCTAGTTGCTTGGATGGCCCTCATAAGTCCAGTAGGATCTCTTATTGCAGGTTACTTCTTTTCAACCTTAATAGTCGCCGGCTACCTTTTGCAGTCAAAGGGGGTCCCGTTTAATACAGTTCTTCTTTTACAGTCCGTGATAGTTCTCACATTTATCGCGTATATGGCTTCTCGTAGGACTAAAGGGTGAGAGTTTATGGTTAATGTAATGTCGATACTTACCAATGGTTTAAGCAATGCAACACCACTTATACTTGCAGCTCTAGGGGAGATGCTTGTTGAAAGGAGCGGAAAGGTGAACCTAGGAGTAGAAGGCATGATGGCAGTGGGTGCTGCTGCGGGTTCTTTGGCTGGAGTCAAATGGAATTCTCTTGCAGGCTCATTTTTGGTAGGGGGTCTTTCGGGAGCTCTTCTATCTTTAATATATGTTGTAGCTGTAATAGGTCTCAATGCGGACCAGATAGTTACTGGGTTAATACTGGTCTTTATGGGAATAGGCCTTTCAGAGCTAATAGGAATAAAGACTGGAGGAACTCCGGGTACGCCTCTTTTCCCCTCCCTAGGTCCCTTTGACTACTTAGAAGTTTTTAGCATAGTTTTGGCTGTTTTTCTATGGTTTCTACTCTATAAAACGTGGACAGGTGTTGAGCTGAGGGCCATAGGCGAAGACGAACTTTCAGCATTGGAGAGAGGTCTTAGAGTGAAGACATTAAGAGTAATAAGTATAATAGTTGGAGGATTTTTAGCGGGTGTTGCGGGTACTTATTTAAGTGATTCATTCCATTATGGAAGATGGTATTCTGGTATAACAGGAGGTATGGGCTGGATAGCGATAGGTGACGTAATACTAGGCTATTGGCATCCCTTCGGAATTCTAATCTCAGGATATTTTACAGGCTTACTTTTTGCAATGAAACCTCTCCTGCCAACGATAGGCATACCAGCAGAACTTGCTGACGCCCTACCTTACTTTTTGGTGTTAGTTGCTTTGATAATAGTTACGTTCATCTATAAACGACTAGGTATAAGTCCTCCAGCCTCTGTATGGAAGACCATTCGTTAATTATCAATATTGAAACTTTTTAATAAAAAACCTTAGAATCAAACGTTCAGCATTGCAGGATGTGTAGTCATCCTTGAATAAAAATTTGAGCTTTCATTGATGCCTTTATGTAGAGGTTGATATAGGAATGCAAGAGAAGTTGAAAGGTGTGACGAAGAAATATAAAGTGTATATAGAAACTTATGGATGTGCGTTAGCACAGTTCGACAGCTCTCTCATGGTTTCCGTCCTCAAGAATAGAGGTCACATCATTGTTAAAACACCTGAGCTTTCAGATGTAATTTTAGTAAACACCTGTGCTGTTAGACTTGATACCGAGCAAAGGATAGTGAAAAGAATTAAAGAACTTAAAAGGATGTATCCAGATAAAAGGTACATCATAACGGGTTGTTTAGCAAAAGCACGTCCGGGACTTCTTGCAAGAAATTTTCCTGATGCCAGTTTAGTCTCCCCACAAAACTCTCATTTAATCTGGAAGGTTGTAGAAAATAGTGGTAAAGTGATACTACTTGACGGGAAGCGAGATACCAGCTTCATGCCCTCCCTTCCTCTGAAGGATAGAGTGGCAACTATAATGATTCAAGAGGGTTGTTTAGGTACCTGCAATTTCTGTATAACAAAGATCGCTAGAAGGGAATTGAGGAGCTATCCTATAGAGCTCGTAGTAAAGGTCATAAGAGAACTTGTTGAGAAGGGAGCCGTAGAGATAAGGCTGACAGGTCAGGATACGGCAGCCTACGGCATCGATATTTATGGTGAGCCTTCTCTTCCCGATCTTTTAGAGGAGATAGTTAACAATGTTGAAGGAGACTATATGGTAAGAGTTGGTATGATGACACCTGAACTCGCTCTTAAAATTAAGGATAAGCTCCTGAAGGTTTTAAAGAATGACAAGATCTATAAGTTCCTTCATATACCAGTGCAAAGCGGAGATGATAACGTTCTTAAGCTTATGGGTAGGAAGTACACGGTTTCCGAGTATAAAGAGCTCATAAAGACTATAAGGAACACTTTTCCAGAGGCTATGATAGCTACTGATATCATAGTTGGTCATCCGGGTGAAGATGAGAAAGCGTTTGAAGCCACGGTAAGTCTAGTAAAGGAGTTGGAGTTTGAGAGGGTTCATATAGCACAATATACCATTAGGCCGAGAACCGTTTCGGCAGCGCTAAAGCAAATTCCGGATCCTGTTAAGAAAAAGAGAAGCACGATGTTGTCCAAAATAGTTGAAAACATTGGAAAGAGAAAGATGAAGAAATACTTAGGGAAAGTAGTTGAGGTTATAGTTACGGAAAGAGGCTTTCGAAGAGGGAGTTTAGTTGCTAGGCTTCAAAATTATGTGCCAGTGGTAATACCTGAAAAAGAGGACCTTCTAGGAAAGAGAGTGCTTGTTAAAATAACTGATTACTCGTTCTATGATGTACGAGGAGTTACTTTGGATGGTGAGAAACGTTGAGATGTAATTCGATAATAACAGCAGCAAGCCAAGGCTTAGGTTATGCAGCAGCAGAAGCCTTAGCTGAAAGGGGATGTAACCTTCTGATAACCTCTAGAGATGAAAGACGTATATCTTTAGCTAGAAAAAAGATAAGTGAGAAGTATAGTGTCGAGGTCATAGATGTTGTTGCAGATCTAAGAAAGGAAAAAGACATTAAAAAACTTATTAACGAGGCATTCAGTAATTTCGAGGTCATAGATGTTGTTATTATGAATTACGGAAATCCTTCTTGTGAACCCTGTGAGTTAACTGAAACTACTTGGCTGGATTGGATCGAAGCAGCATCCATGTACATAGCATCAACAGCTCTTATTTCAAAGGACTTAATTTTAAGAAATCCTAAGAAAGCGACAATGATAATCGTAAGCAGCTTTACCGTCATAGAACCCTCGAGCTATCTTATTGTCTCAGATGTTATAAGGCCCGGCCTGACTCGGCTTGCAAAGATCCTTGCAAGAAAATATCCTGATAAACTGAAGACTATAGTCTTGCTTCTCGGTAGCTTTAAGACACCCGGGGCCATCAAGACCATTTCCAAAATCGCATTGATGAAAGGAGAGACATTCGAAAGCTTCTGGAGAGAGAATGTTGAAGGATTAAGCCCCTTAAAAAGATCTGGCAAAATCGAGGAATTCAAAAAGATTGTTTCATGGCTGGCCTTAGATTCACCAGAATATTTAACAGGAACTTCAATAACCTTTGACGGTTCATCGACTAAAAGTGTAATTATCTGATTCTCTTCGCTTTACGTTATTGCTAAGAAGAGTTAGAGATCAAAATACAATATTAGATAATTTATATCCATTCAGTACCTCGACTTTTATAACCTCCCTTAGGCCCTTTGAGGTGCACGGGGGTTTGCTATGGGTGCTAGAAAAAAGCGAGCGCCACGTCGTGGAAGCTTAGGATTTTCGCCAAGGAAAAGAGCCTCGAGAATAGTGCCTAGGGTAAGAAGCTGGCCGAACGTAAATGTAGGAGAGCCAATAGCTCTGGGCTTTTTAGGATATAAGGTTGGTATGACTCATGTCTTTATGATAGATGACAGGCCTGGAAGTCCAACATATGGAAGAGAGGTTTTCGTTCCAGTAACTATTGTCGAAACGCCTCCTATGTTTGTCTTGGCTGTGAGACTTTATGGTTATGATCCTAACAGAGGTCTCTACTCCCTGGGAGAGGCTTGGACAACTCCTCCTCCAGAGCTCGAGTTATGGAGAAAGATAAGCACGTTAGGATCTCTAGATACGGATAAGATGCTCAACAAGCTGGAAGGTATTTTAGATCAAGCAAAAGAAGTTAGAATAATAGCGGCAACACAACCTAAGCTTACAGGCGGTCTCAGTAAGAAGAAGCCTGACCTTCTTGAGATAAAGATTGGCGGAATAGATGATATTAACAAGGCCTTTGACTATGCAAAGGACAAATTAGGCCAGCTTCTTGATGTTAGAGAAGTTTTCAAGGAGGGTCAGATGGTTGATGTTATAGCTGTCACGAAGGGCAAAGGCTTCCAGGGCGTCATAAAGAGATGGGGCGTTAAAGAACTGCCCAGATGGCATAAGCATAGAAAGGGTAGCAGAAAGATCGGAGCTAGAAGTCACGGCCGTAGCACTTGGTGGGAAACACCCGCTGCAGGCCAAACGGGTTATCACAGGAGAACAGAATACAATAAGAGGATATTAATGATCGACGATGACGGCTTTAAGATTACCCCTGCAGGAGGCTTCCTACATTACGGAATAGTTAGAAGTACATATGTTGTCCTACAGGGTAGCATTCCGGGTCCTGCGAAGAGACCTGTAGTTCTTAGACATCCTATAAGGCCGCCTAGATGGGTTGAAAAAGTTGGCGTGAAGAAACCAACTATAACTTACATAAGTCTTCAAAGTAAGCAGGGCAACTAGAGGTGTGGTCTAGATGCCCATGTTGTATACAAGTTTGATATTAAACTTGACGGATCCTATAAAGGTTCCGGTTTTCAGCTCAAACGGAGAAAGTGTGGGAGAGGTAGAGCTACCGTTAATATTTAGGTTGCCTGTTAGAGTCGACATTATAAGAAGGGTTTATTATAGCGAGTTTACCGCCAGGCTCCAGCCAAAGGGTAGAGACGTACTTGCTGGTAAGAGAACAACTGCTGAAAGTCTAGGAGTAGGTTATGGACTTGCTAGGGTTCCTAGGATAAAGGGTTCTACTAGGGCAGCGTTTGCTCCAATGACCGTTGGAGGCCGCCTTGCTCATCCGCCTAGAGTTGAAAAGAGAATTCATGAGGAGGTGAATAAAAGAGAAAAAATTATTGGAACCATGAGCGCACTTGCGGCAACATCAAGGATTGATCTTGTAAGGGCCAGAGGACACGTTTTTGATGCTGAAAAGCTGCCGGTAGTTGTTGAGAGCAAAGTTCTCGAAACCATTAAGAAGACCAGAGAAGCCAGTGATCTACTTGACAAGTTAGGCCTATACAAGGATATAATTAGGGCTAAGGAAAGAACCAGAATAAGAGCAGGTAAGGGGAAGATGAAGGGTAGGAGATACAAGGTTCCAGTGTCAGTTCTCTTTATACTCAGCAATAGGAGTTCGCCATTTGCTAAGACAGTTCAAAATCTTCCTGGAGTTGATGTAATTGAACCAAGTTTAGTTAGCGTTATTCCTCTGGCTCCAGGAGCAGTTCCTGGCAGGATACCATTAACCCACTAGGATTCG
>JALWOJ010000167.1:5008-15723 GCA_026995555.1 Acidilobaceae archaeon | reverse complement strand
GAATATTACTCTACTAAATTAACATTTATCTTGACTTCTTTTTCGATACCCGTTTCATGATCCTTAAAATCCCTATCGGCTGTTAACAAGGTAGTTACGTAGAAACCTCGTTCTTTCATTACCTTAATGTAGGCCAAGTGAAGCAGGTCTAAGGTTCTAAGCTTTATCTTTTCTGATAGCTTTACGGCATAAGCCTGAGGCATGTAAAAGTCTCCTATGGGCGTTTTAAGGTATTCTCTTGCGCTTACATATCTAAGGTCAAATCTCTTCAAAACATATAAAATTGCTGCTAAAAGCGTTATGGATTCGTTAACACCAAGCTTATTCTTTATATCGCTTAATACTTCGCTTTGTCTAGAAAGCACGCTTGCAAGCTCAGTTATAACAAGCTCAGAAACCACTTTGTTATCACTTACTTCTAAAGCTCTTCTAGCTTTAAATCTTCTAGGATCTATAGGATCTAGTGCAGCCACTATTACACTTGTATCCACATATATCAATACCTCAGAACCTCCCTCGCTCGTCTAGGAGCTTCCTTAAGGCACCATTAAGTCTTATCGGTATTTCTCCCTCCTCCCTCTCTATATCGAAGAGTTTATTTGCGGCTTCAGCAATTAACTTGACCTGTTTCATGTTCTCAATACCGATCCTCAAGATATCTCTTAGAGCTTCACTTCTTGAACTATATATGCCCAACTCCACAAGCTCTTCAATAAATTTTAGAACGTCGTCACTAAGTCTAACAGGAATAACTTTGTTGCCCAAGCCAAGCACCCCATTTATGATATTATGTATACGTATACGTAATATAAGTTTCTGTTTCTATCAAATTTAAATCTGATCCATTTGCTAAAGTTAACTGTGGCAACAATATCGCCAATGTCTACTATCTTGCCGTTTCTTAACTGGCGCACCATGTATTAGGCTTTGGAGCTGCTGATCTTAAACGTCACCATGAATCCGAAGTTCTAAGAAGCTTCCAGATGCAGCTCCCAAAAACTCCTAACAAGATTAGAAGGACATTGTTCAATTTTTCTCGATAACCAAAACGCGATACTTAATAGTTGCGAACACATAGAATGGCCAAGGCATCTAAAGCACATATAAAGAGAGCGAAGAGAAGGGCACCAGTGACCCTGCTCGAGAAAGTCCCAGGCAACCAGCCCAAGAGCCCAATAAGATATAAAGCCAACACAAAGTACAAAGCCTTACATCCTCGCATGGCTATAAGGCATATGGCCGAGAGCAGCGGCACAAAAACTAATCCAAACAAAGTAAGCGAGCCAAAAACTAAAGAAAATGGAAATAAAGGCTCAAATAAGATATGTAAAGCGTTCCACAATCCGTAATATTCAAAGATGATAATTCCAACTAGGGCTGTTAACACGGCATTGGATGCAATAAAAGCTCTACAGCCCTTCACTAGCAAACACCCGCACATTTTCATCTCACATTTCCTTTAGAATTCTTGGCTGTGTTTAAGGATTAATAGAAACCTATTACACTAATGACCATTTTGGAGGTGCTGTCGATGGTAAAGATAAGGTTTGCCAAAGACGGTGAAGAGAAACAAATGGCCTCCGTCTATGCCGACGCCTTTGGATTTAAAAGAGATCTCAATGACATTAAAAGGAATTTCAAAATATATCAAAGGCTTAAGAAAATGAACAGAGGAGGTTGCCTTGTTGCAGAACATGAAGGAGCTATTATTGCAACTGGCTGCTATGCAGATTATGAAAGTTATGCCTGGATAGGTTCTGTGGCTGTGGCCTCAAGGTTTCAGAGAAGAGGAATAGGAACTACTTTGATGTTAAAGCTTTTGAGCATGCTTAAAGGCAAAGTCAAGAGCTTCGGCTTAGACGCCACATCTGCTGGAGAAAGGTTGTATAGGAAGCTTGGCTTTGTCGAGGAATATAGAACCACGGTGTTTAGGCTGCCTGAGAACCTTTCAAGCGTTTCCAACATCAAGTATAACGTTGAGGAAGCTAAAGAGTTGCCTGGGTGGGTTTTAAAAATCGATGAGGAGATCAGTGGAGGCAATAGAAGTTATGTCATAAAAATCTTCATAGAGGAAGGTTCTCGACTGCTAACAGTTCATGAAAAGGGTTATGCTCTTCTCAGAGGAAGCAGAATAGGGCCTCTTGTTGCTGAAAATGCTGAGGTAGCTAAGGCAATTATAGTAAGGGCTGTAAAGTTAGGAGCTAAGAGCCTGATAGTTCCTGAGGCGAACAGGGAGGCCCTTAAACTGATGAAAGAAATAGGTGCCCAAAGGAGATATTCCTGCCTCAGAATGAGACTCGGAGAGAGGAGAATAGAGAAGATCCCTTTCATATATTCTATAATAAGTTACGCCAAGGGTTAACTTTGAATTTTAAACACTTTCATCTTCAACCAATTTACTGACCGGTCAGTAAAGTTTATTAACTACTGACCAAACAGTTTGACCTGGTGGTCAGAAATGGGAAATAATAGGGTGTTACGCCTCTCAGAGCACTTAAGGAAGTACCTCCTGTTGTACATAGTCATAGCCATGATAGTGGCACTACCCATAGGCTATCACTTTGCTCCGTTTATAAAGACTCACAAGTCTGATATGAAGGATATAATATTGACTTTGGCCATACTAACCCTCTTCCCCTCTATGGTGCAGCTGAAGGTAGAGAGGTTTGGCTCTGAAATTAGGGGAAAGGTTCTCGAAACGGTTGTGGGCCTAATTGTGATATTTGTCGTTGCGCCTGTGATAGCAATATTTCTAGCTGGCTACATAGCTAACAAGGCTGTCTCAATAGGATTCGTTGCTGCCAACAGCGTTCCAGCCTCCAGCGCCTCAATAGCTTATGTGCTTTTGGCAGAGGGAAACATAGAGTTCGCAACGATTTTAGCAATAATAAGCATCTTAGGAGCTTTGGGTACAGTTCCTGCATATGTAAGCCTTTACGCCAAATCAATATCGGTAAACGTTCCAGTCAAGATATTGGCTGAGTCACTGGGCATCGCCCTTTTAACGCCGTTCTTTGTAGGCCAGCTAACTAGATACTACTTGGTCAAGAGGAGAGCTAGAAGCGTGCTCAGAAATCCTGATATTGACCTTCCCTGCAAGAGGGTTGAGAAGCCACATAGGAGCCTGGAGGAGGCAATTAGTCATATTGAGGATGCATTGGAGTGCATAGAAGGCAGGATAGGAAAGAGAATAAAGCCATATTTAAGTATTTGGACGATGGTTGCAATGCTCATTTTGATAGGAAGCTTGATAGCTAGCAAGGCCTCCCTACTTATATCGAAGCCAGCTATAGCTGGACAGATAATAGGTATGCAACTTGGAGTATATGCTGTAATAATTGTAACTTTGATAGCAGTTACGAAGGCCCTCAGCATGAGTTATGAGGATCACTCAGCCCTAGCCTTTATAGCATTAACTAAAAATGAGAGTGTTGCAGCAGCTGTAAGCGTTATGGCAATAGGCGCTGCAGCAGCGATACCAGCTGCTCTAATACCTGCTATACAGCCAGTAATAGCTGTGCTATATCTATGGCTGTTGCCAGCGTTAAAGAGAATACTAAAAATGAAGAGTGCTGCGGCGGAGAAAACGCAAATTAAGGTTAACGTTAAAGCTAAAGCTATGGAACCTGCTACAACTTAAAGCCATCCAAGCAGGTGTTCTCTAGATTGAAAAAGGAGATAACAGAGGAATCTAAAGATAAGATAATTAAGGCTGCAATGAAGGTCTTTGCTCTCTATGGCTTTTTTAAGACTCCTGTGGCAATGATCGCTAAGGAGGCAGGCGTCTCAAAGGGACTCATTTTCTGGTACTTCAGGTCAAAAGATGAATTAATACTTGAAATAGCTCAGAGGAGCCTTCCACTCGACGTGCTGGATGAGTGTCTTAATAGAGGACTTCAGGGCGAAGATCTTCTCAAGTGTGTCGGAGAAAGGTATTTGGACAAGTATAAAGATCCTAACATGAGAAGCCTCCTGCTTCACACAATAGCTGCAGGCTCTATGTATCCCCAAATACAGGAGGAGCTTAGAAAGATGTGTGCAAACTATACTAAAAAGTTTGCCTTGAGAGTCTTCGGGAACGATTCAGTCAGCTCAAGAGTTAAAATAAGAACCTTTTTCGGAAGCCTGTTATGCTATTCTTTAAGACCGCCAAAGGATATAGGCAGGAAGGAATACCTGGAAAACCTCGTGAGGACCATTTTATTATCTCAATGAAAACCTTTTATTCTGATAATGGTCTTGAACCCTTAGGAGGTGACCTTTGTATTGAGCATATTTTCTAGCTCTGACAAGGAAAGGTTAGCAAAATATGTAATCGATCTTTACAAGAAGTTCATCCCGGTAAAGGCCCTAGCCCCAGAGTTTGGCGGAGAGGGAGAGGCGGAGAGGGCAAAGGTTCTTGAGGAGGAATTAAGATCTTTAGGTCTCAAACCAAAAAGGTTCGACGCACCTGATAAGAGAGTAAGAGAAGGAGTCAGACCAAACATATTGGCGGTGCTTGAAGGGGAAGATCCTTCAAAGATCCTTTGGATAGTTGGACATATGGATGTCGTTCCGGAGGGCGACATTTCCCTTTGGAAGCATCCCCCATACCAGGTGACGGTAGAGGGGGACTATATTTACGGAAGGGGGGTTGAAGACGATGGACAGGCAATAGTCATAGCTCTTGCCCTGGCAAAACACCTTATAGAAAAGAACATAAAACCTAGAATAAACTTAGGAATAGCTTTAGTAAGTGATGAAGAGGTTGGAAGTAAGTATGGTCTTCTCTACCTCCTAGAGAAGAAGGCCTTTGAAGGACATGGAAAGAACTACTTCCTAATACCAGACGCAGGAAGCCCTGATGGCTCAAAGATGATCGTTGCTGAAAAACATATACTTCACTTCAAGGTTTTAGTTAAAGGAAAGCAGGCACATGCAAGCACACCCCATCTAGGACTAAACGCTCACAGGCTCGGAATGAAGTTTAACCTAGCCCTTGATGAGCTTCTTCACGAAAAGTTCTCAGAATATGATGATCTTTATGAACCTCCAGTAACTACCTGTGAACCTACTAAAAAGGAGACAAATGTTGAGAATCTTAACACCATCCCTGGTACCGATACAGTCTATTGGGATTGTAGGATCCTTCCCAAGTACAGCATATCTTCAGTCAAAGATATAATTAAGACATTCTCATATAACTTCTCCTCATCGTCAGGCGCCGAGGTCTCAGTGGAGTTCCTCGGGGAGGATGATGCTGGAAAGCCAACAGATCCTCAAGATCCTTTCGTCAAGGGGTTCTCGAAGGCCATAAAGGAGACAAGAGGTGTTGAGGTAAAGCCTATTGGGATAGGAGGGGGAACTGTGGCTAGATATTTGAGAAAAAGAGGATATCCTGCCATAGTCTGGATGACATGCGACGATACGGCCCATCAGCCGAACGAGTACACAAAGCTCAGCTACGTAATATCCGATATAGAGACCGTATTCTACTATCTAACCAAGTTAGCTTAAAATTCAATAGAGAAAAATTAGGGTAAATAAAAGGAGCAATGTTATGAAGTACGGCAACGAATACTTATGAAACTCCCTTATTTTTATTTTACCGAGCCTAAGCGTTATTATGTTTGCCAAGGACCCCGTTATTAGGCCTACTCCTCCCAAGTTAGTAGCTATGGCTAAGGCTTTCCAACTCTTAGTATAGTCTAAGAGGAAGATCGTTGCAGGAACGTTGCTCATGACCTGGCTTAAGAGACTTCCCCAGTACAGTATGGATAGCTTTGTTGATAAGTTAGGAACTAGACCGTAGGAGGCCATAACTCTTGACAGCCCTCTAAAGTCTGCAAACATCAAAATGAAGATGGCTATAAGAGCATAGTCAGCCTCAAGCACAACCTCCCTCCTTACAAGGGTTAATGTTGCGAACGTTATCGCTAAAGATAGGTAGGAGAGCCTCTTCTCACCAAGAAATACATCTAGAATCAGAAGAGATAGTGATGTTATAAACAATTTCTTATCCATGAAAAGCCTAGGGGGTCTTAAGACCTTAAGAGAAGCCTTACCTTTACCTACCAGCAGTAGGGAATAAAGGAGAAGTAGGACAAAAGATATTATGAAGAATGGCGCTAGACCTTTAATAAAATCGAGGAAGCTAACTCCGTAGTGCTGCCATATTATTATGTTCTGGGGATTCCCTATCGGTGTAAGAGCGGACCCTATGTTGGCTGAAATGCTTACAAGTGTCAAGAAAAGAGGCACGTTTATTTCTGATATTTTAGATATTGTTAAGATTATTGGAACGTAAACGAACAGGCTGGCGTCGTTCATAAGTACCATTGCTGAGAGGGCTGAGGTCAGTATGACCAGTATTGTTAGCCTTAAGCCAGATCCCTTGCTTATATCTATGAACTTCTCAGATATCCTTGCAAAAGCTCCTGAAAGCTCCAGCCCCCTTGAGACAAAAAGGAGAGATACTATCATAAATATTGAGCTCCAATCGACGTACTTCTTGAGATTAATAACCCTACCTTTACTTATGGGAATTAGTGCAAAATAAATGAGCAGGAGCAGCGTTAAGAACTTCTCCCTTCTTAAAAACGCTGTTAATGTTTTTAGTGCCTTCAACCTAGAGGGTGCGCCTCCTGACCTCCTCGCTAAGCCCATAGTCCGGTATTATCTCGTTTGCATCGTTAGAGACCTTTATGTGAGCAACAATCAGCCTTCTCCAGGCCAAAGGGACTACCCAGGCAAGCTCAGGCTCTCTATACTCAACAGCTTCAACAACAACAAGTTCCTTAATGACATTTTTCATAACGCTGATCACCTCATCCTCGGTAACCCTCATGCCCCAGACCCTTACGGGCCTTCCTTTAGGCGAGGGACTTCTTAGCTGAGGATCGTAATGAATTCTGTCTAGTGCGAAACCCTGATACATTAGTGGAACATCTACATGAACCTCTCCTCCTGGCCCATAATCTATTAGTGGTGGGCCTGCTGTAAGAAAGGGTAGTGCATTCCTTACAAGCTCTATAGCCTTTTCAGCGAGGTTAAGATCCAAAGGCCTGCTTGACGGAGCTCCCCTAATAGGAGGTGGGCCTAGAGGCAAAGAATCTACCACCTAAATATATTTTTAGTCAACATTTAGTTAAAAATGCTATGTATTTTGTTAATTAAAAGAAGAGGATAAAGAAAAAGAGACTATCTAACTACCTCCTCAACCTCTCTGTACCAGGGCTTAGAGGTTCCTACTTTAGCTCTTTTCTTCCATTTCTTGCTTTTAGGCTCCTCATCTATCATTTTTAAAAGCTTGTCAATTCTGCTCAGTATGACGTTCTTCTCATTCTCAGTGAGCTTGCCCTCATTGAAGTACCTCTCGGTAAAGTGCTTAACTTTGTTTAAGTTTGTAGTTGCGTCATACCAAAATCCCCAGTCATCTGCAAGTACCTTTGCTATGTATTTTCCATCTATGCACTCCTTTTCTTGACCCTCACAAATGTCGTGCCCGTAGAACAGGACCATTAGATCGACTATATCCTTGAGGTTAATTTCGTGAATTTGAAGCTTCTCGAGTGCCAGATCGGCCAGGCTTATAGTTGGATAGTCAAGCTCAAGCCTTCCCTTAAAGATCACATCATGACTGTACTCCAGTTTGTCAAAAAACACGTCGACGTGATAATAGTCCTTGGGATGGAAGTATATCAATCTCTTTCCAGCCCATAAAGCCCTCATAATCATGTCATACTTGAACTTAAGCTCCTTTTCGAAGTATTCCATGACCTTTTTCCTCTGCTTACCATATGCCATGAGATCTAGGTCTGTGAACATGGGCTTTCCTTCACCAAACCTCTTGATCCTATCATATATCGAGAGGGCCTCTGGGACGTGCTTTGAATGAATGTATATGCCAAGAGCACCCAATATCCTTAATATTATGCCCCTCTCTTGAGCTCCAGCAACTATTCTCTCTGCCTCAGCAACGAACTCCTCCGGGGGCAAAGTAACAAAATGTTCGGGACCCTTTTTCTTCTCCTCACTCAAGGCTTTCACCCCTCAA
This sequence comes from Acidilobaceae archaeon, assembly GCA_026995555.1. Taxonomy (GTDB): domain Archaea; phylum Thermoproteota; class Thermoprotei_A; order Sulfolobales; family Acidilobaceae; genus JALWTO01. The sequence continues at coordinate 7,688 of JALWOJ010000167.1, read as the reverse complement.
TCTTCCAATACTTCTTAAGTCCATCACGATCAACTTCAACAATGTAAGCCTTAAGGACTCCCTCACTGTACTCACTTCCAGGGTTAAGAACTACGGTCTTTCCAATCTTGTCAACTCCTCCAGACTCATGAATATGGCCATGAAGCCCAAGAATGGGTTGATATTTCTCTATTATCTTCCTCACCGCCTTACTTCCGACATGCTCATATTCAACCATGCCAGCGACTACAACGGGTCTCAAGTCCTTCGTAAGTTTTGGTGCTAGATCTAGATGTGTTTTATAAGGGGGACAGTGGAAGTTGAATATAGCATTTTCAGGGTCCTTTAGCTTCTTTATTAGGTTCTTTAAATGCTTCTCTAGATCCTTCTCCTTCATCTCCCTAGGAGTGTTCCAAGGGGTCGGATTTACGTAAGGTGACGATATGACTTCATGACCTTCTATTTCAAGAACCTTGTCAAGCGGATATATAACGCCTCTATCCTCATACTCCTTTATAACATCATCTATTATGAACTCATCGTCATTACCCGGCATAACTATTGTCATGACCTCCTTCGTGTTAACGTTTTCAACAAGAAGGTCAAGCCACTTACGAAGCCTCTCAACCATCTTCTCATTCATTATCTTGTTAACCTTATCCGGATTTGCCTTCAGTTCTTCAAGCTCCTCCTTATTCACTCTGATGTAATACGCCCCAGCACCTTCAAGCCTCTCCTCAAACTCCTTCACTTCAGTTTCATTCTTGAGGACCCACTTTCTTCCAAAATACTTAGCTGTCCAGGTGCCATCATTTTGCTTTATTATTGGTACCAAGACCTTTCCTGTAAGGTCACCAGCAAGGATGAGGACATCGGCCTTATAGGTCTCCTGAGCCTTGATCCACTTCCTCCAAACTAAGGTGGAGCCATGAACGTCCACGGAGAAAAAAATTCTTTTCATTATTCATTCGCCCTCAGTGGGAACTCCATTTAAAATTTAGGCTGGTGGGATCTGAGTATATATCTTTTCCACGGGTATGCCCTTAGCCCTGTTTCTTGCCGACATCCATATGAACAGTCCTATGCCTATCACACCCACGATAATGTTAGTTATCATTACAGGTATCTCTGTGTATGTCGTATATATCATGAAGTACCATCCTATGGCAAAGGTTATGAGGCCTACGATGAAGGCTGCTGCTTTTGACTGGAAAGTCATTCTCTTGAAGAGCTCTGGTCTCCACCACGGTATCATCATTAAGGCAAGACCTACTGGCCAGACGAAGAAGAGACAGCTAAAGTCCATGAACGACACTACTCCTGCTGCTAGAGAGGAGCCCATGGAGTCTCCTAAAGTAAATATGGCTCCAAGCACTGCTAATATCGCTGTAACGTGGTTGGCCCAAGTGGGAGCAGCCCATCTGGGAGAGACCTCTGTTAACTTCTCGGGTAAGAGCCTGTCGAATGCTAGGCTAAAGAATCCTCTAACGCCACCGACCCAGATAACCAATACTGTGTTGAAGTACCAGAGGAAGTATGTTATGCCCAGGAGTATGTCTAAGGCTTTACCGGGGAAAACCACTGAGGCCATTAGAGGAACTGAACCGGCTGGTGTCGGAAGACCACGGAGAATATGCTTAAGTACATCTGGATAGTTCATTTGCAGGTAGGAGTAGGCGGCCATGAACTTGTAACCTAGAACGTGAGGTAGTAGGTAGGCGTTTGCTAGATATAGGGCCATTATCGCTATGAAGCCTCCTGTGTAGCCTTTGATGAAGCTAGCGCTTGGGTTCTTAACCTCGCTTCCAACGAATGTCACAGCCTCCATGCCCGTCCATGCCCAAAGGGTCCAGAGCAACATGCCATACGTGCCCTTTAGCATTGAGAGAGGCTTTAGGGGCTCCACGTGAACGCCATAGTGAGTACCTCCATTAAACGCAACCTTCATTATTTCCTCAGCGGTTCCAGCTCCAAATAGTTTGTCCCAGTCAGCAACTCCGACGTTATGACCAGCAAAGGCAAGGGCCCCAAGGACAGAGACTGTCACAGCAAGAGGAATTATCGTTAGGATCCTGAGCGACCACTTGATAGCCCTAACGCCAAAGTAGTTTATTGCCCACACAACAATTATTAGAATTACTGCTAACACGAAATCATCCATAGGCTTAGTTAATATTCTAGCTTGAGAAAGAAGGGTTGAGCTATGACCAGCAACCGCAGCTATTGTCCATGCACCAGAAAGGGCCTTAAGCCCTATAAACAGTAAAAAGCCTGAGACCATAGCAGCGCCTCCGCCAACAATCCAGTACCAGAAAGGCACATATCCGACTATTGGATGAATGACCCTCGAAACGAAGACATACAGGGAGCTTGACCTGGGAAATGAGGAGGTTATTATGGCGAATGCTATGATAAGGGGGATGAACATAAGGCCTGCAAGAAGGAACGCCAGAACTTCATTGCCTCCATAAGCGGTAGGGTCGCCGAGCATTTTGACAGCATAGTAGGTCATACCAGAGGCGGCAGGGGCTGCTAGCGACCATATCATTACGTCCCACCATTCTAGCTCCCTCACAAGTCCTGACGCTCTTCTTACGAATACTACCTCCTCCTCTCCCATCTATATAACCCCCACAAATGTGGGCATCAATATATATAACATAAATTAAAAAGGGGAATTTAAATTTACAGACGATAATTT
>JALWOJ010000167.1:0-4998 GCA_026995555.1 Acidilobaceae archaeon | reverse complement strand
TGATAATACAGAGGGACTCTCAATTTTTATATATTGGTTACTTCATACCTTTATTTACTATCGAGATTGGGAGCCTTGAATCCTAAAGAAATTATTAATAAGTATAGAAAGGTTTTCTCTAAAGTTAACAGGATTAATTATGTCCCAATAGTTGCCGTTGAAGGAAAGAACTCGATAATCAAAGATCTAAACGGTAAATCCTACATAGACTTCTCCTCAAGTGCGGCTGTGATGAACGTTGGCTACTCTAATGAGAGGGTAGTTAAAGCCATAAAGGAGGAAGCTGAGAAGCTCACACACTTTTCCTTCATTTATGGCTTTAATCTTGACGCTCTAAAGCTTGCTGAGAAGCTGATAGAGATCTCGCCCATAGAAAAACCAAAAGTGGCCTACGGACTTAGTGGATGTGATGCCATGGAAGGTGCGGTCATTTTAGCCAGGTCCTATAATGCCGATAGAAAGTATTTTATAAGCTATTTTGATAGCTTTCACGGAGTTTGTGCTGGAACAACTAGCGTTTCTGGAGTAAACCTTTCACTAAAAGTAAGGGAGAGAATAGGTAAATGGGCTGAGACGATTTTTGTTCCATATCCGAACTGTTACAGATCGCCATATCCTAACAATTCAAGCAAGTGTAGCTCTTACTATTTAGAAAAGGTCAAAGAGGTTATTGAAGAAAAGGGCGATGAGATCATTGCCCTAATTTCTGAGCCCATACAGGGTGATGGAGGGATAATAGTGCCTCCTGATGAATATTTCGGTGACCTAAAGAAGCTTCTGGATAAACATGAAATACCTCTTATAGATGATGAGATTCAGACAGGGCTCGGAAGGACAGGAAAGTGGTTCGCAATAGAACACTATGGAGTTAAGCCTGACATTATTGCCATAGGCAAGGCTCTGGGAGGAGGTCTGCCCATTTCAGCAATAGTTGGCAGAGAAGAAATAATGGAATCCCTTCCTCCTCTCTCATATTCTTTTTCCCTCGAAGGCAACCCTATAACCTGTAAGGCTGCGCTGGCAACAATCGAGGAAATAGAGGAGAAGAACCTATTGAAAAGGGCTGAGAGCCTCGGAGAGACGATCCTCTATAGACTAAGAAAGATGATGGAGGAGCACGAGCTGATAGGCGATGTAAGAGGAAAGGGACTGATGATCGGTGTTGAGCTTGTTAAAGATAAGGACACGAAAGAAAAGGCCGTTGAGGAGACGAAGAAAGTTGTTTGGAGAGCCTACGAACTTGGTCTAATAATCTTTTCCATAGGCGGTAATGTACTTAGAATACAACCTCCACTAACAATAGAAGACGAGCTAGTCGAGAGAGGGCTCGAAATACTGGATAGGGCTATAGGCGATGTAGAGAAAGGTAAGGTTGGACCCGAGGCCTTAAAATTTGTTGAAGGTTGGTGATAAATTAATAAGGAAACGAGGTAGCTTAAGGCTAAAGCTCGAACTTATTAACATAAAACATATACTTGTATTTATGATAACAAAGGTCGTCTATATCTATAATGACCAACTTTCTTAACCATCTAAAGTATTTGAACCTCTTAGGTTATTTACCTTGAGCATCAGATGGCCATATGAGGAGAAGCCTCTAATAATCTTCTGGGAGACGACTAAGGCCTGTCTTCTAGCGTGTAAGCACTGTAGAGCTGAAGCCATAACAGAGCCTTTGCCAGGGGAGCTTAGCACGGCAGAGGGCAAGAGATTAATAGATCAAATTGTTGAGTTCGGATCCCCATATCCAATACTCATCCTAACCGGTGGCGACCCTCTAATGCGAAAGGACCTTTGGGAGATGGTGGACTATGCAAAAAGTAGAGGACTGAGGATAGCGCTTGCGCCGAGCGTCACTCCTCTGCTTAACGACGATGCTATAAAGGAAATTAAGGAACACAAAATTTCGAGCGTCTCAATAAGCCTAGACTCCCCTTACCCGGAGGTTCATGATAACATAAGAGGAGTTGAAGGCACTTGGCAAAGAACAATAGAGGTCATAAAGAAGTTCGTGAAGGAGGGAATTAACGTTCAGGTAAACACTGTTGTCATGAGGGAGACCGTTAATGGGCTTGCGAACATGGTGAAGCTGCTGAAAGATCTTAATGTAAAGACCTGGGAGGTCTTTTACCTCATACCTGTTGGTAGGGCCTCCTTTGAGCAGGACCTAACTCCTCAGGAGTGGGAGGACGTAAGCCATTTCCTTTACGAGGCCAGCAAGTACGGGATAAAGGTAAGAACGACGGAAGGACCTATGTTTAGGAGGGTGACATTGATCAGAAAAGCCCTTGAGGAGATCGGGGAGGATCCAGATGAGATCTTAAACCCAGGGCCCTTATATAGAAGGCTGAAGGCAAGGCTCAGGGAACTTCTAGGAGAAGGAGGTAGGCCTCAGGCTCATACTGTAGGGACAAGGGACGGAAAGGGAATTGTCTTCGTATCCTATAACGGAAACGTGTATCCAAGCGGCTTTCTCCCGGTCTCTGCAGGAAACATAAGGGTCAAGAGCTTGGTCGAGATCTACAAAAACTCCCCTCTGTTCAAGATGTTAAGAAAGGCTGCATTTAGAGGGAGGTGCGGACGCTGCGAGTTTAAAGACCTCTGTGGGGGTAGCAGGGCTAGGGCATATGCATACTTTAAGGATGTTCTAGCCGAAGATCCTGCATGTCCTTACTCCCCTGGCAAGTATGACGAGATACTAAGGAAGTATAAAATAGATGTCGCCTCGCTACTGGGGTGATATGATTATGATTAATAGCTATTTTGTCAGAAATGTTTTAAACGAAGTTCAATACTCATTCCCAATCTCCGAAACTCCTTTCATAGAAATCTCAACTAAGTTAGGGATTAGCATCAAGGAGCTCATAATGACCTTGAAGATGCTCAAAAGTTCAAAGGTCATAAAGAGAATAGGTTTCTACTACAACTATAGATCTCAAGGAGAGAAAGCGGCCTTAGTGGCTCTTAATGTAAAGGATAACAACAAACTGAAGGAGGTGGCTAAGTATATAAATAAAGACCCTGAGGTCACACACAATTATCTTAGGTTACACAAGGATTACAACATATGGTTTACCATAAGGAGGAGGTCAATAGATCAAATCGTTGAGTTTGTAGAGGAGCTTTCCAGAAAATTTAAGGTGGAGAGATGGCTTATTCTACCAAGTAAGAGGGTGTTTAAGTTAAGCGTAAAGTACGATCTCCTTCTAGGAATATCAAGATCTGGGCCTTTCAGTCATGTTCCGGAACATGTTCCTAATGTTGAAGATTTAGGAATACCTCATGATCTCCCAAACGAACTTAGGTCGTTAAGCGTAAAAGAAAGGCCCTATCTTAGCATTGCGAGAAAATATGGAGTTTCTGAGGATGAAATAATATACTACATAAATTTAATGTTGAAGAAGGGAGTTCTCCTAGATCCTGGAGCTTCCCTTGATGGTCATGCTGTGGGATTTAACGAAAATGCCATGATGATTTTAACCTCAAGGTCAAGATTAGAAGAGCTGTGTGGATGCTTGACCAACATGCCCTACACCACTCACGTAGTCCTCAGGGAGGTTCTCGCGTCAGAGAGTGCTTTTGAAGGGGTCAAAGAAGCGTGCTATGGCGTAATTCATGCCGTTAAGAAAGCCCTTATAGAGGATATAATTTATGACATAAAGAACTCTTGTGAACCCGATGATCTGGAAGTTGCATATAGCATAAAGAATCTCAAGCCCACGGTCAGGTGATGCATATGATACCCATAACCGTGATGGCTACAGGCAAAGGGACCGTGTCAAAGAGAATAAAGGGAGAGTTTGGGAAGAGATCTCCCTCTAAGTTCAGCGATGTCTTCAGGCCTATAATCTTCTGGAACATCACATATAACTGTAACCTTAAATGCAAACACTGCTATATCAACGCGAGCCCTGATCTCACTAAGTATGAAATAAATACAAAGAAGGCCTTAGAAATAGCTGATGAGATTGTTGAACTGAACATACCCTTAGTAATATTTACTGGAGGGGAACCTTTACTTCGTAAGGACTTCTGGCTTATAGCTGAGAGGCTCAGCAAGGCTGAGAGGCCTAAGCTCAGTTTGAGCTCGAACGGAACTCTAATAACCAGAGAGGTTGCCAGGAGGCTTAAAGACCTAGGCTTTGAGTATGTTGGAATTTCTATAGATAGTACAGACCCTAAGGTTCACGATAGCTTTAGAGGGGTTGAGGGGGCGTTTGAAAGGGCTGTTGAAGGCATTAGAAATACGTTGGCTGAGGGTATACCTGTAGGAATAAGGACCACACTGACCAGACAGAATATAGATGAGATCGATAAGATACTGGAGTTTGCTAAGGATCTTGGCATTAGCAGGGTTACATTTTATATTTTAGACACAATAGGAAGAGGTAGAGGGCTTGTGAACCTCCTTCCAACTCGCGACCAGCTTAAAACGTTTTCAGAGATGATTATAAAGTTAGCGAAGGAATACGATAAATATTTAGAGATACTTGTGGTCAGAGCGAACTTCATTGGCATTTATATTGCAGATAGACTTTCCAAGAGCAGGGAAGATTTCATTGATTATCTTAAAATGTTAGGATCTCAAGGCGACTGTGGAAGGAAAAGTATAAGCATATATCCAGACGGGACTGTTCGTCCCTGCCAGTTTATCGATCAGATTATAGTTGGTGATCTTAGAAGGCAGAGGCTTAGGGAGGTTCTCAGCCCTAATAACAGGAAGCTGAGACCTTTTCTTGAGATAGAGAAGATGCTCAGAGGAGAGAGATGTGGCGACTGTCCCTTCAGAAGAGTATGTGGAGGAGGGAGTAGAAATAGGGCTCTAGTACTTAGAAAGGACTTCTGGGGCGACGATCCTCTCTGTATAGTCGATATAGATAAGATTGCAAGAAAATGGGGAATTAGAGGCCTGATATGATGTTCATTCCTTTGCTTGTAGACGTAAGCGAGTGGGGCGTGGCAATATTTGGGGGAGGGAACGTAGGGCTTAGAAGCGCA
>JALWOJ010000166.1 GCA_026995555.1 Acidilobaceae archaeon | reverse complement strand
GACCCTCAGGGGACTCCACCCGCACCCCCGTGAACGCTGACGGCCAGGGCCAGGTTGCTCCCTTCCGGGCCTGGCCAGGTTCCCCTGGCTAAGGCGGTAGTATCCCACCCTCCGGTGGGACCCCCGCCACCGCCAGCCCCACGGGACGGATTTCATGATCCCCTGAGGAGCCTCCCATGGGGATAGCTGGCGGCTCCGGGTTACTGACCCCCGCCTTACGCCTTCGGGCTCGGGGAGGCGGCGACCCTCCCGGTCCTACCCGTGCACCAGGTAAAACTCATAACCGCTAAGGCTTAAGAAAGTAACTTGAGTAGCTTACTTAGCTGGTTAGTATTGATGATTATTAGTAAGGTAGAAGGGGTGGGACTTAAAATTGATGACTGACGAAGCTCTAGTAATAGCTGGGTTTGCATTGATAATGCTAGGTGTGCTATTGATATTCGTTGGGTTCTTGCATATGGCATTTTCTCATAGTGCTAAAGGACAGAGTAATGTCGAAGCTGGAGGCGTCATAATGATAGGTCCTATACCAATAGCCTTCGGAACCTCTTCAAAGGCTCTCTTATATTCAATGATACTTGCTGTAATTCTTATAATAATCTCTGTAATTCTTATATTATACTCAAAAAGTTTAATTGTATATCCGAGGTAAAGTGTATTATTACGCTATTTTAATGTAATCTTTAGAGACTAATAAACAATTTTACATACTGGCTTTAATACATCTGTTAGGAGGGCCTTCATCATAATTCAGCAGTGCGTAACCTCTTCATTTCACCAAAATTTATTCTAGGTCCTTAAGTTCGGAAAGATCTATCTCTATTACCTCTCCAGGCTCTCTTTCTCCTTCTTCCTCACCTGGTTCTCCAACTTCACTTTTTATCTTCTTTATAACAGCCCTCCAGGAGTAGCCACATTTAGGACATTTAAAGAGACCCATTATAGTTATGGTAATTCTACCCTTTTTGTCAGGTATGGGTGAAACTAAAGTCCATGTCTTTATGGGTTCCTTCACGCGCGTTCCACATCTAGGACACACAAAGGGATCTTGGGCTTTCTTCTTTCTGGCCAAAACCTTACACCTCTTCTATCTCTACTGTGAAGTTGTAACCCGAGTCTCTAAGTATAGAAGCTATGGGGTATATAAGGCTAGATATTCTTTTCATAATTAAGTGGGGTGAGGGAGAAGGTATTGGCACTTCTACTGTAAGGACTGCACTATCGTTTCCTATAATTTTAGGATAGACCTTAAACACTGGTGATATCCCAGTTCCATGATGTAGGCTGAAGAGATCACCCGTTTTCATAGAAAGGGCATTCTCTATTCCATGCTTTATCTCATCAACGTCCTCAGGACCTGAGAGACCCGTAACCTTGACTGTTATTCTGACATATGAAGGCTCACTAACTACAGCAAAGCCTTTGGTTATTAAATCTCTATTAGGAACATGTCTCACCTTGCCCTTTTCCTCAACAATTGTATAAAAACTTGTTATCTCTCTGACTCTACCCTCTATGCCATTCCCTATAACCACATAATCTCCTTGACTTATGTAGTGTGTTGATAGAAGAAAGAAGTATGCAATAGTGTTAATTATGTAGTCCCAGCTAGCTACAATTAATACAATTACTATAGCTGCTATAGTTACCCATGCCGCCTCGCTTTTTGTTAAAGCATAAGAAACTGCTACTAGGAGAATTATTATTGTAATAAATGCAACAATTCTATATAGCTTTTCGACAGCACCACTTTCTATGGTTCTTGTTGCGGCCATTTTTTCTAAATGCTTATGATATTCCCTTAATATAATTGCAACGACAATAAATGCAACAAGTATTGCTATAAGCTTAATAATGAGCTTTGTTTCTAAGGTCCCAATTAATGTGCTTTCAAAAGATTGATACATAATGAAAAGTGTTTTCAAGTACATTATAATACCACCTCATATACTAGAAGAGCTGTGAGACTTTATCCACAAAATCCTTGTGAACCAGCATAATAACTAACATTCCCTCTTCAAAAGTTCCAACATCTTCAGGTTCAAGGAAATTACCATTTAAATAAATACCTAATATCTTCGTACTTACTTCTTTTAGATCATCCATGACATCTCTGACCCTCTTGCCTCTTAGTGGACTAGTAGGCCTTATAAGCCCACTAACTAGGACAAAATCACCTGTCAAGGAGGAAACAAGTTCTGTTATTCTGTAGTATCCTTCTACCAGAGAGTAAATTATGTTGGCAGCTATTTGATGTTCAGAAACTATAAAACTTACTCCTAACATGTTGAGGAGTCTTGCGGTAGCGGGCTTCCTTATTCTGACGATCACTCTGTTCACATTATAGAACTTGGCAAGTGCAGCAACGAAAAGATTAACTTCATCTCTATCGGTTGCAGCAACGACTACATCATAGCTGGAGAGGTCTACTTCGTCGTAAAGGCTTGGATCGGTTGCATCTCTCACCACACCTTCGACGTCAGCCTCGTTGCTCAAGCGAAGTATTTTTTCTTCATCCTTGTCAACAACGGTTACAGAGTGGCCTCTTTCACTTAATCTCTTTGCGGTTTCACCACCCACTCCTCCAGCCCCTATTACTAGAATACGCATCTAAAGTTCACCAGCTTCCAGCCTCACTCCCTTCAACTTCTGATAAAATTCATAGTTTTACTCTTAATTTTTAAAGCTTAAATCTACAGGTTCTCTATCCTTAATAAGAGAGTGACTTGTAATGAGTGAAGGACTATTTATAATAGAGGATGTCAAAGGTCTCTGGAGTTTGGATTCACGTGGAAATCCTACTGTTAAAGCCGTCGTTAGAACGAGAGGGGGTCTCGGTAAGGCAATAGCTCCAAGCGGAGCAAGTACAGGATCGAAGGAGGCTGTAGAGCTTAGAGATGGAGGCAAAAAATGGTTTGGTAAGGGTGTAGGTATGGCCATCGCTCAGATCGATAAAATAATATCGCCTAGATTGCGAGGTTTAGATTCAAGAATGCAGGCTCTAATAGATAATTTGCTTTTGACTTTAGATGGTACGCCTAACAAGTCAAGACTTGGAGGAAATACAACTACAGCTGTTAGTGTAGCTGTAGCTAAGGCGGCTGCCAACACAGCCTCCTTGCCGCTTTATAGATACTTAGGAGGTCCAGGAGCTAGGGTACTCCCAACACCACTAATGAACGTTTTAAATGGGGGAATTCATGCTGGAAATCTTTTAGACATTCAAGAGTTCCTAATCATACCGGTTAACTCAGATACTTTTTTTGATGCACTTAGGATAGGTGCCGAGTGCTATCATTCATTAAAAAACGTTATAAAAGACAAGTATGGTCTCACTGCAACTAATGTAGGTGACGAAGGTGGTTTTGCTCCTCCCATAGGGAAAGCTAGAGAAGCCCTCAGTCTAATTTCAGAAGCAATAAGTAGGGCTGGGTATGTGCCTGGCGAGGATGTTCTTCTAGGAATGGATGCGGCATCATCCCAGTTTTATAATGAAAAAGAGAAGGTTTATGAGCTCAAAGGGGAAAACCTAAGACTTACTAGTGATGAACTCTTTGAGTATTATAAGGAGCTAATAGACGAGTTTAAATTAGTATATCTAGAAGATCCTTTCTCAGAGAGTGATTTAGAATCCTATGCCTCATTGGCCCCGAAGCTTTTTAGCAAGACCCTTGTTGTGGGCGACGACATTTATTGTACTAATCCGGCGCTTCTTAAAGAGGGTATAAAGAATAGCTACACGAACGCAGCCCTTCTTAAAGTAAATCAAATTGGAACTCTTACAGAGGCTTTGGAATATGCGAGGATCGCTTTAAGTTCAGGTCTTCGATTAGTTGTTAGTCATAGAAGTGGTGAGACGGAAGACGATTTTATAGCGGATCTGGCCGTTGCATTACAGGGAGGTCTGATAAAGACAGGAGCACCAGCTCGTGGTGAAAGGACGGTCAAATACAACAGACTCTTAGAAATAGAGCAGGAGCTTGGAGAAACCGCTATTTATGCGGGAGACGCCCCGTTTAAGATGTTAGAATAAAAGAGGTCAGAAAATTGACGCTGGTCTCACCAAAGCTTGTAGAGAAATACGTAACGAAAAGTGAACTCCTAAGCAGGGCATGGAGAGTTTTAACTGAGGATAAGGAGATACAAGGATTATTAAGATTTAGTAATGTTAATGCTGTGAAGAGACTTCTTTATAACGATCATGGTCCCGTT
>JALWOJ010000165.1 GCA_026995555.1 Acidilobaceae archaeon | reverse complement strand
ATATAGATGTTAACAGCTTCCCTACCCCAATCTGTGTCCGGAAGGGGAGCTATCCTTAATGAACCGCATTTAGGACATCTCATTCCCTGAGGTGGAATTTCTGAAACCTTAACCTTAGTCACATGTCCGCAGTTAAGACATAGGAGAATAACGTCTCTAGATAGAAGTCTAGATTTTTTAGCCTTAATTAGCTTGTCTAAAGCTATGGCTTTCAGATCTACACTCGCCTGAGTACCTCTCATGTAGGGATTTTCTAGAACCTCCCTTGCAAGAGGGGTCATCTGCTTAAGCTTTAGCACGATAGGGTCCTTCATACTATCAAGAAAGGAGTTAAGGACTCTTACATCAAGTTTTTCGTGCATCATTTCCCTTATTGCCTCTCTTTCAACAACAGAACCTTCGTAGGCTTTCAGAGCCCTCTTTAAAAGCTCGTTTGTGATCCTTGCATTTGGATCAAAGACACCCATCTTTTTTGAAACTTGCCTAAATCTTGTTATGAAGGCTGTCGATCTCTTTATCAGATCTATGAGAAGTCCCGCCCTTTCATGGGGGTCCATATTCTTTGCTTTAAGTAAGGCACTTTTAACAATCTCACCGCTCCAAGGTCTCTCAGGACTGAACACTATTGCATAAGGTATGAGGTCATATAAGGTTGGAACGCCTAAGGACTCCATTATGCCTGAGAGGAGCATTGCAAGTGCAAGGTTTCCTTTACTGCCTAAACATACATAGAGAAAGCTATGTCTTCCATAGTCTTCTATAACCGGGGTTAAAGGGCTTAAGAACGGCTCTCCCCAGACTCTGACAGTACTTTTTAAAGTATTGATTATCCGATTAACAGCTTTCTCAGGAATTCTTCTTAATTTGAGAAGTCTTCTTGCATCTTCAGGGCTTTCCATAGCTAATGAAATTAAAGCGCAGACCTCTCTAGCGACTTTGTAGCTTACTGGTATCAGTTCTCCCTGCCAGCTGGGTATAGTGTATCCCTCAACCGTTGCAAGAGGCTTTACGTAAACCTTTGCTTCATCAGGATCTATATCAAGAACCTCCCAAAGGCCGCCAGCCAAAACGAACCTAAGTCTTGTCTTCCTGCTTGTCCCTAAAGTGCTTGTTTCTATGAATCTTTCCCCTATTTCTCCTATCTTCCTGTCGCTAACGACGTCTATGACGGCATAGTCCTGTTCAGACGGTATCATAGAAACTTTGTAAAAGTATGAGCGAGTTCTTCTACCTTCCTTTACCCTCCTTGTCTTAGTGTCGTACTTTAATATTTTTACAGAATCCATATGGATCAGAACATCTTCTATCTCGTCAATATTTAACAGCTCAAAGGGATACGCTAGGGTTACTATATTATAAATGTCTTCAAGAGAGGAAACTAGACCCTCTATTGTCATGCCAGCTATCTGATGGGCGAGAGCATCATAAGGCTTTCTATGAGGTTCTATGTCTTCAAGATCTCCCTTCATAGTTCTGAAAGCTATGACGCCAGCCTCTAAACTTTCAAACAGATTGTTTGGAACTATGATGGTTGCCCTAGAGGTTTCTCCTATTTTATGGCCTGCTCTCCCAGCTCTCTGTGTCATGGTTATTACCTGTCTCGGCGACATAAATTGGACGACGAGGTTCACCTTTCCTATGTCAACTCCCAATTCCATACTTGACGTTGCAACAAGGGCCTTTATCTTGCCCTCCTTGAATAACCTCTCTGAATCCTCTCTGAGATCCCTGTGAAGACTTCCATGGTGAACTCTAACAAAGTCATCACCAATAAGCTCAGATAGCTTTCGGCCCAGAGCCTCAGCGGTAGATCTTGTATTTACGAAAACTAGAACAGATCCTTTCTCACTTTCAATGATTGAAGCGACCCTTTCTGCCATTTTTTGAAAAACGTCATTCTGACTATCGACAACATCAACGCTTATGTCATACCTCTTCCCCTCAGTTAAGCTCACAACCTCTATTCTTCTTCTCCCAACGAGAAGGCGCTTAGCTTCCTCGAGGGACCTTTCCGAGAGCGTTGCAGATAGGCCAACTACCTGTATTCTCCTTTTGGATTTTTTCCTTAGTCTCTCTAAGACTAAGGAAAGTTCAGAACCCCTTTCACTCTCTAAAAACTCCTGAACCTCATCAACTATCACCCATTTAACTCCCTTCCAAAGATCTTCTTGAGTGGCAGTCATGAGAAGGTTTAAGGACTCCATAGTCATTATGGCTAAATCTGGGGGTTTCTTAAGAAACTTTCTCCTTCCAAGAGATGTCGTGTCACCATGCCTAACCATTACCTTAAATCCTAGACGGTTAACGAGTTTTTCAATTCTCCAAACTATATCTCTATTTAGTGCTCTCAAAGGAGATATGTAGATGGTCTTTATTCCCTCAAAAATTTCTCCCTTTTTCCTCTCTTGAAGCATAAGTGAAAGTATAGGAAGAAGGGCCGCCTCCGTCTTTCCGCTTCCTGTGGGGGCCACTATGAGGGTGTTTACCCCACTTAATATAACGGGTATGGCACGCAGTTGTATTGGGAGAAGTTCCCTGTATCCCAGCTCTCTAAGTACGTTGACTAGGCTCTTATCGAGCATTTCTAGTATACTATTCATTCCCTCCTATCCCTTTTCTTTCGTTTTTTAGCTAGAGGATAGAGCTTTTTAAAACATTCATACTGTTCAAATTTCTATGCTTGGAAAGGTAGGATGTGACTTAATTCTTTGGGGATTTTAATTTGATAAAAGGAGAGAACAAGAAAGAGGTCAACTATTCATTAATGAAGGTTGCAGGGACCTTCTGTAACATTAAATCTTTAATCACGGTCGCCTCCCTCTATGTTATGTTAATATTCTTAGTGAGGTACCTTAACATCTCTACGTATTCGATCGTGAAGAATCCTTTGAGTGAAAACTTAGGTTTTGAGACATTAAAGAACATAATCCTGTACGCATTCTTGCCTCTTTTCATTTTAATTTTAGTGATAACAATTGTGATGCTGGCGAGATCCCTTATCATTGGTGTCTTAGCTCTTCTCTCTGTAGTCTATTATCTTGGAGAAGAATCTTTCTTCCATACTTCGACTATGAGATACACAGGTCTTCTTATTGTGACTGTTGTAGCTGTATTCCTAGGTCTTTTCCTACTTATTTATATAATTTCCCAATTTTTAGGAGGTTATTTGGACTCGGTGCTAACCGCTATTAAGTATAGAGGGAATAAATTTGTAGCAACATCTATGGCCTTTGCCTCTCTCTCTACTGAAATATTTGCTCATACTAGTCTGTGGCCAAAGGATCTCTTAGGATCCATCCTAACAATATCCTCTATTATCCTAACAGTTGTTGGCATTCCTCTTTTAAATAACCCTATGATTTCATTAATTTCTGCAATCCTTTCTGGCCTAGGGTGGCCAGCTACGTTCTTAACTTATCTCTTTATTTCTTTTCAACCAGTCGTGTTTAAAGGACATCAAAAAGGTATCTGTTTAGATGACCTAAGAATAATGGGAGTTTCTAACAGGGTCCCGGCCTCTAGAAATGTACTAAGGTCTGTAGCTTTTAGATGGGCATTAAAAGGTGTTGAGTGTGTAAAGCCTCTAATACCTTGCATACCCTTGCAACGCAAACTAATCATTCATGTTTATGGTGTCAGTGCCAAGAAGGCTCTCCTTTCAACAATCGGAAACCTCAATTTCAGAGTAATGTGCTTGAATTGCGATAGGGAATTTTGGAAGAGGGTAGAAGAACCCTTGCATGTGACACCTGAAAACCTTGCGTTGATTGAGGAGAGAAGGCCTAGGGTGGTTTTCGTTGAGTCCCCCGAAGACTATGCCTACTCTGTAGCTGTTGAACTTTCAAAGACGGCTAAACTGGATGAAGAAGTTGTTATAGTCGATGGAGTCGAGTCTTTATTCTTTAACACAAGGTTGTTAAGAGCTACATTGAGGGAGCTGATTAACTCCTTTAAAGCAGTCATCCTAATGTCGAACTATTTAGACTATTACCTGTTAAGCGATCATGTTTTCAGGTTTTCATCGACAGAAACGCTCTATATCATTGGTAATGCGCAGAACGAGAAGGTCGTTAGAGAACTTTTGAAAGATTTTCTTGACGGTTATGTTATAGATAACATAATAGAGCGTATAACCGAAGGTAAGAATTTACTACTGTTTCCTCTGGCTAATAAGCTCCTTTTATTAGAGTCATATACAGGTTAACATTCCCAGTGACAATATAACTCATAAGTTATACATATTAGGACAAGTTCCTAGGTAGAGCTTAGTGTAGGGAAATTAAGGTGGTGCTAATGCCTGAAGAGGAGCTAGAGTCCTATCCTGAAGAGGAAGAGGTGGTAGAAGAGGGAGGTGTGGAGTTAGAGGAAAAAACCGCCACAGAAGAAGAATTAGAGGAGGCAGAAAAGTCTACAGAAGAGCTAACTGAGATAGAGGAGGTTGTAGAGTATAGTAAAGTCGATCCTGAACTCATAGAGGCCACGTTAGTTGCTGCTGACCTTTTAGATTCATTAGCCTCAGGAAAAATGACCGCTGATGAGGTAATGAAGACCTATAATGAGAAGGTGGCCATTGTCGCTGAGTCAAAGATAGTAAAGGTGAAAGGTGCTAAGAAGAGCGAAAAGAAATCAAAGAAAACGAGGAAGACCCAAACGTCGAAGAGATCACAGAGAAGAGGTAGGTCCTCTAAGCGTAAGTCCTCCTCTTAACTTCAACATTTTCGTAACCAAGCTCCTTTAGCGTTTCAATAACTTTATCCAAGTTTACTCTTCTATCGAGCGAGATTACTGCTTTCTTCTCTTCATTTTTAATTAACTTTATCTTATCAACAATAACTGTTCCCTTGATCATGTCGTTCATGTTCTTTGGAGGCACCAAGTAGTCTTTGAACTTCTTTTTTGCTATCTCATAAAAGGCGTCAAAGTTTCGAAGGTATCTTAAAGTCTCGCTCACGTCCTGTGTTTCATATCCCAGCTTCTTCGTCAAAGTTCTTAGAAATTTTTCAGCCTCATCAAGACCGAGTTCTATATTTATGTATTTCCCTAGGTCAATTTCTATAACAATTTCCTTTTCAGGCAAGTCACCCACCCATGTTATAAAGTGGGGTTCAATGGTTAATATACTCCATTTGCTTCTAACTCAATTCAGAGGAAGAGAGGTGACGACTAATGTTTAAATTTTCATATGGAACTGCGTCGAAATTTAAGTACATAACCCAGGCAATGGCTAAGATAAGTGATGAAACCACCTTAGAGGTCACTTCAGATGAGGTCAGGTTCTGGCTCATGAGTCCTGACAAGACCAGCTTGGCAATATTTAGGATACCAGCAGTGAGCTTGGAGGAGATAGAGGCGGATGAGGAAACTAGAATTGTCATAAGGTCTGATGAACTCAATAAGCTGGTTAAGAGAGCCACAAGGAACGACATTTTGACATTAGAATATGATCCTTCAAACGTTGTCCTGAGGCTGACCCTTTTGGATAGAAAGCATGAAATATTAAGGGGCTTTGAGTTGACAGTTGTTGATACCAATGCCTCTGAGCTTAAGGAGCCAAGCTTTGACACGACGACGAAATTTGCTATGGATGCGAGCGTATTCAAACTAATCGTCCAAGATGCTAAGGTTGTTGGTGATATAGTTACGTTCGAGAGCACTGAAAATGAGGAGGTGATAGTCAGTGCAAGAGGAGAGGAGAAGGAGTACAAGTGGAAGCTTCTCAGAGGAAGACCCCTTGAAGACCTCGAAGTAATAGAGCCGAGCAGGGCCTCATATGCTAGAAGCACCTTAGAGGCCTCTGTAAAGCCTACAGGGGCAGCAGAGAGAACTAGAGTAGAGTATGCAACTGATCATCCAATTAAAATAGAGTACAGCTTTCCAAACGCCGAGAGAATGATAATTTACGTCGCACCAACTATTGAGTGAGCAGGTGTTGTCTATGCCTCCCAGAAACACTCTGGCCTGGGAAACCTGTGACCTCTGCGGAAGACATGCTCCCACAACAGAGTGCACAATCGGCAATAGGAAAGTGAAACTATGTTCTTTTTGTCTATTTCTTTACAGAGACCTATGCAAGGAGCTTAGGAGTAAAGTAACTAAAGAAACTACTTTCATGCCCAATGAGAAGCTTATAGAGAGCATTTCTAGGAAAAGTTATTCAACGAAGAGGAGAAGTTCAAGAAGGACTTATAGGCATCACTAATTTTTGTTTTAAAAGCTTTGTTTTAAGTTTAAAAATATTCATCTAAAAATTTTAAATACAACATTATTACAATAACACCATATAAACTTATAAATAGTTATCATCAAACTGTGATAACTGAGGGAATGAGTGGGCCAAGAGGTATAATGTAAAAATAGATTATAAGTGGTATGAGGTGGTTGTGTTTTGAAAAAGGCACATCTAGTGCTTGCTTCTCTGCTAATACTTGTTGTAACCATAGCCCCTCTAGCTTCAATTGTAAGGGCACAATCTCAGCCTAAAACCATAGTTATAGGCGCGCTCCTTCCCTTGACAGGAGATCTTAGCGATTATGGTCAAAGGGCCTTAGCAACACTTCAGGTTGGAGTTAGTGACGTGAATGCATTCTTAGCACAACATCATGCTTGGTTTAGGGTAAAGCTTCTAGTTCAAGATACGGCTACCAACCCGGATCAAGCAGTAGCGAGATATAATGCGTTGGTTGCAGCAGGTGTTAAGTTCATAATAGGGCCTATGACCAGTGCTAGCGCTAAGAAGGTGAGGACCCTAGCCACTAAGCAGAACGTTCTACTTATAAGCCCCTCAAGCACTGCAATATCACTAGCTATACCTGGAGACAACCTCTTTAGGTTCTGCCCTGCAGATAATGTCCAGTCAGCAGCCGTGAGCACTCTAGTTAAATACCTCCACATAAAGGCAGCAGTTCTAATAATAAGAGCTGACACCTGGGGCATAGGGCTAGAGAAGGCCCTTGAGAAAGATCTATCTAAGATGGGTGTAGTATATAAGCCTCCAATAGAATATAACCCTGAAAGTCCTGACTTTGCTTCAATAGCTTCACAAGCAAACACTTACGTTAAGGAGCTTATTAACAAGTACGGGGCCCAGCATGTTGCAGTGTATCTAGTATCATTTAAGGAGGCCACGGAGCTCTTCACGGTAGCCTCAAGCTACTCTGCACTCAAGGACGTTATATGGATAGGTAGCGATGGCACCGCAAAGCTCACAACCATTAGTGGTAATCCTATAGCAGCTAAGTTTGCAGCTGAAGTCCTCTTTATTAATCCTCTATATGCACCTGCTGCCACCAAGAACCAGCAAATTATAGCACAAAAGGTCGAGCAGAAGATACACCAGCCTCCAGACGCCTATAGCTATGCTGCCTACGATGCACTTTGGGCGATAGCTCTCGCCCTTTATCTTAAGGGCAATGCAAGTATGACTCCAAACCAGATGGTCAACCTTGTCAAATATGAACTAGAGCATGGGCTTACTGAGAGTAAGATCTTTGCAGAACACTCAGCCACCGGAGCATTCCCGTTGAACGCCGCTGGTGATAGGGCAACGGCAGATTATGACTTCTGGATAGTTTATCAGTTAGGAGGTAAGTACGGCTGGTATAAGGTAGGAAAGTATTACGGAGAGAATCAGTCAATTATCTGGACAAAGCTGCCAAATGGTAAAACTTATCCGGAACTAGTTATGGAGAAGTATCATATAACTTCAACCTCCACGACATCCTCCCCAACTGCCACATCTTCAACCAGCTCGACATCTTCATCGACTTCCACTACTACAACCTCGACTCAGACAAAAACGACGAAGAGTAGTAGTCATGGAGCAATAATAGCAGCAGTCATTATCATAATAATAGTTGTGGTTATAGCTGCATGGGCAGTTGCTAGAAGAAGGTGAAGAAGATAAGGTTTTCATATTCTTTTTTATTTTTCTTTTTCATGTTCGCGAGTGATAGATATAAAGTTAATGGTGATCTATAGATGGCATTACAGATGACAGAAAAAGAAGAGGGATCTGCTAGCGATATAATATTAGAGACGAGAAACATAGTGAAGAGGTTCGGAGGAGTAGTAGCTCTAGCTGGAGTTTCCATAAAAATTCCTAGAAGGTGGATAGTTTTACTTATAGGTCCTAATGGCAGCGGGAAAACTACTTTAGTTAATGTCATCACAGGCTTCCTCAAGCCTGAAGAAGGTAAGGTTATTTATGAGGGTAGAGACATAACTGGAGTAGAGCCTCATATTATAACAAGAATGGGGATCGTTAGGACGTTCCAAATACCGAAGCCTTTTATAAATTTAACTGTCCTAGAGAATCTTTTAGCAGCATATCCTCCAGGCCCTCATGAGAATCCATATAAGGCAGTGTCAAAAAGGAGCTGGGTTAAAACCGAAGAGGAGGCAGTTGAAAAGGCTTTCGATATACTCAAGGCATTGGGCATGGAGAGAGCATGGGATCAGAAGGCTTCTGAGCTGAGTGGCGCCGAGCTGAAGCTTCTAGAGGTTGGAAGGGCTTTGATGAGTGGAGCAAAGCTTATGATACTAGATGAGCCTGCAGCAGGAGTTAATCCTACGAAGGCTCATGAAATATTCTCTGTAATTAGAAAACTTAGGGAGGAAAGAGGGATTACATTCTTAATAATAGAGCATAGAATAGACATTGCTTCACAATATGTTGATTATACTTATGCCTTACATCTAGGAAGGCTCATAAGCCAAGGTCCTCCCCAGAAGGTTTTGAATGACAAGGCGGTAATAGAGAGCTATATAGGAGGTTAGTTTTGAGGTGAGAACATGGCTGAGGATAACGTGATTTTAAAGCTTGAAAATGTAAATGCTGGTTATGGTAAGTTTCATGTCCTTTTTGATATAAATCTGTAGGTCCCTAAGGGGAAGATAACCGTTCTCGTCGGCCCCAACGGAGCTGGGAAAACAACGACTCTAAACACAATTTTCGGGCTGGCAACGATTCATTCAGGAAGGGTCATCTACAAGGGAAGGGATATAACAAAGGTGCCTGCGCATCATAGAGCAAAGATGGGTATGGCCTACACGCTACAGTTATTCAACATATTTTCATCCTTAACTGTAAAGGAGAACCTCCTCCTGGCAACTTATGATATTCCTGAGGACGAGGCTAAAAAGAGGATGGAGGAGGTATTTCAACTGTTTCCCAGGTTAAAGGAGAGGTTATTCCAAAAGGCGGGAACTCTAAGCGGTGGAGAGAGACAGATGTTGGCAATATCAATAAGTCTGCTCAGGAAGCCTGAGCTGATGTTGCTTGATGAGCCGACAGCTGGTCTAGCACCAAAGCTTGCAAAGGAGGTATTCGAATCCATAAGGCAGTTGGGAGATCAGGGGTATACAATAATTTTAGCAGAACAGAACGCCAAAGGTGCCTTAGAAATTGGGGACGAGGCTGTCCTTATAGCTAGTGGGAGAATAGTGGCCAAAGGCAAGGCTTCAGAGCTTCTTGAGAGGAAGGACTTAGCAAAGATGTATCTTGGCTTGATTTGAGGTTGATAGTATGAACTTTGAAACCTTAATGGCCCCATTATATTATGCGAGTATATTATCCCTTCTCAGCGTGGGTATAACATTGTCATATATGACAACGAAGGTCTTCAACTTCGCACATGTTAGATATGCAACTGTAGCGGCATACTTTGCGGCCGCGACCATGCTCTCCCTCGTAGTTCACTATCATATAACATTGAACTCGTCTGTGAGAACCTTGGGAGGGATGCGCTATATTTTACCATTGCCTGGATGGATCTATGCAGTAGGTTTCATTGTGGCCTCCATCGTTGGTGGCCTAGTTTCAATACTTCTCTATTATGCTGTGTTGAAACCTTTAGAGAGAAGAGGCTTGTCGCCTCTAGCACTAATGATTTCGACCTTGGGCTTTGACTTTCTGCTTGTAGCATTTCTATTCATCTTTATGTCGGAGAAGCCTATAATAAACTTGGCGGCTAAGGCTAGCTCACTAATAGGCGCTGTTAACTTTGCCAGTCTAGGGTTAGATTTCGCTGATGAATACATATACATAGGGAACTCCATGATTAGAGGAAGTGTGCTAGGAGCATTAATTTTAGCGGTCGTTGTTACGATAGTTCTAACATTTCTAACTAGAAAGACTAAGCTGGGAGTGATGATGAGATCCTCTATAGAGAATCCCAACTTAGCCCTGGTCCTGGGAATAAACGTTGATAGAGTGTTTGCAATAGCTTGGTTCATAGCCGGTCTAATAGCTGGAATGGCGGGATTCCTAATGCTCTTTGGAACGTCGTTCCTCAAGTTCATATCGCCAACGAGCCCCTATAACAGCATAGTGGTAAGTGTGTTTGCAGGCGCCATAGTTGGAGGCATATTTAATGTTGAGGGAAGCATAGGAGGAGGTTTCCTAATAGGCTTGATAGAGAAGCTGTTCGTTCCATGGCTTGCTGCGGTCATGAACGCACCGGGTCTCATAAAGTACAACAAGGTGTTTTCGATGTTTGCCGTGGCACTTACGTTGCTGTTCATACCTGAAGGTCTGGCCTCAATAAGGTTTAGAAGATTTAGGAGGAAGACGACTGGAGGTGAGATTTGATGGCAAACTTTGCGGTACTTGCTGAGCAAATACTATCATTTATCGGAATTTATTACATAGTCTCTATTGGACTTAACTTAAAAGCAGGACATATGGGAATCCCAGACTTCGGTCACGCAATGTTCTTTGCTATGGGAGGTATTGTGGTTGGAAATATCGTTGCTCACATAGCTGCAGCAGTTGCGGCCAAAAGCGTGCCAGGAGTAACTGTAGCAGGAGTTATAGCGTCAAATACAAAAACTCTATCGATAATGAATACAAAGTTCTTCCCATATCATCCACTTCTTGACATAGGCCTAGTAATATTTGCATTAGTGCTCTCGTTAATCTTAGGAGGAATTCTCGGCTGGATAGCTTCGCTTCCAGCACTCAGGCTCAGAGGGGAGTTCTTAGCCATACTGCTTCTAACTGTAGCTGAGGGCCTTAGAGTCATCTTCACGTACACGAAGTCGCTCATGGGATCAACGCCAACTGTCGGCCTAAGCACGCCAGCACTGTTCTCATGGACCCACAACTCAGGCCTCGCAGCGACAATATTCACCATAATAGTTGCGCTGATCGTTTATGTATATGTTGAGAGGCTTCACAACAGCCCCGCAGGCAGGCTCTTCAGGGCTGCAAGAGATGATGAGGATGCAGCAAAGGCCCTTGGAAAGAACGTGGTTACAATTAGAAGGGATGCAATGATAATAGGCAGTGCTCTTGCAGGTCTTGCAGGAGCTGTATACGCTCTCAATCCATTCCTCGGAGGAGGTTCTGTGGCAGCAGTTTCTATATTTAACAGAGTATGGTGGACCTTCTGGCCTTGGGCTTTAATCATTCTAGGAGGAATGGCTAGCAACAGGGGAACGGGATTAGCAACCATAATTGTTGGCGTTAGCCTGATATGGCCTGTAAGGCTTTACAGCTTTAAGGTGGCTCAAGTGCTTCATGCAAGCGCTCTTGGAATTAATCCGGATCAGTTCGCTAACGCATTGGAATACGCCTTCATAGGTTTAATAATATTGATAGTCCAGGCAGTTCTACCTCGTGGAATCATTCCAGAATACCCATCGAGGACTTTACCTTTCGAGAAGTACGCAAGAGGAAAAGTTCTACCTCCGAAACCTAAAGAGGAGTAAATTTCAGTTTCTCCTCATCCTCTAAATTAATTTTTTAAGTTAAGTTTTTGTAGGCAACTCTTAGGTGTTCATCATTATGCAGAAAGAACCTTGCATTTTAATAAAGACAGCACTGGGCATGGAAAAAATTGTGGCTTCAAGGGTCGAAGAATTAAACAGGGACCTTGAGGCTCTACCCTCTCCTCTAGGATTTAAAGGTCTTGTTTTAGTATATGGATGTAAAGACCCTGAGCTTGATGCAGCTGAGATAGAAAAAGAGGTTATAGAGGCTGACAGGGTGCTAGTTATACAGGCTCACGCTAAGGCGGAGCTTAAGGATATGGCCAAGAGAGCTGCTGAGCTAGCTAAAAATCGCATTTCTGAGAACGAATGCTTTGCTGTTAGAACTGTGAGAAGAGGTAGACATGACTTCACTAGCATAGACGTTAATGTCGTAGTTGGGGACGCGGTCAGAAAGGCTACTAATGCCTGTGTAAACCTGGACTTTCCAGATAAGGTTGTGTTAGTTGAGATAATAGGTAATGAGGCGTACATCTCTATTTATCCAGGCACTATAGAATGGAAAAAGATGAGGCCTGGAAAGCACTCCGTTTTATCATTATTTAGGAAAGTGGCTGTTGTTCAGATGCCATATTTAGGTCCTTTAGATGCCTGTAAAAATATGGGAATTAGAGTTGGAAGGGAGGTTCAGAACTTTGAGGTTAAAGAGCTTGTAGTGGCTCCCGTAGGTTCTGTAAGGGCTAGAGAACTCTATGAGTTCCTGTCTGGAGTATTTGAGGGTATAGAGTCTAGATATAACATACAGGCTCGAAGTTATCACAGAAGGGTGGAGAGGGTGCAGGTCCTTGTTCAAGATCTTCATCAGCTTGTTAGGGATAGAAGGGGAGAGCCCATAATCGTCTTTGAGCCTGAGGGGGAGCACATAGCTAAGCTTAAGGATGAGCTATGGGAGGTATTTAGGAGAAATAAAAGGATAAACCTTCTCTTTGGCTCTCGGGAGGGCATACCTCTGGGAGTTTATAGATATGCTAACTTTGTAATTGATATAGCTCCTGGTCTCACATTATCAACGGAATATGCCGCAGCTGCAGCTCTTATAGCTTTAGCAACTGTGCTTCATGAAAAGCTAGGTGAGGAGAAATGAAGTTAGTCTTATTGGCTGCAGGAAAAGGGGAGAGGCTGAAACCCATAACTGAAACTAGGCCAAAGGCACTCGTGAAAATTCTGGAAGAGCCGATGATCTGTAGAAATCTAAGAATGGCCTTAAGTGTAAAGAAGTTTGATGAGATATTAATTGTCATTCAGGAATCGTACAAAGATGAAATGGCCAAAGTTGGCTGTCTCAGGGAACTGGAGGATTCTGTGAGGTTCATAATCCAAAGGGAGCCAAAAGGAACTGCACATGCGGTTCTCTCAGCAATAAGGGCATCAGAACCTGACGATCTGTTCATAATCTACTCGGATGTCTTCATTCCAGCTGATCGTTGGCAAATATTGAAAGAACTCACACCTTCATCAATTTTAGCCGCCCCTACGGAGAGGCCTTGGGAATACGGGGTCCTCAAGGTCAACCCTCCTAACGTTTTGGACATAATAGAAAAGCCTTCTCCTGAGAAAGCTCCTAGCAATTTGGTTTTTATAGGGGTGGCCCTCATAGCTAAGGAGCATATAAGATACGTCGAGAAAGTTGGGCTATCATCAAGAGGAGAGTTCGAGCTAACAGATGCCCTCCTTGATATAGCTAAGAATGAGGGGCTAAGATTTGTTGATCTGGGAAGTGGGGACTGGAGGGATATAGGTAGGCCTTGGGACCTGCTTCTGGCCAACCGATATGTTCTGGATAACGAAATAAAGAATTGGAAGAAGGAAGGGGAAGTTCATCCAACCGCTATCATTGATGATAACGTCTACATAGCGCCAGGGGCTAAGATAGGGCCTTATAGCGTTATAGAGGGTCCTGCTTACATAGCAGAGGGAGCCTTGATAGGCCCGCATAGCCATATACGACCTTATTCTGTAATTCTTGAGAAGGCCAAAGTGGGTTACGCCGTTGAGATCAAAGCGTCCATCCTCATGGAAGAGGCAAGGGCTCCTCATTTCAACTATGTGGGCGATAGCATAGTTTGCGAGGATGTGAACTTAGGGGCAGGCACTATAACAGCAAACTTGCGCTTTGACAAGAGGACGATCAAGATGACCTTAAAGGGAAAGAGGGTTGATTCAGGGCTTAAGAAACTAGGGGCCGTTATTGGAGGACATGCACAGACGGGAATAAACGTATCTCTTATGCCGGGAGTTAAGGTAGGCTCTTACGCCAGAGTCTGGCCGGGTTGCGTAGTCTATAAGGACGTGCCTAAAGGGGCTGACTATAGGTGTTAAAGGCTGTAGGCCTCTTTTATCCTGGACCTCCGGAAGTAGCCTATTCGAGCTTAGCCTTTCACATGATTGGGAATTATATTGAGGAAGTGCTTAAAGTTCCTGTTTATCGATATTTTCTTGACAAGGATGAGATAGTCTCGTTTGATAGGGCCCCAGATCCTTCAAGAATAAAAGTTTTGTTTGTAAGCGTGTCCTTTGAGCTTCTGTATCCAACTGTTGCCAGAATGTTACATTTAGCAGGAATACCTCCTCTTGCAGATAAAAGAAAGTTTCCTATAGTTATTGGAGGAGGTCCTCCTCTTTCAGCAAATCCCTTACCTTTGACTGATATTCTTGACGTAGTGATTATAGGTGAGGCCGAGCCCATTCTTGACGAGCTTATCTCACTGGTCGATTGTGAAAGCTCTAAGGAGAGGTGCCTAGAGAAAATTTCTGGCAGAAGGGGGGTGTTTTTAACAAAAAGACCTAGCTTAACAAGGAAAGTTTACGTTAAAAACTTGGATGATTCATGGCATCCGACTAAGCTCTATTTAAAGAAACAGGTCGAGCCTATCTGGGGGAAGAGCTATCTTCTCGAGACCAGCAGGGGCTGTGGCAGAGGCTGTAGGTTTTGTATGGAGGGATATATCTTTAGACCTCCGAGGCACAGAAGCCTTGCTGTTCTTAAAAGTCTTCTAGTTGAAGGCATAAAGGTCAATAATCTCAATAAGGTATCCTTCTACAGCCTCTCATTTTTTGACAATCCTGAAGCTGAAGATCTTCTAGCATTTGCAGTTGAAGATCTTGGATTAGAAGTTAGCGTGCCAAGTATGAGGGTCGAGACGTTAACGAGAGAGAGGTTAAGGTTGATAGCTAAGGGTGATCAGAGGACGCTAAGCATCGCACCCGAAACTGGAAGTTGTAGAATAGGTAGAGCGTTTAAAAAATGTATAGAGAAGGATGTAGTATTAAATGTCGTTGAAGAAGCACTTGAAGCTGGAATAAGGTCAATAAAGTTGTACATGATAACAGCCATACCAGGAGAGGACAAGAATGATGTTGAGGAAACTTTAGAGTTAATAGAAACAATTCTGAAAAAGGTAAGGTCTCGGGGGGCTCTACTTAAAGTTAGTGCAAATCCTTTAATACCAAAACCCCACACACCTCTTCAATGGCTAGGATTTGACAGGGGTTTTGCGGAGAAGAAACTCAAGGAGTTCTCCAGACATTTGAGAAAGAAAGGGGTAGATGTGAGGATTTATGGTTCTAGGCATGCTCAAATTCAGGCACTTCTAGCTTTAGGCGATCAAAGGCTTTCAAAAGCAATAATGGAGTGGGGAATTAAAGGAGGAGGTGTGGCAACATTTAATGCCATCCTAAGGAGAGAGGGCTTAAATGTTGAAAGCTACCTAAGTTTCAAAGACCCTAGCTATGAGCCTCCTTGGCATAGATACGTGATCATTGATTTTGCAGACGTTAACTTGCTCAGATTAGAGTTTAAAGCCTTCTTAAAGGCCCTTTCTCTTGATAATACTGAGTGGTACCGTGGAGACATAAGAGAGCGCTAGGGACTCTGGAACCCCAGCAAGCCCTGCAATGCCAGCCATCGATATGGGATGAATGAGCTCCTGAACCCTAGAGGCATCGCTTACCAGAATCAGATCGATGTCATAAGAGAAAGCCCTCCTTATTGCGTTTAGAAGGTCGGGCAACTTTTTAGGCTCCCTTAAAACTTCTTTTAGGCTCAGCTCAATTGGTTTTCGTTCTTTACGCTTCAGAAGTAACGATTGACTTTTGTCTATAAACCTGTAAGCCTCAGGTTCAA